>NZ_CALIMY010000051.1 GCF_938045205.1 uncultured Campylobacter sp.
CAGCTACCGAAGCTTTCGCAATTCATACATCCACTCTTTTACCCACCGTGCGCAGTAAAAGAATGATAGCCGCGATACCCAAGATCAGACATCCCCACACGCTAAGTCCAAAGCCCGCAGGCAGGTAGCCGCAAACGATACTGATGCCGCAAACGACCAGCGCATAGGTCATCTGTGTGCTTACGTGCTCGATGTGATCACAGCCCGCGCCCATCGAGGAGAGGATCGTCGTATCCGAAATCGGCGAGCAGTGATCGCCAAATATCGCTCCCGTAAGCACCGCGCTGATGTTTACGCACATGAAAACGTGAAATTCCTCGCCGTTAAGTCCGTATTTTTGCCCCACGGCGTGCGCTAACGGTACGGCCAGAGGGGTGACGATACCCATGGTGCCGAAGCTCGTGCCGGTGGAAAATGAGATAAACGAGCTAAGCACGAAGATCACGATCGCAAGAGCAAAGCGCGGCGTAGCGTCGCTTAGAAGCTCGACCAAGTAGCGCGAAGTGCCAAGCTCCTTGATAACCGAGCTTAGCGACCACGCAAAAAGCAGGATTATAACGGTATTTAGCATACTTTTCCAGCCGCCAACCCAGACCTCGATCGCCTCTTTGACGCCGTAAATTTTCTGCGCGATACCCAAAACGACAGCGATGATCGATGAAAAGAGCGCGGATTGAAACAGCACGACCGAGGCGTCCGCCGCGCTAAAAGCGGTGCGGATCGAAGTGAAGCTAAGAGGAGCTGCTTTGACCGCCTCCAAAGTCTCGCCCTCTAGCGAGCTGTAGCCGTTGAGATAAAATCCTATGACCGAAAGGACGATCATCGCGCCTAGCGGGATCAGCGCGTTTATCTTGCGAAGAACTACGCCCTCTTTGGGTACGAAAATTTGATCCTCTAAATTTTTGATTTTAAAATCCGCAGCTCCGCTCTTGCCGCCGCGAGATGCGATCTCTGCCCGATACATCGAGCCAAACTCCCTACTCATCACGGCGGTGGCAACTACGAAAAAGATCATGAAAATATTATAAAATCTATACGGGATCGTCTCTACAAAGACGGTAAAGGCGTTTATGTTTTCTATGCCGATCTGCGAGTAGGCCTCTTTGATCGCCGAAATTTCAACTCCGACCCAGGTGGAGATCACCGCGATACCGGTAATCGGCGCGGCGGTAGCGTCGATGATGAAGGCGAACTTTGCGCGCGAAATTTTAAATTTATCCATAAGCGGTCGCATGATAGGGCCCACGATCAGCGCGTTTGCATAATCGTCGAAAAATATCACGATACCCATCAGCCAGGTGTAAATTTGACCCAAAACGGGAGTGTCTGCGTGCTTGCTAAGCCAGAGCGCAAGCGCCTTCGTACCGCCGCTTTTGGTCACCAAAGCGATGAGCCCGCCGATACACATAACCTGAAGCAAAATGCCCGCATTCCACGTATCGGCCATCGATTTTACCATGCGCGAGCATAGATCGGTAAAAGCGAAAAGCGCCGAAGCTGCGATATTTTGATCGACCATACCTATGAGAAAGGTTCCGCTTAGCACGCCCAAAAACAGCGACAAAATCACGTCTTTGGTGATAAAAGCAAGCACGATCGCCGCAACCGGCGGGATAAGCGTCAGTACGCCGTAAAGCTCGCTGTTTCGCACGGCGAGCTCCACGTCCGCAAGCGCCAGCGCGGGCAAAAAAATCGCCGTAAAGATAAGCAAATTTTTTAACATTTTAATCCTTGATGATTGATAAAATTTTAAAATTTAACCTCCGATAAGAGGTTAAATTTTAAAATTCTGCGCACTTTGCAGCAACTATTCGTATTCACGCGCTTTCTTTTACGGCGATTATTGAGCGCCTTAATCACGCAGCAAACTCTGCTATTTTGCTGCGTTTGCAATTTTGCGAACGCATTTTTAAGCAATTTATCGCGCAGAAAAATCTCTCCGGTGCAAAATACCGCGCGCGGCGTAATCAAAAGCATTTTATAAACGCGTATTAAATTCTATTTAACATAGCAAAAGCTTCAAATCAAGGTAAAATTCCACAATGATGCAACGCTTACTTTGTCGCAAAAGCGATAAATTTCTCGCGCAAAATTTGACGAAATCCCGCTCTTGATAGCAAACCAAAATCCTTTGGCAAAAATTTTATCGCGCATAAACGCACAAATATCGCCATTTTTAAAGCTCGTCTGCGCGTTTACAAAATTTCAGAGCATGCAACCTGCGCAAGCAAAGCGATAAAATTTTAAAGCGTTAAATTCTACCAACTCGCGCTCGAAAAATCCGCTAAATTTATAGAATTTACAAAGTGACAAAACTCTTAAATTTAAAGCTCATAAGGCTTTTGCAAACCCAAAACGACGACGAAGCGGCGAGCGACCCTTTAAATCAAACCCGCTAATTTTCACGCTCAGGCGCATCTTGCGGATCGCTCGTAAAATCATCGCTTACTTGCGTAGGACTTAATCCAAGCGAGCGCAAATAGCTCTGCGTAGCCGCTTCGCCACCCGCAAGCGCATAGTCTAGTGCATTTAACCCCGACTCATCGACTGCTTTTTCGTTTGCGCCCGATTTTACGAGCAATTCAACGATCTGCTTGGTACTTTTTTGCGCCGCAAACATCAGCAGTGTCTTACCCGCGTCCGAACGTTCACAGCCGTCGCTACGCTCGCCTAGCGACGCTAGAGCCTGAGCTTCAGCGCTGCCGATCTGGCGGACATTTACGCTAGCGTGCGAGTAGATTAGCAACTTTACGAGCTCATAATTTTTTGCCGCGGCGGCGAAAAATATCGGAGTTTGCCCAAGCGAGTTTTTATAGCCAACCAAAGCGCCTTTAGAGATCATAAATTTAGCGCTTTGAACGTTATTCATCGCGTAAAATAGAGAGTTTTCCTCACCCGCATTCACCTGCGCACCTCGCTCGATCAAAGCACCGCTAAAACGCTCGTCATATCCTAGCAAAAGTGCCAGATCCAGGGCATTATCAAGCTCGTAAATTGCAAAATCCTTGCTAAAAAGTAGCGTACGAAACTCATCTGCACCTACTCCGCCTTTTAGCGCCAGCTCAAGCTCACCGTAATCTCCCGCCTTGCGATCCTTTGCGGCGTATGCGATAAATTCCGCTATAACGGCGCTTGCCAGCTCATCGGCGTCGTTTTTATTAAATTTGGCGGCGAAATAATCTTTTAGCGCCTCCCTGGCTGCTGAGATCTCGCCCATAAACTTGCCATAAGCGATGAAATTTCCAATCTTGCGCTCGGAGTAAAATTCTAAGGCTTCAAGCGATTTTTCGCTAATTTGCGCGTAGTTTTTCTCTTTAGCATAGATCAAAAAGCCCTCGCCATCCATCCCCGCAAATGCCAAGGTTCGCTCAAGCCTTTTTTCGTTCAGCAAGGCTTCGTTACCGACACAATCGATATTTTCGTCCCTGATCTCAGAAGCCGCGCTTTTTAAATTTTGCAAAAATTCTGCGCCAGCTAGCGAGCCTTTACAGCCAAAATCGCTTTGCAGCAGCTCTTCGTCCGCAGGCTCTTTGCTAAAAAAGCCGCGCGGATCGCTTAGCATCTGCTCGCAAGAAGCGCCAAAAAGCGTGCCGCAAAAAACAAACGAACCCATTAGAATTTTTCGCATCGCTACCTCGAATTGCATTTGAAGCGTTATTTTACCTTTAAATTTATTTATTAAAACTTAGTGCGGGCGGTGGAATTTTATGGAATTCCTTTCAGCCTTATAAAATTTTGCGGAATTTTTAAAATTTTACGGCGCGGCGACGAGCAGCGTTAAATAATGGTAGTTATAGGCGCAGCAATGGAGGGCTATATGAGAGCACAGCGATCGGCAGGCTAAAATTTTAAAATTTACGCGCGAGCTAGCGGTAAAATAAAATTTTGCAAGCTGTACAAATCTGGCGGAATTCCGTGCTAGGTTTATCGTGAAATAAAATTTTGTAAGAGAAGCCCGTGCCACAAAATTCTACGCACAATTAGTAGAGAGATAGAATTTGCGAGGTAAAATTCCTCGCAGAATAAAAGAATTTTGCAGCGAGTAGAGTTAAATTTCGCCGCGCAAAATTCCGCGCCTAGCGCAAAATCCGCCGCGTTAAAATTTAGCGAATTTCAATCTGATGGAATTTAACACGACCGTTACGGAGCTAAAGCACATCGCTGCGGCGCCGTACATCGGCTTTAGAAGCACGCCGAGCGCTGGATATAGCGCGCCTGCTGCGATCGGGATACACACGGCGTTGTAAAACAGCGCCCAGAAGAGGTTTTGCCTAATCGTCCGCATGGCAGCACCGCCTAGGCGGAATAGATACAGCACGCTTTCAAGGTCGTTTTTTATAAAAATCACGTCGCCCGCGCCCTTGGCTACGTCGCTGCCGCCGTTCATCGCGATGCCGATACTGGCGGCTTTTAAGCTCGGCGCGTCATTGACGCCGTCGCCCACGAAAAGCACCCGCTTGCCCTCGTCGGTCAGGGATTTGATGAACTCATATTTGCCGCTTGGGAGCACTCCGCTTCTCACCTCGTCGATGCCAAGGCTGCGAGCGACGAAATTTGCCGTTTTGGCGTTATCGCCCGTTAGCATGACGGTTTTTACGCCGCTTTTTTGCAGCGTCTGAATGACGCTGCGCGCTTCAGCCCTGATCTCGTCGCTAAATGCGATGAAGCCCGCATACGAGCCGCCTATCGCGCAGTAAACGACGCCGAAGCCCTTGTCTAAAAGCTCCTCCGCTTCTACTTCGACGCCCGCATCCACGCCGCGCTCGCGCAGAAAGCCCGCGCTGCCGCAAAGAATTTCGCCGGTGGGATTTTTCGCGACGATCCCCTTGCCCGCGATGCTTTCAAACTCGCCGTTAAATTTAGAAATTTCGCCGAATTTCAGCTCGGCAAATTTTACGATCGCCTTTGAGATCGGATGCTCGCTAAGCTTTTGCGCGCTTGCTAAAGCGTAGAGATCTTGGGCGCTCAGATCGCTGAAGCTTACCGAAATTTCGCCCTTACTAAGAGTGCCTGTTTTATCGAAAACCGCGACGTCGGCGCCTTTTAAAATTTCTAAAATTTCGGGATTTTTGATTAAAATTCCAGCTTTTGCGGCGTTTGAGATCGCGCAAACGATAGCGATCGGCGTCGCAAGCCCTAGCGCGCACGGGCAGGAGATGATAAGCACGCAGATAGCGGCGGATGCGGCATATGAGAGCCGTCCGTCAAGCGCCATCCACGCTATAAAGCTAGCAAGCGCGATCAAAATCACCGCGGGCACGAAGATATTTGAAATTTTATCCGCAAAGCGCGCGATCGGCATCTTTTTGTTGCCCGCCTCGTTTAGCAGATTTTTAATCTCGGCAAGCAGCGTCTGATGCGAAAATTTCGTCACCTTCACGTAGATGACGCCGTCAGTGCTGACGCAGCCCGCATTTACCTCATCGCCCACGCCTTTGTAAACCGCCAAGCTCTCGCCGCTGATGAGCGAGGCGTCGATCTGCGCGCCGCCCTCGACGATAAGCCCGTCGCAAGGGATGCGCGAGCCGTTTTTTACGAGTACTTTATCGCCCGGCTTTAGCGCTTCTGCGCGCACTTCGGCTATCGTGCCGTCGTCTTTGATCAAAAGCGCGGTTTTGGGGCTTAGATCGATTAGCCCCTTGATGTAGTCGTTCGCCTTCATCTTGCTGCGCTCTTCTAAGTATTTGCCAAGCGAGATAAAGGCGATTATCATCGAGGCGGATGAGAAATAAAGATTGGTAAATTCATTCTGCGCGCCGTGCGTATAGACCCACGCCGCAGCCGTTAGCGAATAGGCAAACGCAAAAAAGCTTCCCATCGCCACAAGCACGTTCATATCAAAGCTTCTGTTTTTCAGCGAGCCGTAAGCGTGATAAAAGAAGTTTTTACCGCAGTAAAATAGGCTCACGCACGCCATCGCCGCGCAAAGTAACGCCTTTGGGACGAAGCCTAAAAAACCGCTCATCTCCACCGCCATTACAGCCGCGGCTAAAATGAGAGCGAGGATTAGCCTAAATAGCGTCGCTTTGAGGTTACGCCGCTTTTTGCGCTCCAAATCCTCATAATCCACGGCAATGTCGTAGCCTAGCTTTTTGATCTTAGCTTTTAGCGTCTCCTCAAGCGCCGGATCGGCAAGTACGAACTCGCCGCTGCCGTTTGCGAAATTTACGTGCGCTTCCTGCACCCCCTCGATCTTGCGACTTACCCGCTCGATCGCATTGGAGCAGTTTACGCAGCTCATCCCAACGATATTTAGAGTGATTTTGCTTGACATACGTTAGTTTTTAGGCCAGCTTTTCTGCGACGCTAAAGCCCAAATCGTCCATCTCCTCTTTAAATTTAGCCTCGTCGCGCGGATCTAAGCTTAAACTCACCACTCCGCTTGCCACGTCCACCTCGATCTCGCCGAAATCGTCCTTAAGCGCGTTTTTGATCGTCCTCGCGCAGTTTTCGCAGTGGATATTTTGCGCCTTAAATTTTACGCTTTGTTTCAAAGCCATGGGTCTCTCCTTCGGATTAAAATTTCAAAACTTATACTACTTTTTAATAAATTTTATTTCAACGCCCGCTCCTGAAATTTAAGGGTTTTTCGTTATAATCACCCGTTTTTAAATTTAAGTTTTAAGGAATTTTATGGGACGAGCTTTTGAATACAGACGCGCTTCAAAAGAAGCTAGATGGGGAAAGATGAGCAAACTTTTCCCAAAACTGGGCAAGGCCATAACGATGGCTGCGAAAGAGGGCGGCGAAGATCCGCTGATGAACTCCAAGCTGCGCGCCGCGATCGCTACGGCAAAGGCGCAAAATATGCCCAAAGACAATATCGACGCGGCTATCAAGCGCGCAAGCGGCAAGGATAGCGCCGATATCAAAACGATCTTTTACGACGGCAAGGCGCCCCACGGCGCACTTCTCATAATCGAATGCGCCACCGACAACCCGACCCGCACCGTCGCGAACGTAAAGTCGATTTTAAACAAAGCTAAGGGCGAGTTTTTGCCGAGCGGCAGTTTGAAATTTATGTTTTCGCACAAGGCCGTTTTTGAGACCAAGCTGCCGAGCCGCGACATCGAGGAGCTGGAGCTTGAGCTCATCGACTTCGGTCTTAGCGAGCTTGAGATCAACGAGTTTGAAAACGACAAGGGCGAGCTCGAAAAGACGCTTCTAATCTACGGCGAATACGAAAGCTTCGGCACTCTAAACGAAGGTATCGAAAAGATAGGGCTTGAGATCATCAGCGCAAGTTTAAAATTTGTCGCCAACGAAAAGCACGAATTTAGCGAGGAGCAGCTGGGCGACATTGATGCACTGCTCGAGCGGCTAGAGGATGATGACGACGTGCAGGCAGTTTACACCAACATCGCATAGGAGAAAAAATGGAAAACTTAAAAATTTACGACATTGACGCAGAGGCTTTGGCGCGCGATAAATACGCCGTGATAAAAACCGAAAAGGGTGATATGAAGCTGGAGCTTTTCGGTGACGAAGCCCCGCAGACGGTTACGAATTTCGCCAGCCTCGCGCGCAGCGGGTTTTACAAGGGGCTAAATTTTCACCGCGTAATTCCAAATTTCGTAATTCAAGGCGGTTGTCCGCGCGGCACCGGCACAGGAGGCCCGGGCTGGCGCATAAAGTGCGAATGCGACCGCCAAAAGCACAAGCACGTGCGCGGCGCGCTATCGATGGCACACGCGGGGCGCGATACGGGCGGAAGCCAGTTTTTCGTCTGCCACAGCGCGCAGCCGCACCTAGACGGCGTGCATACGGTGTTCGGTCGTATCGTAGATCAGCCTAGCCTAGCGGTTCTGGACGCGATTAGGCAGGGCGATAAGATCATTGACATCGAGATTAAAGAGAGCTTGTAATCGTGATTAAATTTAAACCGCGGGGCGCTAGACCGTGATAAAGATCGGCACGGACATAACCGCGGTGCGCAGGATCGCGGCGCTGCGCGCAAAATACGGCGCGAAATTTCTAAAGCGCATTTTGAAAAAATCCGAGCGCTCATCCGCGCTGCGCGACGAAAGTATAGCGGGCATCTATGCCGCCAAAGAGGCGCTTAGCAAGGCGCTAGGCACCGGCATCGGCGCGGAATTCGGCTTTAAAGACGCTAAAATTTACAAAGACGCCCTAGGCGCGCCGCATCTAAAAATACGTAAAAAAATCCGTAAAAAATTTCATATCAAATCCGCAAGCCTTAGCATTACGCACGACGTAAACGTCGCAATCGCCGTAGTCGCACTCGATATAAAACTAACGAAATAACGAATATATAAGAGGACGAATTTTGAAAAAATATCTTATTAATTTTCTAAAATTTATAAAGCGCCATTATATAATCTCTGCGATTTTTATCATCTGCATTTTGACTTTTATCCCTTATATGCCTATAAATATGGGTTTAAACTACGCCGGAGTTTGCACCAATCCCTTGCATTTTGGCATCTTATCGGATAATGAACTAAAAGAGATAGCGTTTAAGCAGTATTTGAAAAATGAGCATGCAAAGAGCAATTACCCTTTTTATGAAATCTTTTTAAGAGACAGTAGGCCGAAGGATTTAGACTTTGATATCGACTGGTGGGAAATTTATCGTAAGTGTAACGGCGACAAGCGCCCCGATGATAAGTGTGAATTTTGGAAAGTATCTAAAGAATTAAATTTAGAAAATCTATTGTCTATCGGCAGACAAATTTGTAAAGACGGGAAACAAGTCACGCAGATAGATAAATCCATACTAAAAGCTATAGATGATGAAGACGTGGTATATCCATGGGAGGATAACAAGCTTTTTAATGATAAAGGAGAACTTAATTATTCGGTTTATTACAAGAGAAAGTATCACGATGAAAAAACGCATCAAGAATCGGATTGGATATTAAAATTTTTTCAATATAACTCTATTGCAGTATTTAAATCCGATAAGAATTTCACTGCCTCTGATAAAATTCGAGGAGAAAGCGATAAGATCGTGTACATTATAAAGTATAGTGGAACAACAGGCTCGCTGATGGCAATGTTAAAAAATAGGAATTTTGATAGTTTTTGTGAAGATATCGATTCAATTGAAACGGGAAAAAGGGATCTAAATAAACTTACTTATCGCGGTACTACATTACTAGAAGATAATACGACAAAAACATGGACAAGCAATAATTATGGCGAGATAAGGATACGCGTAGATAACTGCGGGAACGGACTTGAAACGCTATATCATGGTCCTTGGGACTATTTTGAAGAATATATGAAACTCAATAAAATCAAATTTAAGGAGTAATCTATGTCAAAAATAGTAGGTATGAAGAGCGAAATCAAAATGGCTTAATGAATTTGACTTTGCAAAACTCTTAAATCAGCCGCAATAGTTTTTTCTACTAATAGGCTTAAAATTAAATTTCCAAATTCCGCGACAGTAAAATTTTTGAAATTTCAAACCGCGCCACAAAACTAAAATAAAATCAAACAAAGCATTACAGATTCAGGCGAAATTCTACGCTTTGCCGCGACGTCGCATATTCTAGCGCTAAGATTAAAATTCCTCGTAGAACCTAGTGGCGCCGCCTTTCCGCTACGATAAAATTTTACGGAATTTTTTGTGATTGCTCCATATAAATTTTAGATTAAAGCCGCGTAAATTTAAATCGCTCGCGCCAAGATATGATTAAATTTCAAGCGCAAAGCGCGGTCGCAACGCCGGCTTACGTCAAAACGCCTAAAACTACGACTAAAATTCCAAGCTGCGACCAAATTTTAGCGCGATAAAAACGGGCTACTCCGCCTTTTTTAGATTATCGGCGAGCAAAAACGCAAGCTCTAGCGCCTGATCTGCGTTTAGGCGCGGATCGCACTGCGTTTCGTAGCGCTGTTTTAGCGTCTCTTGCGTCACGTTAAATGAGCCGCCCGTGCACTCGGTGACGTTTTGACCGGTCATCTCAAGGTGAATGCCGCCCGCATGCGTGCCCTCCGCGGCGTGGATCTCGAAAAAGCTCTGAACCTCGCTTAAAATTTTAGAAAACTCGCGCGTTTTGTAGCCGTTTGCGGTCTTGACGGTGTTGCCATGCATCGGGTCTATGCTGTATAGGATCGCCCTGCCCTCGCGCTTTAGCTCGCGTAAAATTTGCGGCAGCCGCGCGCCGATCTTATCCGCGCCCATGCGGATGATGACGTTTAGCCTGCCTGCTTCGTTTTGAGGATTGAGCTTGTCGCAAAGGCGCAAAATTTCATCCGCAGTGCCGCTTGGGCCGATCTTGACGCCGAGAGGGTTTTTGATACCGCTTAAAAAATGCACGTGCGCATCGTCCGCGCCGCGCGTGCGCTCGCCGATCCAAAGCATGTGCGCCGAGCAGTCGTACCAATCGCCGCTGGTGCTGTCGATGCGCGTAAGGCACTCCTCATAGTGCAGCAGCAGTGCCTCATGCGATGTGTAAAGCACTGTCTCGGCAAGGCTCGGAGAGTTAGCGGCGCTCAGTCCGCACGCCTCCATAAATTTAAGCGTACGCGAAATTTCATCGCTGAGCTCGTTAAATTTAGCCTCCAGCTCGCCTTTTTTCAAAAAGCCCAAATTCCACTTATGCACCTCGTGCAGGTTCGCAAGACCGCCGCGAGAAAAGGCGCGGAGCAGATTCAGCGTCGAAGCGCTTTGATGATACGCCTCGATCATGCGCGCAGGATCCGGCTTGCGCGCCGCTTCGCTAAACTCAAAACCGTTGATTATGTCGCCGCGGTAGCTAGGCAAGCTCACGCCGCCAACCTCTTCGAAGTCGCTGCTGCGTGGCTTTGCGAACTGCCCTGCGATACGACCTACCTTCACGACGGGGCGACCCGCTGCGAAGGTAAGAATGATCGCCATCTGAAGCATTACCTTAAACATATCGCGGATATTATTCGCGCTAAAATCATTAAAGCTCTCCGCGCAATCGCCGCCTTGAAGCAAAAACGACTTACCCTCGCTGGCGCGCGCAAGCTCGGCTTTTAGGTTGCGAACCTCGCCCGCAAAAATTAACGGCGGCAACTTATAAAGGCGCTCTTTGGCGGCCTGCACCGCACTTTCATCCTGATAGATCGGCTGCTGTAAAATTTTATAATCTTTCCACGATGTCCTACTCCAGCTCATAGCCCCTCCTAGATTTCGTAAAATTTCGCGATTATACCCAAATAAGCTTTTATTAACCCAAAAAATCTTAAAATAGCGCCTTTAGGCAATTTGGAAGGAATTTTATGGAAGAAAACCGCACTAAAGGGCTAATGCTTGCTCTTGCCACCTTTGTTATGTGGGGCGTTTTTCCGATATTTTTCAAGCTCATAAAGGACGTGGATGCGGTGCAAATTTTAGCGCATCGCGTCGTTTGGTCCTTCCTGCTGCTGCTCGTTTTTCTCTGCTTTACGCACCGCTTAAAAAACGTCGCGCGCCTTCTTAGCACCCCTAAAATCGCTCTCACGCTGCTTTGTACGGGACTACTTATCAGCACGAACTGGGGCATTTATATCTACGCGGTAAATTCCGATCAAATTTTAGCCACCAGCCTCGGATATTTTATAAATCCGCTATTTTCGGTGCTTTTGGGCGCTTTGTTTCTGCACGAACGGCTAAGCGCGGCGGCTAAGCTTTCCCTGCTGCTAGCCTTTGCGGCTATCGGCGTGCAAATTTACGCGCTGGGTAGGCTGCCGATAATCTCGCTCGTGCTGCCGCTTAGCTTTGCATTTTACGGGCTCATACGCAAGAAGGTAAAAGTGCCTAGCTTTGAGGGGCTGTTTTGCGAGACGACGCTGATGCTGCTACCTGCACTCGCGTTTCTGATCTACTGCGCGCTGAAAGGAAGCGGCGCTTTCGGCTTTAGCGCAAGCGGCGCGCTGCTGTTTGCAAGCGGACTGATTACGATTTTGCCGCTGCTTACCTTCGCCGTAAGCACGCAGTATCTGCCGCTATCTACGATCGGCTTTATGCAATACATCAGCCCTAGCATGAGCATGCTGATCGCCGTATTTATCTACGGCGAGGAGCTTGAGAGCTACAAAATTTTGAGCTTTTCGCTAATTTGGTTCGGGCTCGCGGTCGTGGGCTTGGACGGCTTAAGGAGAAAAAATGGCTAATTTCGCTTTGATGTTCGCAGTCGCCCTTGCAGTGGGCGCGCTCGTGTATTTTCAGGTCCAAAAGGCTTCCGCGCGCGCAGACGCCGCAGACCCCGAACTTAACTCGCAAAGATATATGAAATTTTGCGATATTTTAGAGGGCAAACTGCGAGATCTAAAGCGGCTAGAGCTGCGAGAAGAAGGGGCTCGTGAGAGTTATCTAGACGGGCTTGAGGCTCTTAGCAAGGAGCTGGTTTACATCAAAACGATGCATCAAAGCAACCTAAACCCCGCCGTGTGGGAGGGCAAGCTATTTGAGTTTCTCAATAAAACGGATGCGCTTATCGAAAAATACGCCGCGGACGCAGAGCGCTCGCTGCAAGACTGGCGCAAGCAGCTGGAGATGGAATTTAAGAATTTGTAGCGCGAAATTTTAAGCGGCGAATTTCGCAGGTGTCTATATCAGTAGAATTTTAACGCCTAAATTTATATAATTTAACGCGCCGCAACTCTCGGAATTTTTAAAATTTACATACATGCCGGAATTTTGCAAACCGCTTGCGTCATGGCGACAAAATTCCATGCGTTTTACAAAGCAAAACGACGCAAATTTTAAATCGGCGTAATTTATAGAATTTTGCAAGATACATAGCAGCTGCGAAGCCGATAATCGCGTCTGTAAATTTTATAGAATTTACTCATTGGCGGACGCGGTATCTGCAGCCTTGGATCCCGCTTGCTCTAGTTGCTTAGACGCATCGCGCCTTAAAATTTTATCGTACTCCTCCACTCTTATCACCTTGCCCTCATACTCTATTTTAAGATAATATTCCAATTTTTCTAAGTGTAAATATCTAAAAAATTTATCCAAATCAAAGCCGCTTGCACCATTAGGCTCATTGCCGCAGAGCGCAGAATAGTGCTTTATAAGCGTATCGTAGATACCAAGCAGCGCCACATTGGGCGTTACCGAGCCGCATCTATTAAGATCGGGCAGCGAACCTTTGTTAAGCTTGATTACATCATTTTCCGAATACTTTGAGCGCTCCGTCATCATATATCTAAGCAGCTCATACCTAGAGCTGTTTAATAAAGTCAAATCTAAAATAATCTCATCGTAACAATAATCATCCATATGCTTTAGATATATTTTCTTATACTCCTTCAACGTATCCAAATCCTTACGGCAGTCATCGTATTTTTTTTGAATACGCTCATCGTCCGGAAGTCCTGCCAAATCGTATTTAAGCAGCAAATTTAGCATACTTGCGTCATATCGTTGCGGCAGCATCTGATAGATGGAGCAGTTCGGCTGCCGCTCATCTTTGCGGTGTTTGAGTGTAAAAGCGATACAATTATCGTCCGTCCAAGCGGTAATCTCAGGTCTTACGCCGCTGCTAAGCATAAGCTCCGTCATCTGCAAAAATCCGCCTGCTACGGCGTAATAGAGTGGATCGGATACCGCATTAGTACCTTCACTTTTAGGCGTTATGGAATATGTCTTTACCTGTGCGTCGCTAGTAACAACCAAATAGGAGTCACCGTATCCAGGGTATGTAAGCCACGGACGAACATATTTAACGCTAGAAAAGCTAGCTCCGTGCTTGAGTAGAACTTCCACGGCGGCGGTAGAGTTATTTTCGATAGCATAGCTTAGTGCCGAATGAGAAAAATCGTCCGTGCGGTTGATATCCGCTCCGTGATAGATCAGCTCTTCGGTGGTGTTTGCATCGTTGTAAAAGCTAGAATACATTATCGCCGTTATGCCAAAATGCAGCGGATCGCCCGCAGTGATGCGCTGCTCTCGCATAAATGCCAGAATACGAGCAGTGTCCTTGGAGCGCAAAAGCTTGCAGAAATACTCCATTCGCTCATCGCCATGCACTACGCACTCGTCCAAATCTAACTCGGCGCCCAGCCTTTCGTACCGGTACCTTGCTATTGCGGCGCGATCCTCGTCCGTTAGCGGCCGATTGGAGGAATTGCCGGAGGTTGTGGCGCGACTCGCCGTGGAATTTTGCGCGGGCTGAGTTTTGGACCTATCCATAAACGCACTGCCTGCGATCAGACAAAATACGCCCGCCGTAACAACCAAGCACGCTATGATGAGCTTGGATTTTATCTCTTTCAAAGCAACCTCCGCAAATAAAATGACAAATACTACCGAGTGTGAGCTTAGCCGAATATAAACAGACGGAATTTCACAAGGTAATTTCGCTTGAGCGGAATTCGCAGGGCGAGATTTAAGAGGGTAAGGCGCAAAATTTTTGCCTTCGAAATTTTACCGATAGAATTCCGCGTAGAAATATCGCAGAGGCGAAATTCTACCGACGAAATTTTATTCCAGCGACAGGCGGTTAGAATTTCAACAAGCGCTTCTACGCATAAAATTTAGCGCTAAAATTACGCCGTATTTGCACTCGGTATCGCTACGAAATTTAATGACGGCACCATAAAATATTGAAATTTTAGTTTTAAATTTACCGCCCCTTCGCATATCCTCCTAGATAAAAACCGTATAGTCCTTTTTAATATAGTCTATATTTATATTTTTCTGCAAAAAGTACTCTTTAACCTCGTCGTAAATTTGACTGCTATACAAATAAATCAAATAGTAGTGCGCCGATACCACAACGGAATAATATAAATATCCGCCATGCCACGGCTCATCGACTTTTATAAATGGGAAAATTTTAAATCCTTTTATGCCTTTATTTATGCAAAAATATATGACGAATTTTATAAATATATTCGCCACATACATGCAAAGCAAAAATACAAAGAAAAAACCTAACGAACCAATACGATAAAAAATTCTGACATTTTTGGTAAATCAGAAAAATATTCTTGTAGCGATTGAAGACTACCTGTAATAGGTACACCCTTTATCAATGCTTTCTCTGCTCGTTTATATCTCTTTTTTTTATTGGGGGGGGGGGGATTTGACTACATAAAATAATTTACTTTATCGATAATATCGATATTAAGCTTATTTAAAAAATATTCTCTTACATCTTTTGTATCTTCTTTTGAAACCAAAGGAACTATCTGTTTTCCGGTTCTTGTTTTAATGCATAAATATCCTGGATTATAAAATTCAAATTTTTTATTTTGAAGTATCGAAAATAGGAATATTGGCAAAAATCTAACGACAAGTATAGAAATGACAAAAATAATTTCTTGATAGCCAAAACCTGACAATAAGGAAATCAGACACAAAATAAAACATAAAACATTTATTTTCAATTTATAGTTTTTCTTAATAAAGCTATCATTGTTTATTTTAAAAATTTCCAACCCGCTTGATATGTTTTTAAAATATGTTATGTGCGAATTGTTGATAATAATATCGTTTTCTTTTGCAAAATAGCAATACAAGGCAAACAGGCACAAAAATAAAACACTTAAAACCATTGCCACCAATAACCAAAACTTTTTCTTCATGA
>NZ_CALIMY010000052.1 GCF_938045205.1 uncultured Campylobacter sp.
ATGCCGTATGATCGAGGCCAAAGTCGTAGCCAACAACGGACTGATCGCGCTAGAAAATTTGATCGCAAACATTAAAAGCGGCGACACTGAAACCTGCGCAAAATATGTAATCGATAACTCCAAAGAGTACAAAGGTCGCTATATCGGTCATGTGCCGCGCGGCGCACTTAGCCACTGGTGCAGGATCGAAAAGGGCGTCATCAAAAACTGGCAGGCGGTCGTGCCATCTACTTGGAACGCCACACCGAAGGATAAAGACGGTGCTATGGGCGCTTACGAATCCTGCTTGATCGGACTTAAGCTTGCCGATCTTTCCAAGCCACTAGAGATTATCCGCCGCATCCATTCATTCGATCCTTGTATCGCCTGCGCCGTGCACGTAATGGACGCTAAAGGGGCGGAGCTTGGCTGCTATAGGGTAGATCCCAGCAAAGGATAAACGATGAAAAAAAGATTTGCGGAATACGAGTTCTCAATCGGTCTTAGGATCACGCACTGGCTGCGTGCGCTTTGCATTACGATTTTGGTGATCACCGGATATTACATCGCCTTTGTTTTCACCGCGCCCGAGGTGAGTCCAGAGCCGGTGCTTTTTATGCAGGCTAAATTTAGATTCGTGCATCTGATCTTCGGCTTTGCGATGATCGGCGCGGCGATCTTTAAAACTTATCTTTTCTTCTTCGATAAAAAGAGCAGAAAAGAGCTTTTAAGCATCAAGGATTTTTTTAGCCCGCGCGTCTGGATAGCTCAGATCAAATACTATATCTTTTTGGGCGAGCACCCGCATCTTCGCGGCGTTTACAACCCGCTACAGTTCATCTCCTATCTGGGCTTTTATCTAGTATTGTTCGTAATCTGCCTAACGGGTATGATATTATATGTGCACGTCTATCACGAGGGGCTCGGCGGCGCGCTATATGGGCTCTTGCGCCCGCTGGAAGCGGCGATGGGCGGTCTAAGCGAAGTGCGAATGATACATCATCTTTGCATGAATATCATCATAATCTTCGTGCCGATCCACGTCTATATGGCGGTCTTTAACGCCGTCAAGGGTAGAGACGGCGCGATGGATGCGATCGTAAGCGGTTATAAATTTAAAAAGGAAGAGCACGCTTGAGAGTGCTGGTACTGGGTATCGGCAACGTCATCTACGCGGACGAGGGCATAGGTGTGCACTTCGTCCGCGCGCTCGCGCAGAACTATAAATTTTATCCTAAAGCCGCCGCAAGAAATTCTATGGTGGGCGAGGATTTCGCGGCGCAGAATTTTATGCAAAATTCCGCCCAAGTCTCTGCGATACAAAATTCTACCTCGCAAAATTCTGCAAATGAAAATTCTATCTCCGAGCAAAATTTCGCAGCAGTAAATTTAGACCGAAATTCTACTTCAGAACATTCCGCAAAGCAGAATTCCGCCTCAAATTTTACTTCGCAGAATTCCGTTATAAATTCCGCAGCGCAAAGCTCTATCAATTCGGACTTTGTCGCCGTAAATTCAGCCGCGCCGAGCAGTAGCGCGGATCAGATCCGATTTATCGACGGCGGGACTCTGGCTAGCTTTTTGATGCCTACGATAGCGGAATTTGATGAAATTTTGCTCGTAGATTGCATAGACGCGGACGGCGCAAAGGGCGGCGAGGTGTATTTTTTCGACTACGACGCGATGCCTAAGCAGATCAGCTGGAGCGGTTCGGCACACGAGGTCGAAATGCTTCAAACCCTGCAGATGATGGATCTTTGCGGTGATCTGCCTCACGTTAAAATTCTAGCTGTCGTACCGCGGCGCATCGAGGAGGCGAGCTTTAAGCTAAGCTCCGTGATATTAGAGTCCTCAAAAATCATGGAAAAAACGGCGCTTAAGCACCTATCGGATCTTGGCTTCGCGCATGAAAAAATCGCCGATCTTAGCGCCCAAGACATCGCGGATCGATTTGCAAAAAGGGGGCGAGATGATAGTAGCATATGAGTTTAACTACCTTAATGAAAACGCGCTGATAGCGCACTTTTTGCTGTTTTATGCTCGCAAAAGCGCACTTGAGTTTTGCCTAAAAAAAGAGGCGAGCTTAATAAGCCTTTTCGTGCGCGGCGGCGAGGATGAAATTTTAAAATTTAGCGACGAGGCGATGCCTCTGATTCCAAACTCCATATTTTTGGCAAAATCCTCCGTGCGCGTGGTGGACAAGGACAGCACCGAAGCGAAAACGCTGAAATTTAACGGCACGTTTGAAGATGCCTCCTTGGGCGATTTAAGCAAATTTTTCGAGGATGAAATTTCAAATGCCCGTAGCGCGGCTAAATTTAATAACTTTACCCCGCGAGTGATGAAGGAATACCTCGCTCGCGCCGAGCCGTCTCAAAACGAATTCGAAATAATAAGCGGCGCCGGCGTTCTTCATGACGGCAAATTTGAAGCGGTAAACAGGGAGAATTTTGCCCGCTTACTGGAGTTTTGCCGCATAAACTTATTTCATGCCAGGCAGGTTCAGATCGAGCGCGGTGGCGCAACTTTCACGCTCAAGGCGGATGTGGATTTTAGCGACGATTTTTTGATAGCCGCGGGAGTGGGCGCGCTGGATGGGATTTTTGCGAGCGACGAAAAGAGCAAAATTGCGCTCGCAGCCTTCGAAAAGCCGCTCATAAGCCTAAAAACCAATGCGATCTTTAGAAAAAACCACGAGGACACGCCTAAATTTTTTGACGTAAAGCTTGCGGGCGACATATTCGTGTTTGCGCTGGTGCGCGCTTTGGCAAGCGATGGGATCTATTTTTTAAGCGCAAAATGTGAAAATGCGGCGCAAAAAGATAAAATTTTTAAAGTCGCGCCGCTTCAAAACGGCTTTTTGATCGTGCAAAACGAGGATTTTTTAAGTGGCAGCGCAAGCTCTTATCTGAAAAACTCAAACGACAAAAACTCCGCTCTTTTTGCGCTTACGTGCCGCGAGAAGGGGGTTTTGAACGACTCCAAAAAACGCGTTTTGCGCTGCTTTTTGGGCGTAGGTGCGGACGATGAGATCGCAATTTATGGCGAAAGCTCTAAAAAAATTCTGCTTAAATTTGATCTGCCGCGCAGCTTCGACGAGATTAAGGCGCAAATTTGCGCCGACGAAACGGGCGCTAAGCTGCTTGAAAATTTTAACGCCAAATTTAACGTAGATGCCGCGAAAATCGATGAAATTTTAAAAAGCGCAAACGTGGGATTTCACAGCATCTTTAGCGTCGCCGCACAGCTTATCTGGGAGCGCGATGCGGCGTTTTTGATGGCGGCTGCGGAGGATTTTGCGGGCGGCAAAGGGGTGCGACTCGATTTTTGCACCGATGAGCGCGGCTGCGTGCAAGCGGATAAAATTTTGCGCTCAGCGATGAGCTATGCGCTCGCAGGCGCCAATGAAAAGCTGTTTGCGTTCGGATTTTTCGATAGTTTGGGCTATTTTTTAAGCGATCTGGCGGATGAGCGCAAAGAGGATTTTGACGTTTTGATCTTCGGCGGCGCGATGTTTGGCGGGCGCAAGTTCGCGGATTTAATGCTTAAGCTTTGCAAAAATTTTGACGCGAGCTTTAGCGACGAATTCGCGCTTCAAGCTCGCTAGATCGGGCATATATGCGTATTTTTGGCAAAGCTTCAAAGCCTTATTCGCAAAACAGCGAGTTGCGCGGGCATTGCGGTGCCGATAGCTGCGCCATACGGGCTAAATTTAACGCAGATGAGATCGCGCGAAATTTTAAAAAAGCGGCAAAGGGCGCGGAAGCAAAGGATCAAATTTTATTAAATTTAGAGCATATTTTGCAGCGTCCGGAACGCTTTGTCCGCCCGGCGCAAGCGCATTTTGCTCGCAAAACAGCTCCTGCGGCGCGCAATTTATGAAAGCACATACATGAAAGCGGCTAAATTTGAGGTTTTCGGAGCGGTGCAGGGGGTCGGGTTTCGCCCGTTCGTCTACAAGCTCGCCGTGGATTTGGGGCTGAAAGGCGAGGTTTATAACGACGGCGAGGGCGTTAAAATCATCGTTTGCGCAGACCTTTCCGAGCCGCAAAAAGGCTTGATTGATAAAAATTCCGCCCCTTTAAATTTAGATGAGCCAAATTCTAACGAAATTCAAGCACAGAAAGCATCGTCATCGGCTGCTCAGTCTTTAAATTCTGCCGAGTCGGATTCTAACAAGGCCGCGAACTTATCACGAAATTTTGCAAGTTCAAATTTAAACGAGAGTTCCTTTTCGCCACAGAGCACACCGAGCTTGCCAAATGATTTGACCGGCTCGTCGCGCGATTTAGCGAATGGTTTAGCTGGCATGCCTGATTTGACGAGCTTGCCGTATGATTTGACGAGCGATTTGCAAGCCGTAGCGAGTGATAAACTATTGCCAGACTTGTTCGAGACCAATCTAAACGAGCAGGGCTCCATTTTGCCCGCTTCGTCGGATCAAAATTTCATCGTGCAAAATTCGTCGCAGCAGCGCGGTATGTCTCAGAATGAATCGCCGCAAGGCTTGCAAAATATTAAGCGCGACTTGCAAGGCGCGAAGGGGGATTTGCAGGGCTTTAAACGCGATCCGCAAAGCACCGAGCAAGATCCGCGCGAAGAAGAAATTTTAAAAATTTTCGAGCGGCGCCTTCCCAGCGAAGCGCCGCCGCTTTGTCGTATCGATAAAATTATCCGCACCGATCTAAATACGCAAGATTTTACGCAGAATTTTACTGATTTTAAGATCACGCAATCTAAGGAGGGGCGTAAATTTAACCCAATTTTGCCCGATTTTGCAATCTGCGATCAGTGCAAAAAAGAGTTTTACGACCCGCAAAATCCGCGCTTTCACTACCCATTTATCAACTGCACGGATTGCGGCCCGCGCCTTAGCATCATCGCCGCACTGCCGTATGACCGCGCAAATACCACGATGAGAACGTTTGAGATGTGCGAGTTTTGCCGCAGCGAATACACGGACCCGCTCACGCGCCGCTATCACGCCGAGCCGATCTCCTGCCCGCACTGCGGTCCGCAGCTGTTTTTATGCGGCGTGGGCGGTAAAATTTTATCAAGCGGCGAGGAGGCGATAGCGCGCACGGCGGAGCTTTTGCGGCGTGGACAGATCGGTGCGATCAAAGGGATGGGCGGCTTTCATATCGTTTGCGATGCGACGAACGAGCGCGCGGTACGCATGCTGCGAATGCTCAAAAAACGCCCGAGCAAGCCCTTTGCGATCATGTGTCGCGACGCAGCGCAGGCATGGCGCGCAGCTAGCTTAAGCGCAGAGGAGGAGGCACTGATAGATTGCAATGTCAAGCCGATCGTGATTTTAAAAAAGCGTGAGTTTTCTTGGCGCACAGAGGCGGGCTTTGCGGTGAATTTCGGCGCGCAAAATTTAAAGACGCAAGGCGAAAATTTTATATCGCTGAGATTTGCGAGTGAGCAAGAAGAATCGGCGCAAGGGCAGGGCTCTGCGTTACGAAATTTACGAAATTGCGCGGCGCAAAATTTTAGTACGCAAAATATTGGAGTTTGCGCAGAGCAGGGCGGGTTGCATAGTGCGCAAATTTTCAGCAAACCGGCGCGCCGTAATTTCGCCTGCGATGCGTCGGTTGCGGGCGACTCGCGGAGCGCAGAAAACGAGCTAGGACGCGCATCGAATGGGTCTGGTTCGCAGTACGCGGCTAAAAATTTAAGCCTACTGCAAGCAGAAGGCGAGCTAAAGCTGCGACATACAGCTAATGAGTTAAATTTACAGTCCGCAGCGGATAGCCAAGACTTGCAATGCGCGGCGAAGAAGCCTGATTCTTGGCTTGCGACGAACGAGCCTATTTCGCAAAATTTGGCGAATATACAGGGCTTGCGACATGCTGAGGATAGGATGGGCTTGCAGCGCTCGGTGAGCGAGCCGAGTCCGCAACAGACGATAAATTTGCAAGGTTCATGCTCTGCGCAGGCGTGCATGGCGGACGCGCGCGGCGCCCATTCCGATAGCGAGGGCGATTTCGTGCGTTTGCCCGCAAGTTTTTCGGCGATTTTTAGAGCAGGCGCGATTTTTATCGCTCCAAGCGTGGCGCCGAACCTTAATAAAATCGGCATTTTCCTAGCCAACACCGGCGTGCATCTGCTGCTTTTTGAATACTTTGATCGCCCGATCGTAGCCACAAGCGCCAATATCAGCGGCGAGCCCATTATTTTTAACGCCGAGGAGTTGCGCGAGAAGCTGGGCGGCGTCATCTCGTTTTACCTGGACAATAATCGCGAAATTTTAACGCCGAGCGACGATAGTATCGCCTTTTTACCACCATTTGAAGCACAAACTTTAGCGCCTGATTCAAAAACGGCTTGCAATTCGAGCAAAATTTTCGCGTCGCTTTCAACCTGCGCCAAGACCGAAAATTCCGCGCTAAATTTAATCTTAGCGCAGAATTTTGCGGCTAATTCTGCAACCTCTCAAACCCTTATCGCGCCGCAAAATTTTAAGGAAAATTTTGCGGGCGAGCAAAATTTAGAGAACTCGCAAAGACCTTCCGATACGGATACAAGTTACGACGCCGCAGATTTCATTTCCGAAAACAACTCCGACGCCATAAATTCGGCGCCTCAAAAAAACCAAAATGACGCAAATTCCGCCGCCGAAGCGAAACCTGTTTGCGAAACGAAATCCGTCCGCGGCGCAGGTCTAGCAAATCTCGCAAGCGCCCTAAATTCCACAAATGCTGCAAATCTCGCAGATACAGTAAAACCGACAAGTACCGCAAATTTGGCGAGATACACGAATTTTTTCGCCGAAGCGGACGCTTTAGATCACGCGCTGTTTTTGCGAACATCTCGCGGAATGAATCCAAAAATTTTCCCTAGCAAATTCCGGTTCAAAGGCACTTTTCTCGCGCTCGGAGCGGAGCTTAAGAACCAGTTTGCGATCTACAAAGACGGGCAAATTTTCATCTCGCCTTACATCGGCGATCTTAAAAATGTCGCCACGAATGAGCGATTTTTCGCGCTTTTGGATATGTTCGTGCGCGCCTACGAGCTGAAATTCGACGCCATCATCGCGGATCTGCACCCGCAGTTTTCGCACACGCGATTTTTTGAGCAGCGCGGATACCCCGTGGTGCGCTACCAGCACCATTTCGCGCATCTGGTATCGAATCTGGCACAAAACGATCTGCTAAGAAGCGGCAAAAAATACCTCGGCTTTTGCTTCGACGGCACGGGCTATGGTACGGACGGCACAATCTGGGGCAGCGAGGCGATGATTTTTAACGAGTTCGGCTTTAATCGCGTGGCAAAATTCGACGAGATCGCGCTTATCGGCGGCGAGAATGCGATCAAAAACATCTACAAACTTGCGCTCGCGCTCATATTTAAATTTAATGCAAAGGACACTGCGCACGAGTTTTTAGCAAAATTTAATGCAAGCGAAGTCGCAAATTTAGAAAAAATCGCGCCGCGTGCCGTCCGCTCAAGCTCGCTAGGGCGGCTGTTCGATGCGTTTGCTGCGGTCATTTGCGACCTGCGAGCCGTCAGCTTCGACGGCGAAGCGGGCATGCGACTTGAGAACCTATATATCGACGGCTGCGAGCAGAGCTACGAATTTACGCTGCGAAAGGAGGGCGAAAATTTTATCCAGAACGCGCCGCAATCCGCTTCGCAGCAGCGGGATACCGATGATTTGCGGCACGAAACAGAGCGCAAAGCAAAGCAGGGCAGTTTGAATGCGCAAAATCATAGCGGCGCCAAAAACAGCTGCGCGCTGCGAGGCGATTTTAAAGAGCTTGCAGACGATGCGGCAAGCAAAGACTGGCTTGAGCGGGCGGCTCGAAACATCGCAGGCGGCGGTAAAAAGAATACAAACGTCGCTGTAAATTCTATAAAGCAAACATCTGCTCTAAATTTAATAAATTCTGAAAGCAAAAACGTCGCCGATGCGGATCAATTCCTGCAAAACGGAGCTTGCGCACCGAGCTTTGAGGGTGAATGCTACGTGATCGATTACGAAGAGGCGTTTTTGCAGGCTTTGAGCGATGAGCCGCGCTTGGCCGCGACGAAATTTATAAACGCCATCGCAAATTTCATCGCTGAGTTTGCGGAGGGCTTCGGGCTCGAGGTCGTGCTAAGCGGCGGAGTCTTTCAAAACGCCACGCTTCTAAATCTTACGTGCGCGAAGCTATGCGCGCGGGGCATCAAATTTCATCTAAACCGCGCCGTTCCTTGCAACGACAGCGGCATCGCATACGGGCAGCTCGCGGCGTATCTAAGCGAAATTTCGCGCTAAGCTCGTCCACAAAAAACGCAATTATAGCCGTTAAGCTCGCTCTTTGTAAAATTTATTAGTCTCATCTCGCCGCTAAATTTATGAACTCTGCACCCTGCTTGCGCTTTGCGCAAATTCTAACGCTACGGCGATAAAATCCACCGTGGCTAGCTTTCTACAATCGCAAAATCAGCGAACAAATTTGCGCCTTGCCGTCTTCATATGTCGCAGCCGAAACGTTAAAATTTTAAAAATTTAACGGCGCGCCGTTGCCTGCCATAGCGTCGCGGCGCACTGCTATGGCAACCGATGCAAAATTCTGCCGCGGCGAGTGGCTAGATACTGCGCAAACCCCAAGCCAAGACGCTATTTAGCGTCTGACTCTTAAAATTTGGACGCAAGCTCGCGGTAGAATTAAAATAACGTAGCACCGGTAAAATTTCATCGCGCTAGCATTAAAATATAACGCGAAATCGCGAGCAAAATTTCAAAATACGCACGATGCTTTGGAGCTTTAAATTTTAAAGAATAAGCCAAATTAGCGCAAAATTCTTACTATTTGAGCGGAATTTCGGTAAAATTACGTTCAAAATACCCAAAATAAGGGGAAGTTATGAAAAAAGAGGAAAAAGAGAGCGCCGTAAGATTTAGCATTTCGCTGCCGACGAAGCTTTTTGAGGATCTCGATGAGATGGTGCGCGCCAAGCAATACCTAAGCCGCAGCGAGTTTATCCGCGATCTGATCCGCGAAAAGATGGTCGAGGGCGTGCTTCACGGAGATAGCGACGAGGACTGCGTGGGCGTGCTTTGCATCGCGTATGATCATCACCAAAGCGATCTGATCGAGCAGCTCGTAGAGATCGAGCACCACGCAAACGTCACCATCATCAGCACCAGCCACTTCCACATCGACGAGCGCCACTGCTTCGAGGAGATCACGATGCGGGATAAAATTTCAAAGATCGAGCGGCTCAGCGCCAAAATCGGCGCGCTAAAAGGGGTGAAATTTTCCAAGCTCGTAAACGCGGTCATCACCGAAGTGTAGGGCTTTTGTGCATTTTTAAAAACAGCGCGTCGCGCGAAATTTTCGCGTTTCTATTCGTGCGCTTCTAAATTTAAACACAGACTGCGCGACTTTTGCAGGTTACGAAGCGCGATTTTGCGGGCGCGTAGTGAAATTTAAAATTTAAACGCAGCGATTGTGTAAGGCGGCAAACAAAGTTTGTTTAAATTTAGCCGCGGCGAGCGCGAAATTTAGAAATTTTAATCAAAAAACATTCTTGCCGCGGGTCTAAATTTACGCATTGGCGCGAGATCGGCACAGCTCGCGACTAAATTTTATAAAGCGCCGCGCTTTAGTGCCGTATTTGTAAAGCCGAGCTAGCGTAAAATGGATAT
>NZ_CALIMY010000053.1 GCF_938045205.1 uncultured Campylobacter sp.
AAGCTCTTCTTCGATCTCGGAGTTGCTTTTTACGACCATGCCCGAGCCATGGATGACGCTAGGCATGCAGGATGTGCAGATATGCACCGTCTCGCCGTTTTTATGCGCCTTGATAAAGACCGCATTTTCATCGTCGCTGCTTTTGAGCGAACAAATATTGCAAATGTAAATATCACCTGATTTCATAGAAATCCTTTCTTAAAAAATTTCGCACTATTTTATGAAAATTTCAAAATTTTTCATTGATTTTAGTTAATCTTTAGCGATTTTTATTGCGGGCGCTTTCGTCTATCAGCACTACGTGCGTCAAAAAGATGATGAAAAATAGCTGGAAAAATAATCCTACCAGCGGGATTAAACACAGCAGATAAAAAATAAAAGCGCTTAGGGCAAATTTATATCCGCCGCCCATTTTATAAGAGCGCTCGAAGCTTTTCGCGCTTAACGCATTTGAAGCGACGTCGATTAGAACCAGCTTGTAATAGATATAAAAAAACGGCACGTTGATGATGAATAAATTTATTACCGGCACAAACAAAAGCACCGAGCAGATGAATAAGATCGCTAAAAATTTTAAAATTTCAACGCTCATCAGCTTTAGCACTCGCGCCGTGCTCGCTTCGTCCGCGCGACTTAGATGGTAGTGGCGCGTGTTGATCTCTTTAGTGACTGCGGGCGTCAAAAAGGCCGCGATGATAAGCGCACAAAACACGCTAAGCATCAGTACCGCAAAGCTGGCAAACACCGAAAAAATCGCGCCGATAATCCACTTCGTAGCAGCGAAGCTTAGAATTTTTGCAATTACCGGGAAGCGCTGCTCGTCCAAGAAGCTAAAATCGCCGCTTTGCGCGCCCTGCGAAAGCGCGTCAAAAAGCTCTTTGCTGCCGAAAAATGCGAGCGTGCCCAAGATTATAAGCGAGCACATAAGCGGCAATAGCGAGAGCAAAATAAACTTGCGCGTAAAAAAATCCTGCTTTGCCAAATTAAAAATTCTACCCATGTATGCTCCTATTTGCGTTATTTTAGCGACTTTTACGACGGCATTTGAGCTGAGATTTATTTTGACTGCCGCACGAAACGCGCCTCATCAATCCGCTCGCTTGGCTCATTCGCTTGCTTTAGCCGGCTCATCTCGCATTATAATACGAAATTTATGCTTTGATCGCTCGCCTGCGTTTAATCTGCTCATTTATAGTGCGTAAAGGGAGACCGCATCTAGCTATGTTTTTACCTGTTGCGAATATTTATTTGCTTGCTACGCGGAATTTTGCCACTTATAAATAAGCTGACATTGCGTAAAATTTCAGGCACAAAACTGCAGAATTCCAAATCAAACCTCTTTTTTAAAATTTGCCTGCCGAAATTTTATAGATGGAATTTTAAAATCTTAAAGATAAATTTCGCAAGCAAATCTATGACTTTACTTCGTCGCGTCGTAGATCTTTTGCAATTGCTCGTAAATTTCGTTTGCGCTTACTGCGCCTTTTGATAGCACCTCGATTAGCACCTCGTTATCTTCAAGGTCTCCCCAGATTTTGCGGTAGCTACCCTCTTTATAACCGTTATTTTGGCGGAATTTATTTAGCACGTTTTTGCCGATATATTTGGCAAAAAGAATGTCTAAGCTCACTCCGCATTTAATCGCGACGCGAAAAAAATCGGTCAGCAGCTCGCCGATTTGCAGCTCAAATCCGCTTGTTTCGTGGATTATGAGCTCGATGTCGTTTACGATTTCGTAGATGCTGTATTCGCGCACATCGTAGGCGTAGGAGCTAAACTCTGCAAATCCGCTTACTGCCGTGACATCGCTTACGATGTGGTCGATGTCTTTGTTGCCGTAATATTGCTCTAAAATATAACTCATCACGAAGTGCCAAATATCAACGATCTCGATGACGATATTATTCACGTCCGGCGCTGCAGAGATATTTTTCCAATGCTTCCACGCAAAGCTATCGATGAGCTCTGCACATTCCATGTAAATGCAGCGCTTCCAGTTGATAAGTTTGCCGTTTTTTGTATAGCCGTCCTCCCAGCCTACGCCATTTGTTTCGTCGTTTAGGGCTTGCTGCATCAAAAACATCTCTTTTACTTTTTTATAATTTTCCATAAAAATTCTCCTAATTTTGGCTCGCGATTATAGCTAATAAAAGAAAATCATTGTATAATTTAGCAAAAAGGAGGCTTAAAATGTGTGCCGCTCAGGATAAATTCGACGAGTTTTTAGGCAGGATGAAACTTCTATCTCTCGGAGTTTTGCGCAATAATCTGCCATATTGCTGCAGTGCATTTTACGCCTACGATCCGCAAAATAAGGAGCTCATCATCGCAAGCGCGAGCGACTCCGAGCATATCAAAGCAGTCTTTGCCAACCGCGGAGTTGCGGCTACGGTTGCGCTGGATACGAAATTTGTAGGTAGGATTAAAGGCGTGCAGATTTGCGGCCATATCCGTAGCGCGGATGAGCGCGAAACCTCGCTATATCTTAAGCGCTTTCCGTTTGCGCGCGCGATGGAGACTGATTTTTTTACGATCAGAATCGATTGGATGAAAATGACCGATAATACCCTAACTTTCGGCAAAAAGCTAATTTGGGAGCGCTAGCTCGCTAAGAATACCATCTATTTATATTTTGCGAAATTTTAAACCTGCAAGGCCTAAAATTTATCTGGTAAAATTTTAAAACTTGCATAAATTCTATCTTGTCTATTTTTCAAAGAATTTCACTATTATACCCGCTTTAAAATTTCCGCTCGGTTGGTTTTTTGAATTTTACAGCATGGAATTTAGCGTAAAATTTCATCTTGCAAGCTGAGGTTATCGCAAATTTTATTACTTTAGAAGCGGTGCCTGCCACGTAGAATTTCGCATGAAAATTTTAAAATTCTAAAATTTCGCTTTTTAAATTTAGCCTGGCGCGCGAGCTTAGCTCTGCCGCTTTCTGATTTCGCTTACTAGCCGTCCGCCGATCGCGTAGTCGTCAGTGGATATTTCGTCTATCGTCACGACCGTGGTTTTTTCGCCCCTACCTAGCACGGCTACGAGGGCGTCGGTTAGGTCTTTTACGAGCCTTGCTTTTTGTTCGCGACTTAAGCCGCCGCGCTCTTTGGTGATTTTGACGTTTATATAGGGCATTAATTCTCCTTAAAATAAACGTAATTGTAACTAAAATTTCGTCTGTGCGCCTGAAAGTGCGGAATTTTATGTTAAAATCGCCGTGATCTGAATTTAAGGAGAAAATATGCCATTGTTAGATAGTTTCAAGGTCGATCATACTCGCATGAATGCCCCTGGCGTGCGGCTTGCAAAGAGCATGCGCACCAAAAGCGGCGATAAAATTAGCGTCTATGATCTGCGGTTTTGCCGCCCGAATTTAGAGATCATGAGTGAGCGCGGCAC
The DNA here is from genome assembly GCF_938045205.1 of uncultured Campylobacter sp. Classification (GTDB taxonomy): domain Bacteria; phylum Campylobacterota; class Campylobacteria; order Campylobacterales; family Campylobacteraceae; genus Campylobacter_B. The sequence goes on from NZ_CALIMY010000053.1 coordinate 3,400, forward strand.
TCACACGCTGGAGCATCTTTTCGCGGGCTTCATGCGCGAGCACCTAAATAGCGCAGACGTCGAGATCATCGACATTTCGCCGATGGGGTGCCGCACGGGCTTTTATATGAGCGTGATCGGCGCACCTAGCGAGAGCGCCGTCGCGGCGGCGTGGAGCGCGAGCATGAAGGATATTTTGGGCGTAGCCTCTCAAGCGGATATCCCCGAGCTGAATAAATTTCAGTGCGGCACCTTCGCGATGCACTCGCTAGCAGAAGCTAAACAGATCGCGCAAAACGTGCTAAATAAGGGGATCGGCGTGATCAAAAACGACGAGATCGCGCTGGATCCAAGCAAGATAAAATAGTTTTGAAATTTAAGAGATAGCGCAAAATTCTAACGCTATCTCTTTGAACTCCCGCTCGGCTCGTGATCAGTATGTTACGCGCTATAAAAACATTATCGTAAAATGTGCAAAAATTCGAGGCGCAAAAATGCGTATCTGCTAAAACAAGCCAGAGGCAACATCTATTTATAAGCCGATTTAGCTTTATAAACCGACTTGGAGCTTGCCGTAAAGTCTGCGCCACGCGAGGTCTTTGATAAAAGCTACGATTTGGCTTTAATCTGGGTAGCAAAAGCGCGTAAGCAAAGCTCATATCAAATTTAATAAATTTATCTAGCAGAGCAGTTTTAAATTTAGAGGAATTTTTAAAATTCCGTCTTAAATTAAAGCCGAAATTCTATCCGCAAATACCATGCTTATGCGCCTCTTACTTTTAGATGCGATCTCAATCCTCCAAAAAATCGTATAGCAAAACGAGAATTTAGAGTTTTTATTTAAGGTTACGTTGCGAGTTTGGCGCTTGAAATTTCACTTTCGCTGCACGAAAAGGATGCTAAAATTCCGCCGAAACCGCACCGGATGCGGTGAACTTAAAGGAGCGAAAATGCAAAGAATTTTTCATATAAAAGATGCTATTTGTAGCGACGAGCGAGCCGTAAAAACGACATTTTTTACTACGGAGGCCACTTGCGGCGCGGTTTGGATCGTCAAACGCGGCCAGGTCGTAGCGCCGCATATTCACCCAGACGGCGATGACGTGTGGATTTGCTTAAGCGGACGCGGCGTGTTTTATCCGAACAAGGGCGAGGAGGTACCGATCTGTGCGGGCGATCTAATCATTTCCAAAAGCGGAGAGTGCCACGGTATGAAAAATACGGGCGATGAGGATTTTGTGTTTGCAAGCGTTACGGCGCCGATTCCGTGCGGCTACGAAGCGCTTTGAATTAAAATTTGCCAGAGATTTTGTGGCATTCGTAAAATAAATTAGCGTCGCAAAGAGTTGAATCAGAATTTGCCCGTAGCGTTAAATTTCATAAATTTAGCCGCGCTTTTGTACAATTTCAAGTGCCGCGCAATCTGCGGCGAGATTAAATTTGAGGCAAAAGATGTATGAGGATTTTACGCAAGAGCTAAAGGACGAGCGCGCGCAAAAGAAGCGCAAAGCTAGGGTGCGCGAGGCAGAAACAGATCATAAGCCGGTGCGAGACGCGCCTCGGGGCATGCCGCTTTGGCGCAAGATCGCGCTTGGTATAACGTTTGCGTTCGCGGCTTTTAGCGTGCTTATTCTGGTGGCGGTTATAAATTCCAGCGACGACTATTCGCCGCGGGACGATGAGCAGATCAAATACAGCGATTTTTACAAAAAAGGAGATGAAATTTACGCCCTCGTGGTGGGTGCGGGCTATTTTGCGATACCGGACGCGGATACGGCGAGCTTTCGGGTTTTGGATTTCGGCTCCGGCTACCGCTCCAACGTCGCCGCGGATAAAAACGCCGTATATTGCGGAAATATCGCGATGAGCGAGCTAGAGCCCGCGCGTACGAAAGCCGTAGCATTCGGATACGTAAGCGACGGGCGAGTTAGCTACTTTTGCGACGGCGAGGCGGTGCCCAACGACGCGCTGGGGGCGTTTAAGCTCACTTATGAAACCTTGGCGCATATTTTTTGGGATGCGCCCAAGCCGCAAAGCTACCTCTATAAATTTAAACGAATGGACGCTACGGATCTGCGCCAAATCGCGGGCGTATATTACGCTGCGCAGGGCTCGCGCGCATTTTACAAGGGAGAGGTTTTGCCTGGCGCCGATGCTGAGAGCCTGCGCCGGATAGAGGGAAGCGATGGGCGCGCTAGCGGCGTTTACGCCGCGGACGGCGCGAGCGTGTATTTTAAAAACCTGCGCCTTGACGCGCGCGATAACGGCGGGCATTACGATCTTTTTAAGCAGCGGTTGGACTATTTTTTGTGGGATGCGAAAAGCGGCGATGTTTTTGCGAACGATTTAAAATTTGACCCCGCCTCCGCGCCCTATACTCCGCTAGATAGGCAGCTTGCGCATTCAAACCATCTGCTTTTTGCCTCCCCTGGCGGCATCTATTATTTCGACGAGAACGACGGAAAGCAAAAGCGCGCGGGAGACAATCCCTTCGCGGGCGAAGTTCGCGCGCTTAGCGGCAGCGTATTTCAAAGCGGCGAGCGGATATATTTTTTAGAAGGCGCCGAAGTTTGGGGCGGCGGCCGCAGCAGTCGTAGGCTGGTCGCTCGCAAAAGCGGGCTTTTCGCGCTCGAGCTGCCGCATGAGTGGCGCAGGGTCGGCGGCGTGCACGGCGGGCTATACGGCTGGATCTATTCAAACGGTGGGCGATTTTTCTACTTCGACGATCTGGGCTCTTCGCAGCTGATAGATCGGTGCATTTATGAGATCAGGGATCTAGACTTGGTTGAAATTTTGCTTCAAAAAAGCAGCCTTGGCACGAGTAAAATTCGCGAGATGATAAAGAGCGGCGGGCTTGAAGCAGTGGACGGCGAGCTGCTTTTTGAGGTAAAGACGCGGGTAGAATTTTAGCCGCGATTTAAGCACAATTCGAGCATGGAAAGTGCTGCTAAATTTTAAATTTGATTTTGCTTCGGCATAAATTTATAAAATTTAAATGTCGTCGTGGGCTCTAGCGCAGATTTAGAATTTCATCGCAAATCGCTTTAAGAGGGGGTGTGCAAATTTCGTTTCGCCTCGTCGCGACGACGCGCGAAATATTTTATATCGGTCGCGATTTTCGCGTCACGGCGCGCTTGGATAAGACGTCGCCGTAAATTTTATTTTAGCGCCGCAGCTTTCGTAAAATTTGGCTAGCAGTGTAGGCGTACACAGCGACAGAACGTAAATTTAAAAGGCTGAAATTGCAAAGTTGCACGCATGAAATTTGCGCGCCGAGCAAAATTTAGCGGCTTGGATTCAAAAGCGCAAATTCCTTTTTTGATATGAAATTTAACATAGTGAGTGTAGATCAAACGGCGCGATCAAAGCGCCGTTTTGCGAGCAGATGGGCCCTAAGCGGCGCCGAAAGCGGGCATCGGATGTGAAGCGCTATTTTATAAATCCGCTTGCTACTACGCGGTCGCGCTCGTCGTAAAAAGCCGCGAGCTGTGCCGGAGCAATGCCTGCTGCGGGCGCGGACAGCACGGCATGCACGCCGTCCCTTTCGCGAGGCGAAATTTTAACGGGGAGTTTGGCGCTGCGGTAGCGGATCTTAACGCCGAGACCCGGCATATTTAAAATTTCATCCCTGCTTAAAAAGGCGTTGAAATTTTCGGTGTCGAACTCGTAGGTCGCCAGCTCCTCCTTGCAGCCCACGACGATCTCGTTTTTGTGCGGGTCGATGCTTAGCACGAAGTGCGGCTCATGCGCGCCGTGCACCGTAAAACCGCGGCGCTTGCCGATCGTGTAGTGCATATAGCCCTCGTGAGTGCCGATGGCGTTGCCCGCGCGGTCGCGCACGATGCCGGGCATTTTGGTGCCCGTATGACGGTTCAAAACGTCGATATATGTGGTATCCACAAAGCAGATTTCACTGCTTTCGCTTGCGGAAGCGATCTGCGAAAGCTCAGTATAGGCGCGCGCAGCCTCTTTGACGTCCTTTTTATACATCCCTCCAAGCGGAAAGAGCATAAATTTAAGCGCGGCAGGATCGATGTTTGCTAAAAAATAACTCTGATCTTTGCTAAGATCTACAGCGGCTTTTAAAAGCCCGTCCTCGATGCGGACGTAGTGCCCCGTAGCTAGGCGCTCAAAACCCTGCTCGCGCGCGAATTCCAAAAGCTTGCCGAGCTTTATGCGGCGGTTACACAGCGCGCATGGATTTGGTGTAAGACCATCGATATAAGCCTGCACGAAGGGCTCGTAAACGTCGCGATTAAAATCATCCTGCAGATCCAAAATGTGGATTTTTATACCCAAAAACTCGCCTACTTTGCGAACTTTGGCGATGTTTGCCTCATGATAGCCGGGCTTTGCGTGCAGTTTCATATAGCAGCCCTCTATCTCGTGGCCTGCGTCCTGTAGCAGCTTCGCGCACATCGAGCTGTCCACGCCGCCGCTCATTGCGACTAAAATTTTCATTCGTTCTCCTTACGTTGCACGTCCGTTAAAATTTCATCCACGCTGTCGCAGAGCTTGAAATTTTGCAGATCGCTTTCGTTTATCGCACCAGATTTTAGCAGCGAAGTGCGGAAAAACTCCATCAAAGGCGCGTAGAATTCCTCGTCGTAAAGATAGATCCGTGCGCGTTTAAAGCCCGTCTGCACCAGCACTAAAATTTCGAAAAACTCATCCAGCGTCCCAAAGCCGCCAGGAAAGATGACGAAAATTTCGCTGTTTTCTATGAGGGCGCCTTTGCGTGGCGCAAATGCCGAAAATTTCGCGCCCTGTGTCAAAAAGCCGTTGCTTTTTTGCTCAAACGGCAGCATGATGTTAAAGCCCACGCTGTGCGTTTTTGCACGCGAGAAGGCGCCCTTGTTCGCGCCCAGCATGATCCCGCCGCCGCCGCCCGTGATGATCGCGTATCCCATATCCGCAAGCGCCGCGCAGAGCTTTTGCGCGTCTTTTACGTAGCGATTGTCCTCGCTAAAGCGTGCCGAGCCAAAGATCGTGGCGCTTTTGCCCACATTTTTGAGATTGTCGCGGGCGATTTTGATGTCTTTTAAAATTTCTTTTAACTGCATGATTAATCTATCTTTTATGTATATTATTTAAAATTTTAGCTTTAAGAATAACATTAAATTTTTAAAATTCCGTTTAAAAATGCAGAATTTGCGCGATTTAAAATCTCGTCGTAAATCATACTAGGTTGCTAAGTTTTCGTAAGAATCCGCCGACGCCGCGGTAAGCGCTCATATCGATCGGCTCGCAGCCCTGCTTGCTCAAAAATCGCGAGACGCTCTGTCTAAGCGCGATGGTAGCGGGCGAAAACGGATAGTGCGAGTTAAAAAGCGCGCGATTTTGTGAGCAGACGGCTACTTGTTTGCAAAACGGCACAAAGCCTAGCAGTTTAAAGCTCAGCTCGCTTATATTGCGGTGCGCAACCGACTTTAGATTCTCGTAGATCATCACGGCATCTTCCTCGCTTGCGGTGAAATTTAGCAAAAACAAAACCTCTTTTTTGCTAGCCCCAAGCGTCTTTAAAAGCGCGTAGGTGTTGCTGATCGAGCAGGGCTCGTTCGCGCACAGCACGATATTTTCGTCGCCGATACTCAAAAATTCTCCAAGATACTCAAGCCCCGCATCGATCAAAATAAAATCGAAGATTCCCGCCTCTTTCAGCTCGCTTGCGAAGCGAGCGGGGCTTTCGTGAGCTTTTGCGTTTGCGAAATTTCCGGCTTTTTCGGGATTTGATGAGCGGGCGGAATTTTTCATTGCATCTTCATTCGCGTAATTTTGAGAATTCTCGTCAGGGATTGAATTTTGCTTGGTGAAATCATTGCTTTTAAAATTCTCTAGGCTTTCTGATTCTGTAAAATTCCATCCATCTTCGCAATTCCGCGGCTTTTTGGCTGCACAATTCGTAGAATTTTTTGCAGCGTTTGCTATTGAATTTGAAGCGGCGAAATTTTCTGAGTTGTTTTTGCCATCAGAGCTCGTGAGCTTTTGCGCGTAATTGTGCGAGCCGCTACTTTCGTCGTCTTGCGAGCTTTGCGCGCTACCCATAGAATTTTGCATGACGTAATCGTCCGCACTAGAGCTTGCGTTTTTGATAGAATTTTGCGCCACAGAATTTGTGCTATTTGCAGAATTTTGCGAGGACACGGGATTTTGTGAAGCAAGTGCGGGCGAGACGAGCGTTAAATTTTGCGAAATTTTTATCGCGCTTGCGCTTTGAAGCGAGATTTTTTTGCCCTGCAGCGCGTTTAGGATG
>NZ_CALIMY010000054.1 GCF_938045205.1 uncultured Campylobacter sp.
ATTTCAAGCCAAAGGTCTCTCCAAAATAAGGCTAAGCGAAAATAATAAACTAGCCTACGTAAAAGCCAAAAACGGTATGGTTATTTTAGATATTTCGTCGGATAATATAAAAATGTTAGGCGAGTTTATAGGTATGGAGACCTTTAATCCGATAGAAAAAGGCGATATAGCTGTATACTCGGACAAATACGTTTTCATGTCCGACTTCGCGGGTCTTCATGTGCTTGACGTGAGCGATCCGAAAAACATAAAAGAGGTTTATAAACGAGATAATTTCGGAGTCATTATAAATTTGCAAATTTCTGCCGATAAAAAATATCTATACGCAAACGAACTTCATACTCTTAATGTTTACGGCATCAAAAACATAGACGATATCGAGCATCTGAATAACTATACCGTTAGTAATAGAATTTATACTTTTGATATCGGCGGGGATGACGAAATAATATATTTGTCTAGAAGCAAAGACGGCTCGGACGATACGGCTTTGCCGAGCATAGACGTCTTAGATATTTCCGGCGGATTTGAGCCTACCCGCCTAAAAAGCTATTATATGCCAGAGGCTGATGATGTAAATTCGGCGCTACCTTTAGACGAACGCCGCATGATTATATCTTTGGTGTCCGATTTTAAAGGTTTTATAAGCGTTATAAAAAATAACGATGATACAAATACTTTAACAGAAGAACCCATAAAAAATGAGATAGGAAGCAAAGAGCTAGAGGATTCAAGTAAAAATATAGACAAATCAAAGCCTGTTTGGGATCTGCCTTTTTCTCAAAACGGCTTTTCGTCTATCAATATGGCCGTATCTACCGACGACGGATATATATTGGCCGGAGAATACGAAAGCGGTAGAAGCCCCGATCTTTTTATGAAGGTTGATAAGAGCGGGCGCGAAATTTGGAGAAAAATAATCGATAAAAGCTTCATCGGAAGAGGAAATTTAATAGCAGCCCAGATGCAAAGCTACTACGTATTAGGAAACGAAGAGGCGGCCTACATCGTAGATAAGGCGACATATAAAATCTCAAATACGCTTCCTCGCGCCCTAAAACAGATAGCTCCGACGGATAATGATGAATTTGTGGCGTGCGATTATGGAAATAATATATTTAGAATGGATAAAAACGCAAAAATAATCTGGGAGAAACCGATCGACGTTTCGCATCTGCCAGATACTTTTTATAACAGTTACATTTACGATAGAACATCCCCGGATAAGCAACCGGAGGTAAAGAAAATTAAAGAACCGAAAGATGGTCTTATAAAGATATTAAAAACGAGTGACGGAGGTTTTATTCTGGTCGTAAAAAATCTAGGAATTCTTAAATTTAACCCGGACGGAAACCTTATATTTGAAACCAAAATAGATATGCGCGGGTATTTTTTAAAAGATATGATCGAGAGCGACGACGGCTCGATTTTGATGTTATTTGAAACAAGCAATACCGTTGATATTATAAAGCTAAATGGCCGAGGCGAGCTTATAAAAAAATCGACCGTTTATCAAAGTAAAGATTCATTTTATCTAGCCTCTATCGCCAAATATAAGGAAGGTAAATATTTAATAGGGCTTAAGTTATCAAAAGATGATCACCTGCTGCTTCTTGAAATAGACGGCGAAAACAATGTAACGGATCAAAAATATATAGACAATCTCGGAAAATATGTAACCTTTCATAATCTACTAAATATACCGGACAGGGGCGTGTTGGTCGCGGGACGTAGAACATATACAAAAATAAGACCGCCTGAATATATAGGAGGCGAGCTAGTAAAACTCTCCGACTACCATATAGAAGAAGCCTATATGTTTATAGTAAATTTTCACCAAAAGCTAAGCGAGCAAAATTTTAGCGCCGAAGATAGAGAATAAAGCGCCAAATTAGCGTCTAAATTTAATGAAAGGGCTTTGACGAGATGACCTACGCCGTATGGTTTATAAGAGGCATAAAAATAATCAGCATACGAGGCAAAATTAGCGGCGTTAAATTCGGGGTGGGATTTTTATATGCACGAAGGGATATAGATTTTTTGCAAAATTTTATATCCGAAAAGCTCGCTGAAATTTCAAAAGCCGAAGCGAGCGAGTAAAATTCTTGAGCTTGATTTAACGCTAAAAATATCTAAATTTTCCCTAAATCCGTGGCCGCAAAAGGTTGCGACAAAAAGCGACAAAGCCGTGAAAATTTATGACAAGTTGCGGCGAAGCGGCGCAATGATTGTGCGAGCAGCAGCTGTGCATTTATGACAAGCCGTAGCGAAGCGGCGGCAACGAGTGCGCGACAAGTGCGCGCAAGCCCAAAAAGACAAGCCGGGTACTTAAAATTTAACTCGCGATTTTAAAATCCTAAATTCCAAATCGCTCCGCCAAAATTTAGCCTATTTTTTACCTAAAATTTCGTAAAATTACGACTTTAAATTTTCAAAAAGGACGCAGATGAATAAAAGTTTGGAATTTAGAGCCGACATCGGAATGCTCTTCGTAGCGATCGCTTTTGGACTCGGGTATCTGCCCACCTCGCAGGCACTTACGAGCAACAACGTCTTCGTGCTACTATTTTGGCGCTTTTTCGCCGCAAGCATCATCGCAGGCGCGATATTTTTCCCAAAGCTCAAGGCCATAACTTCGCGCGAGATCAAGCACGGCGCAGTGCTTAGCCTGTTTTTATTCGCGGGTTTTACGTCGCAGACCTTCGCCTTTAAATTTGCGCAAAGCTCCTCCGTGGCGTTCATCATCGGCCTAAACGTCGCGCTCGTGCCCTTCATCGCCGCAGCGCTGTTTAGGCATAAAATTTACTCCTACGCCTACGCTGGCATCGCGCTTGCGATCGCTGGGCTCTATCTCATCGGCGATACGCAGCTTGGGCTCGGCAAGGGCGAAGCGCTGGCGCTAGTCTGCGCGTGCGCGTATTCGTTTCACATCGTGCTGACCAACCGCTTCGTGCAAAGCTGCGACGTAGCGGGCATCGCCTACGTACAGATCCTCTGCCTAAGCGCGCTTTGCTGCTTCGCGACGATCTTTTTTGAAAGAGTCAGCATCGTGCCGGTGATGGATAAAAGCTTTTTCGTCGCGATGGCGGTGATCTGCCTGCTGGGAACGGTTTTTGGCTTTTTTGCGCAGGCTTTGATGCAAAAATACACGACGCCCGTAAAAACCGCTCTGTTTTTCACGCTAGAGCCCGTAACGGCGGGCATTATGGGGGTATTCGTAGGCGGCGAAAGGCTAAACGCGATGCAAATTTTAGGCGCGACGCTCATCCTCGCAGGCGTCTTGATAAGCGAGATCGGAAGCTACCTCAGCGCGAAACGGAGCAGATCCGCAGACGTTTGATTTTGCGGCGTTATAAAATTCCGTGCCGCATAAATTTACACGCAGAATTTCGCGCTGCATAAAATTCTACGTCTTAAAATTTCGCGGTGAAATTCTGCGCCATGCAAAATTCTATATCGCGCGGAATTTTGCGGCGTCTCTTGCAAGGATACGTTAAAATTCCACGACAAAATTTCGTATTAAAATTTACGTAGCAGGGGCGTGCGGCAAAGCTTTAGCGATAAAATTTCATTGATTAAGCGATACAATAGTAAAATAATGAAATTTTAACAAAGGAGCCCCTATGAAAAAAATCATCCTTCTTGTAGCCGCGCTTGCGGGCATAATGTTTGCCAAAAGCATAGAGCTCGCCACGCCGCTCGATAATAAAGACGGCGTAAATCACCTGGAATTGGTGCTGATCTTAGATAAATCAGGCTCGATGAGCGGGCTTGAGAGCGATACGATCGGCGGATTTAACTCGATGATAGAAAAGGAGCGCAAAGAGGGCATCGACGCCAGCGTCACGACCGTGCTTTTCGATACGAAATTTAATGTCATCCACGACCGCACGCCGCTTAAGAAGGTCGAAAATCTAACGTCTAAAGAGTACTACGCCGGCGGCAACACCGCGCTACTTGACGCGATCGGCAGCACGATAGCGCGTATCGAGCGGGTGCCAGACATCTATGCCAAAAACAATCGCGTGCTTTTCGTCATCATCACCGACGGGCAGGAGAACTCAAGCCGCGAATACTCCAAAGCGCAGATCAAAAAGATGATTAGCGACAAGCAGGAAAAATACGACTGGGAATTTATCTTTTTAGGCGCTAATATTGACGCCGCGAGCGAAGCGCAAAGCATCGGCATCAGAAGCGAAAACGCCCTAAAATACGAGAATTCCAAAGAGGGCGTGAGTAAAAATTTCGAAGCGGCGGCCGAGATATCCAAAGACGTAGCGACCGACAATAAAGCAAACTCGAAATGGCGCGACAAGGTGCTACAAGATAAAAAATAGAAAATCTCGAGGCGAGGCGCGCTAGAAATGAAGTGTCGCTACGGAAACGAGCGGCGGCACTAAAATAGGCGGCGATGTGCAGCGTGCGGCACAAAACGAGCTTTAGTAAAAAACACGGGCGGCGGTGCGGAAACAGATAGTGTGCCGGGTCGCTTGCCAAAAAATTTAACGCGAATATGTGCCGCAAGAAAAACGGAGCGCGCGAGGAATAAAACGGCGTGAAGCGGAGCCGAAAACTACGTGAGCCTAGCGGTACGGCGCGCGTATTGATTTTTACTCGACGCATTTTAAAATTTTATTTTGATTTTTTCATACAGCGCGCGATATTGCTTTTGCCGGCGTTGCTTTGTTGCGGCAAGAAATTTGCTCGCCAAATTTAAACGCTTCGCGAAGGGAGCCGAATTTGCAGCGAGCAGGCCGCTATTTCGCAAGCAGTGTTAAATTTACGGCGCGCAAATTCCGTTTGCACAGGCGACACGTAAATTTTGCCCTTTGCAAGCGGCGCTAAATTTTAAAATTTCGCCGCCGCAAAACGGGCGCAGCTACTAAGCGCGACTGTATTAATTTCGTAAATTTAACGAGGAGGTGAGCTTATGATGGTATCAGAGATCGACACGCCGGCGTTGCTGATTGATCGCGAAATCGTGCTTCGCAACCTGCAAAAGATGCAAAACTACGCAGACGCCGCGGGCGTGAGCCTGCGCCCGCACACCAAAACGCACAAAATTCCCTATTTCGCGAAGCTGCAAGAAAGTCTCGGCGCTGCGGGTATCACGGTCGCCAAAACGGGCGAAGCCGAGATCATGGCGGCAAACGGGCTGAAAGATATATTTATCGCAAACGAGATCGTGGGCGAGCTAAAATTTCAGCGCATCGTCGCGCTTTTGCGCGCGGGGATAAACTTAAGCTTCGGCATCGACAGCATAGAGCAGGCGAGCCTGATAGAGCGCGCCTTTGAGCGCAGCGGCGCAAAGGCCTGCGTGCTTGCCGAGATCGAAGTGGGCGAAAACCGCTCTGGCTTCGTAGAAAAGCAGGATTTCGCGGCGTTTATAAAATTTCTAAAAAGCTGTAAAAATATAGAATTCCGCGGCGTATTCTCCCACGACGGCCACTCCTACAAGGCCGCCGATAAGAGCGAATGCGAGCGCATCCACCTAGCCGCGCAGCGCCGCACGCTGGAGTTTGCGGATATCGCGCGCGAGCTGGCTCTGCCTGCACGCGTCGTTAGTATCGGCTCGACGCCATCGCTCATCAACGATTTTGAAATTTTAAAAGGCGTCACCGAGATCCGCCCGGGCACCTATATCTTTATGGATGCCTCGCAGGCGCAGGCATACGGCGATTATTCGATGAACGCCGCAAGCATCCTTACGACCGTCATCAGCAGACCTACGGCGGATCGCATCATCACCGACGTCGGCGCCAAGGGGCTCACGCAGCAAAGGCGCACTGAGGGCTTTACGGCAACGCCGGGGCTCGGGCGCATAAAGGGCACAGATGTGTGGATAAATGGCATTTACGACGAGCATGCGATCATCTACGACAGAGCGCTGCGAGACGCCGTGCGCGTGGGCGATCGGCTCGAAATTTATCCAAACCACATCTGCCCCGTCGTAAATTTACACGAGTTCGCCTACCTCGTTAGCGGCGGCGAGGTCATAGAAAAGATCCCCGTGCTATGCAGAGGCAAGCTGCAATGAGCGGGCAAATTTAAATGCGCGGTGAGATAAAATTTAGCCTCTAATCTAGGGCGCGGCCAAATTTAAGGCGCGAATTTATCGCCGCTCAGGCTACGGCGCGAAGCGCGCCGAATTTGACGACGAAATTTAACGAAAGGCGAAAATGAGACTTTGGACGATAAGCTTTAAATATCTCGACGCAAGGGGGCTCCTGGCGCTGTGGCGCGAGGCGCTGCTAGCTAAAAACGTGCTGGCTGGGCTTACTAAAGGCTACAAAAATCACCCGCAGCTTGACCGCTTTTACGCGCACGAAAACGCGCTAGAGGCGATAAATGCGTATCTGGCGGAGGTTTATGCGCAGAGCTGCGCTCGCGGGTATAAATTTGATGCAGGAAAAGTTGGCGAATTTGACGAGCGAAATTTAGCCAAAATAGCCGTCTCTCGCGGTCAGATCGAGTATGAATTCGCCTTTTTGCAAGAGAAGCTAAAATCGCGCGACAGAGTAGTTTACGAGCGAAATTTAAGCGTAAAAAATATAGAAATAGCTAGCATTTTTGAGGAGGTTGCAGGCGGGATTGAGCCGTGGGAGAAGGTTAAAATTTAGCTCTGTTTCGCGCAGGATTTTTGGCTTGCCTAGGCAAATTTGATCAATAAAAACGCCAAAATACGTTACGTCGATTTTCCCCTAAATTTGACGTAAAAATCTCAAATTTACGATTAGTGGCGATTCGCCAAAAAGGCAAGCAATTTTATCCGCTTTGGCGAGAAATTATGGGCAATTCGTCAAATTTTAAAAGGCGAGCCTAACGTCAAATTCTCGTCAAATTCGCCTCTGTTTTTAAAAATCAAAGCCGATCCGCAAAATCCCGCACTTAAAATTTACCCGCAAGCGAGCAAATTCAGCTAAATTTTGCAAATCGGTAACTCTACTCCGCTCTCATCTGAGTACCTACGAATGCTAAGCTTAAATCACGACTAGACCGGTGAGCTAAGCTTAAACCCCAAGGCGTGCACGCAACAAAAATGGATGCGCAAAAAATAAAATTTCATGCCAGTCCGCTTATTACGCCATCGCTCGTAATCTTCATATTTAGCGCGTTAGGTACCTTCGGTAGCCCCGGCATA
>NZ_CALIMY010000055.1 GCF_938045205.1 uncultured Campylobacter sp.
TTAGCGGTCATGGCGGCTGTCAAAAAATTGCGCCTGGAATTTTATGTCTAGATAGGAGTATGCGGCGACCGCAATCAGCCTTCGGCGTGACCGCGCTAACCCGCGCGGCAACCTGCGCAAGACCGCGGCAAAGATGCCGTAGCGCAGCCGTGTCTGATCACGCTACAGAATTTTAAAATTCCGCAGCTTTAAAATTTAAAAATCATCGGAGCGAAAATGAACGATAAATTTAGCAAAATCGGCTTCATACTTGCCGTCGCAGGCGGCGCGGTGGGGCTTGGCAACGCATGGAAATTTCCCACCCTCGTGGGCCAAAACGGCGGCAGCGCCTTCGTGCTTTTATATCTCGCGCTCACGCTGGGCGTGGGCTTTAGCATATTCCTAGCCGAGATGGCGCTGGGCAGGCTAAGCGGGAGGGATCTACCGAGCGCGTACGAGACGCTGGCGCCGCGCGGCGGGCGTAAATGGCGCGCGGGAGGCGTTTTCATCGCGGGCGGCATGCTGGTGCTGTCCTTTTACCTCGTCATCCTCGGCTGGGTGATCCGCTACATCTTTTTGGGCTTTTCTCCGCTGCCCGCAACCGCTGAGGAAGCGGGCGCCGTCTTTGACGATCTCATCTCGCATTCGCTAGTCACGAGCCTGGGCTTTTACGCGCTTGCGCTCGTGCTGACGCTCTCCGTCGTCGCGCGCGGCATCAAAAGCGGTATCGAGCGGCTAAACGTCGTGATGATGCCGCTTCTTTTCGTGCTGCTGCTTGCGATGCTTGCGTATGCGTGCACGATGCAGGGCTTCGGCGCGGCGGCGAAATTTCTTTTCTATCCCGACTTCGGCAAAATCACCGTTAGCTCCATCCTCTCCGCGCTCGGGCTCGCGCTCTTTACCCTGTGCGTGGGCGTCGGCTGTATCGCAGCATACGCGGCATCGCTTAGCGAGGGGGTGCGGCTCGTGCGAAGCTCGGTAAACATCGTATTTATCAACATCGCGATCGGGCTGATGATGGGGCTCATCGTCTTTACCTTCATCTTCGAATTTCGCGCCGATCCCGCGCAGGGTGCGGGGCTTGTGTTCGTCTCGCTCACTACGATGTTTGCAAAAATGGGGCTAGCGGGACAGGTGCTTGAAGTCGCGTTTTTCGTCTCGCTCTTTTTCGCAGGGATCACGAGCGCGGTTTCGATGATCGAGCCCTTCGTCTTCTATCTCATCGGCAGATTTAAAATTTCGCGCCTGCGCGCAGTTTGCATCTCGGGGTGCGCCATAGCGGTGTTAGGCGCATGCTCGCTGCTATCGATGCACGCAGATTATGCGAGCAAATTTAAACTTTTCGGCGCGAGCTTTTTTGACTGCTTGGACTTCGTAAGCTCAAACGTCATGCTGCCTCTGGGCGCGCTAACCTCGGCGATCTTTGTTGGCTTCGTGATGGACGCGCAGCGCCTGCGCGGGCTTTTTGGCGCCGATATGGGCGAGCTTGGATTTAAAATTTGGTACTTTTCGCTGCGTTTCGTAGCGCCCGTCGCGATCGTGATCATAATGGCAAATCTGCTGTTTTTCGGCGGGAAGTAGGAAGCGATTCGGTTAAATTTAAAAGCGGCATAGGTTTAAATTTAGCCCTCTTTGTGTGAGCTTAAATTTAAAAAGGTCGCTTAATATCGCAGCCCGTTAGGCTCGTATTTTTAACTAGCGTTTTGCTAAAGGAGTAAATTTTGAAAGCTCTTAAATTTCTATCCAAAGTCCTAATAGCCGCGCTCGGCATTTGTGTGATCGTCGGCACGCTTAATTACAGCGGGTTTAGCTTCAGCGATCTAAAATGGCTTAGTAAAGATGAGATGGTACAAAATTTCGTACAGGAAGAATTTAATGATTGCGTATATTACCATTATGATACATTTTATGCTCCTGATAAAAATTTAAGCTTCAATGAACTTATTTATACATTAGACAAAATATTTAAAAAGCATATGGATACTAAGACTTTTAGCCTATTTGATGATTTAAACTCAACTATTGGTTTAAATAAAATTACGAATAAAATAATATCAAATAAAACCGCTCCTTGGAATTTTGTCGATTTTGTCCATCATCATACAGATAGAAATGTTGATATAAATGGCAACTACTCATATACGCCATTTCAAGGCAATAAAAAGATAAACTATGATCTTAATCAAACCCTTATATTTACTTGCAAAGGTGGTATGTATGGTTCCGATAGCTTCAGTATAAAAGAATGCAAAAATATTACTTTTTTTGAAAAAGCGCTAGGAAAGAATAGATATTGCATATATTATGAGGGGATTAAGTATATGAGCTATAAGTTTCAACCATCTGAAAAGACAAAAAATCCAGATTACGAATTTGATATGGTTCATAACCGCATAAACCAGTATTTGCAAGGCGTTAAAGAATGTGTGCCGTATAGTAATACCAACTTTATACACTCGTGCGAATTTTATATAGATAACCACGGAAACAGGTATTACGGGAATTTTTATCTGATATATAGTTTAATAAAAACGATGTTTTTATCTTAACCGATAATTTAGAAATAATAAAACATCCCAGCTCCGTGCGTAGCAAAACATAAAATTCCTCGTAAAATTTTACGCTTAACATCTTGCGAATGGATTTTTACCAAAGCAAAATTCTGTCGGGCGGCGCCGTATCCCGTGCTGCGAGCGCAAAACGTTTAGCAAATATCGCGATAAATTTAAACTTATCATAGTGGAACTTGAAAGAAAAGACGCGACGCCTTCAAAGCGCGTACGAAGCTACGTGGCAATATTTGCGGCAAGCGGTATAAACCATGCCGCTAAATTTGGAGCGAAATTTCAGAATAAGGCTAAATTTAAAGAATTTAGCCGTTCATTATCGACAGCAGCTCGGTGTTGTCTTTGGTTTTTAGCATTTTGGCGTATAAAAATTTCAGCGCCTCGACGTCGTCCATCGTCGAGATAGCCGAGCGCAACGCCCAGATTTTTTGCAGATTTTCGCTGCCTTGCAAAAGCTCCTCTTTGCGCGTACCCGACTTGGTAATGTTGATCGCGGGGTAAATTCTACGGTCCGAAATGTTGCGATCGAGGATGATCTCGCTGTTGCCCGTACCTTTGAACTCCTCGAAGATCACGTCATCCATACGCGAGCCGGTCTCGATAAGCGCGGTAGCGACGATGGTAAGCGAGCCGCCGTTTTCGATATTTCGCGCCGCACCGAAGAAGCGCTTCGGCTTATGCAGGGCGTTTGCGTCCACGCCGCCGCTTAGGACTTTGCCGCTGCTAGGCGTGACGGTGTTGTAAGCGCGCGCAAGGCGGGTGATGCTATCAAGCAAGATGACGACGTCCTTGCCGTTTTCGACGGCGCGTTTTGCCTTTTCGATGACGAGCTCGGCGACGCGGACATGGTTGAATGCGGGCTGATCGAAGGTCGAGCTAAACACTTCGCCGCGCACGCTGCGCTCCATGTCGGTGACCTCCTCGGGGCGCTCATCG
>NZ_CALIMY010000056.1 GCF_938045205.1 uncultured Campylobacter sp.
CGTAAGCATTGGCTAGAATCTGATGGCGCGCCCGCTTTCTCTAGATGCTCGCTAAGCTCGTTTCTACTAAATTTTACCCCGTCCGCAACCGTCATCATAAAGCCGAACCAGCTAGGTTCGGAATGCGGCTGGGTTTTAACTAAGATGAGCTCTTTTATATCTTTCAGCCCGTCATAAAGCTTTTTAAAATTTCGCCTACGACGCTGCACGAAGCTAGAAAATTTCCCTATCTGAGCGCACCCCACCGCAGCCTGCATATCGGAGGCTTTTAAATTAAATCCGAAGTGCGAATAAACGTATTTATGATCGTATCCAAGCGGTAGCTCACCAAATTTCTGCGAAAAGCGCCTGCCACAGGTATTATCCGCGCCGCTCTCACACCAGCAGTCGCGCCCCCAATCACGCATACTTAGCATAATTTTTTTAAGCAGCGGATTGTTTGTATATGTGGCGCCGCCCTCGCCCATCGTCATATGATGAGGCGGGTAGAAGCTGCTTGTGCCTATATCCCCCCATGTGCCGGTCGGCTTACCGTCGTACAGAGAACCCAGCGCGTCGCAGTTATCCTCGATAAGCCACAAATCATACTTATCACAAAATTCCTTCACGGCTTTTATATTAAAAGGATTTCCTAGGGTGTGAGCTACCATGACGGCTTTCGTTTTTGGACTAAGCGCAAGCTCAAGCTTCGTATGGTCTATGTTAAAATACTCAAGCTCCATATCGACAAAAACTGGAACGGCACCGTATTGCACGATAGGTGCAACTGTCGTAGGAAAGCCTGCCGCTACGGTTATAACTTCATCTCCCTTCTTTATGCGGCGCTCTTTTAGAAGCGGCGAGGTAAGCGCAAAGAATGCAAGCAAATTCGCACTGCTTCCGCTATTTACTAAAAACGCCCATTTTACGCCAAGCATTTTGGCAAATTCCTTTTCAAATTTTTTAGAATATGTGCCGTATGTGAGCCAGAAATCAAGCGAACTATCTACTAAATTTACCATTTCGTGCTCATCAAAGACTCTACCTGCGTAATTCACACGGCTTTTGCCGGGTTCAAATTTAGCTCTCTGCGCCGGCTCATGAACCAGCCTATAATACTCTTTCGTTTTTTCTAAAATTTCTTGTTTTAATTCTTGCGGGGTCATTTTTTGCCTTTCCAAATTTCATTGATTTTTCCCAAATATGGATCTTTTTTTATGGTATCTAAGTCTAAGCTAGTAAAATTTTGCTTAAAATATTTGCAAATTTTACCGATCGCTTCCGAATGCGGCGTAAGCTTGAATTTATCTTTCATTTCGGATTTTAATAGGCTATTGTCGGAAGTGTATTCGTTGTTCAGCCCTTCATTTAGCACGCTTATCTCCGATTTAAAATCGCTCGCCTCATTTACCAGCGCAGCTAGGCCGAGCAGATCGATTTTTGTCCCGCTGCTTGCGTTGTAAATTTTATGCCGTACGTCATTTTCTATATAAAATTCCACTACGTTTAGCAGATCCTCAACATACATATAGTCAAAAAATACGTTTTGATTGATCGTGATGGGTAGGTGCAGTAGGTTTTTTACTACGGCATTTGTGATAAATTTATAGCGGTAATTCTCCATTTCGCCGTAAATTCCAAATAAACGAAGTTGGATAATATTATCCCTGC
>NZ_CALIMY010000057.1 GCF_938045205.1 uncultured Campylobacter sp.
ATATAAAATTTCATCTTGATGATAGTGCCCCTCGATGATTAAATTTGCCGCGTAAAAATCAATCTTCGGCGCGATTATATCCTTAAAATTTGGCATTTTTTTGTATAGATTTTTCCCCTCTTGCGATTTTAAGATCATCTTTGAAATTTTAAATTTCAAAGCGCGATCGAGCAGATCCATAAATTTCAGAAAAGCTCTGTTTCGCAGCGAAAGCAGCGCAAGCTGCGTCAGGCGCGGCAAAAACAGATCGCCGTGCGCAATCTGTACCGCTTCGCCGCTCTCGCAGATAAATTTAACGGGCTGCGCGGCGTTCGGATAAACTTTTGCGCAGGGGAAAATTTCGCGCAGATTAAAATCGTGATTGCCCTCGAAGTAAAAAATTTCGCATTTTTGCGACAGCTCGTTTATTAGCGCGATCTCCTCTTCGTAGAAGCGCCGCACGTAGGTCGTGTTTGCCAAAAAATCAAACATATCGCCCATCATAAAAATTTGGGGCGGCAGGCTTTGTGCAGAACGCAGCGCGCGCAGAAATTTCAAAAATTGCGGCCTGCTTGCGCCCGCGTGCGCATCGCCGATAAAGATTGCGCCCGGTTTTATCGTCTGAATTTGATCATTTTGCATCTAGGCTCCCGCGCGTAACGGCTTTTGCAAAAAGCTCATCGCTTAAATTCCGTGTGCGATACGCGGCAACGCCGTAGCTTCGGCGAATCCGCACATTAAATTTGCGTTTGCGACCGCCTGCGACGATGCTCCGCGCAAAAGATTATCGATTGCCGAGTTGATCCAAATTTTATCGCCCGCAGTTTTTACAAAAATATCGCAAAAGTGCGTCCCTGCGACGTTTTTTATACTCACGGGCTCGCTTCGGACGCGCACGAAAGGCTCGTTTGCGTAAAATTCCCGTAGCACCGCCTCTGCATCCACGCTCTTTTGCAGTACGCCAAACGCGCTAACCAGCATTCCGCGCGTAATCGGCAGCAAATTCGGCACGAAAATCGTACTAAATTCGCCGCCTTTTAAAATTTGCAGCTGCTCTTTGATCTCGTCTGCGTGGCGATGCGAGATCGGCGAGTAGGCGCCCGCGTTTTCGTTTACGCTTACGAAATGGCTGCTCGTTTTAAGAGCCTTGCCCGCGCCGCTTACTCCGCTTTTTGCGTCGATAAATACGCCGGTATCCGGATCTAGTAGCCGCATAAACGGCGCGAGCGCCAAAATAGAGCAGGTAGGATAGCAGCCCGGATTTGCCGTAAGCCGCGCCGTGCGGATCTTTTCGCGATTTAGCTCGGGCAGTCCGTAAACGGCGTGGGCTAAATTACGAGGGTCTAAATGCGTGGTGTAATTTTTCTCGTAAAGCTCGCGGCTTAGGCGATAATCAGCTGATAGATCAACTACCTTGACGCTTTTAAATTTTAAAATTTCGCGGGCAAATTCCATCGCTTTTTCATGCGGCAGCGCCAAAAAAATAAGATCGCATCTTTGCGCCGCAACGCGAGCATCCGCGGCTTCTACGCGCATCTGCAAAACCCCGCGAAGTTGCGGGAAAATTTCGCTTATCTCACTCTGCGTCGAGGCGCCTAAATATGAAATTTCAAAGCCTGGATGAGAAAGTAGAATTTTAATCAGTTCAAGCCCGGTATAGCCGCTAACGCCGATTATTCCCGCTTTTTTCATCTTATTTTCCAAATTTAATCGGCCTGTATTCGACGCTTAGAATTTCTACGTCGCGGGTGCCGGATGGGAGCTGAAGCACCACCTCATCGCCCTCGGCTTTACCTAAAAGCTGGCGCGCAAGAGGCGTATTAATATTGATGAGCTTGCGCGAGATGTCCGCTTCGCTAAGCCCTACAATCGTGTAAACCTCCTCCCGCTCGGTCTCCATGTCCATAAAGGTAACGGTAGAGCCGAATTTTACGCGATCGTGCTCGTAGGTGGAGGGGTCGATGATTTTACTTCGAGAGACGATGTCGCTAAGCTCGGCGATGCGCGAGAGCAAAAACGCCTGCTCCTCGCGCGCTGCGTGGTACTCGGCGTTTTCTTTCAGATCGCCGTGTCCGCGCGCGATGTCGATCTGCTGCACGATGTGAGGCAGCTTCACGCTCTGAAGCTCCTTGAGCTCGGAGGTGATCTTTTCATATCCGTAAAGCGTCATTGGTTCGGTCGTCATAATCTTCCTTTCTTTTTATCAAATTATATAAGCTTTAGCCTTAAAATTTTAGCTCGCGGGCTGCGTTAAAATTTTTGCCACGTTTTCGCTGGAGCCGAATTTCAGATAATCTCGCAGCTTCTCGCTCGCAAGTTTAAATTTCGCGGCGTCGCAGCGCTCGTATGCGGCGAGTAGGTTTTGCGCGCTTACTTCGGATTGCAAAAGCTCCTCGTGCAGCGACTCCTCGCCCAAAAAATCAAAAATAATATTTGCAAGCCCCACGTGCTTTAGCTTTACGAGCTTTCGCGCAAGCCAAACGTCAAACGCGCGAGCCTTGTAGCACAGCACGAACGGAGTGCCGATGAGCGCCGCTTCAAGCGTCGCCGTACCCGAGCAGATGAAGGCGAAATCGCAATCCTTAAGCGTGGCAGGAGTATCGTTTGCGATGCTAAAACCGTCCAGAGGCCCGTAAATTTCATCTCTTTGATCCATCAGATGCGGCGGGATTATTAAGGTTCGCTCGCTATTTTCAAATTTAGGCGCAAGTGCTCTAAAAATCGGCATCAGCCTTGAAATTTCAGCCCTACGCGAGCCCGGCATAAAGGCGATCTTGCCTTGCTTTTCGTAGCTTTTCTTTTGGAGTTTTATCTCATCAAGCAGCGGATGCCCCACGAAAGAGTACTTTGCGGTTTTGGCGCTTTGGCTGCTTTGGCGCGCGGCATCCTCTTTCGGTGTAGCGTCTTTATCTTTTGTTTCTTGTAGTGCAGTGTCTTTGCCCTCCGCTTCTTGCGGCACAGCGCCTTTATCTTCCTCGCAATCCGCGCCGAAAAATTTTGCCTCAAAAGGCCAGATTGAGAGCAGATTATCGCAAAACGCCTTCAGCTTCTCCGCTCTGTGCGGCTTCCATGCCCAAACCTGCGGCAGGATATAATATGAAATTTCCGCGCGCGCGCCGCTTTCTTTGATCGCGCGAGCAAGCGGCAGATTAAACGCGGGCGAGTCGATGAGTAGCACGCGATCGCACTCCGCCGCAAGCCGCGTCATCTGCGCCATCGCGCGCTTGGCTTTTAAAATCAGCGGCAGAATTTCAACAAAGCCCATCGCCGAAAACTCGCTGCTTTTATATATCGGCGAGCCAAGTTTTTCATCGAAAATTCCGCAAATCTCGCAAGCGGGATCGAGTTTTTTAAGATGCGCTAGAACCTCTTTAAAATGCAGGTTCGCAGAGGGTTCTAGACAAGAGATTAAATATTTCAAATTTAGCCTTTTAAATTTTTGTTAATTATAGCAAAATGTGCTAAAATTAAGCCGACAAAGGATTTAAGATGAGAAATTTTAAAATTTTAGCGCTATGCGGCGCGTTCGCGATGTTGCTGGGCGGTTGCAGTGCGGCTAAATACCAAAAGCGTCAAGTCACCGAGGATCCCGCAGTAACGGCGCGTTTTGAGGCGCTTAGCAAGCTAGGCTCGCCCGCACTCGTCGCTAAAGCCGCAGCTAGCGAGATCGCAGCAGACGTAGGCGGCGCCAAGCCCCACGTTAAGGTTGCGCAGTTTGCCTTCCTCGAAGAAATTAGCGCACAAGGAAGCGATCTGATCTATGCCTACTCGCTAAGCCCTGGCTGGGCGAGCCTGAAAAGCTCCGATCGGCAAAAATATCTCAAATTGCTAACCAAGGATATTACCGAAAATGACTGCAACGCACCTAGTACGCGAGCTTTATTGCGAAGCGGAGTGCGTGAAGTGCACCGATTTTTCTACGATTATCCAAGCTCGCACCTACTTGATTCGCAGGTGAGCGAGGAGATATGCCGTAAAGCGGGGTTATAGATAGTCTCGCATAATTTTATGCCGCGGATTTACATCGGCGCGAAAGCGAAATTTTATGGTGTAAAATCTGTGATAATTTAAAAGGCGAAATTTTGCGGCGAGTTGCGGAGTGCGGTCGCAAAATTTAATTTAAGGAATTTCGAAAACGAAATTTAGGCGATGAAATTGCATAGCAGGCTATAAAAATTTGTAGCGTAAAGGCGGAATTTTTCTATGAATTTTGTGATCTAAGTTTCGTGATGGAATTTTTGCGAAAAAATTTGGCGCGATGGAATTTTACGCCGCGCAAGCTAAGTAGCAATTTTTACATAGTAAAGAATTGAGCGCTAGAATTTTGCAGACGTAATTCCGCTTAGATAGGCCTGTCGTGAAATTTTAGCTAAAGAGAGAATATGAAAGAAATTTTAATCACCAATGACGACGGATTCGAAGCGCACGGGCTTTTGGAGCTCGCAAGCGCACTAAGATCGGTCGCAAACGTCACTATCGTAGCGCCAAGCTCGGAAAAATCGGCATGCTCGCACTCGCTCACGCTCACGCGCCCGCTTAGATTTGTAAAGCTCGACGACGGATTTTTTAAACTAGATGACGCTACGCCCGCAGACTGCGTGTATTTGGCGCTTCGCGCGCTGTATAACCGCAAGCCCGATCTAGTGATAAGCGGCATAAATCACGGCGCCAACGTCGCGGAGGACGTGACCTATTCGGGCACTTGCGGAGGCGCGATGGAGGGGGTTTTGCAAGGCATTCCCGCGCTTGCGGTGAGCCAGTTTTACGTCGCGGACTCGCTGCAGCGGTACGGATTTGATCTCGCGTGCGAGCTCGTGGTGGAATTGGTCGAGAAAATCTTTAATAAAGGCTTTCCTCTGCCGCCGAAGCAGTTTTTAAATTTAAATGTCCCTGCCGTTTCAAAGCAGGATTTTAAGGGGCTTTCGGTTGCTCCGTGCGGCGAGAAGCTCTACGATACCGACGCGCAGCTAAACCGCAATCCGCGCGGAATAGAGTATTATTGGCTAGGCAAATCTACGCTCAGTTTTGATGCAAGCAAAAACGAAAATAGCGACATTTCGGCACTTTTTGAGGGGCGGGCAACGCTAAGCCCAATTAAGTTAAATTTGACCGCGCACGAGCAGATGAGCGCGCTAGAAAGGTGGATGAAAAACGATGAGTGAGGTCGTAGTAGACCGCTTTTCGCGCTCGCGCCTACTTTTTGGCGAGGATTTTGCAAGGCTGCAAAGCGCTAAAATTTTAATCTGCGGCTGCGGTGGCGTGGGCGGAGCGGCGATAGAGGCGCTATACCGCAGCGGCGCGGTAAATCTAAGCGTGATCGATTGCGATCGCTTCGAGATAACCAATCAAAACCGCCAGCTTGGAAGCGAGCATGTAGGCGAGCTAAAATGTGAGGTTTTCGCACGCAAATTTAAAGGCGTAACGCCGATCGTCGCTAGGATCGATGAGGAATTTTTATCTAAATTTGATCTAGCGCAATTTGATTTCGTAATCGACGCGATCGACGACGTGAGTGCTAAGATCGCTCTTGCGCTGCGCTGTAGCGAGGCGGGCGTAGGATTTGTAAGCTCGATGGGCGGCGCAAAGAGGCTCGATCCCGCTAAAATCGAAATCCGCTCAATCTGGCAGACGCAAGGCGATCCTCTCGCGCGTAAGATCAGATCTGAGCTGCGAAAGCACGGCTTTGCGGGCGATTTTGACGTCGTCTGCTCAAGCGAGCCGCCGCGCGTCAAATCGATGGGCAGCTTCATGGGCGTGACCGCGAGCTTCGGGCTTTTCATCGCAAGCTACGTCGTGCGCAGGCTGATAAGCAAGCAGGCTTAAGCGGTTAAAATTTTATAGCGTTTCGGCGCACGGCTCCGCCTAGTCGTGTTTGGCGGTTAAATTTTAGATATTTTGAGCTTTTGATGATCCGAGCGCGCTTTGCATGCGGTACGGCGCGGCAAGTGCTTTGCGGCGCGCGTGCGGTTAAAATACAAAGCGGCAAAAGTTAAATTTTACCAGGCGATGAAGATAAAATTTGCTCGGCGCAAAGGTGAAATTTCATTGCTGCGAAGGATAAAATTTTATCCGCAAAGATCGACGCAGACTCGGTGCGAAATGAAATTTAAGGACCACGCGAGCTACACGCACATATTGATGCATACGGCGTGTCATTTTAGCAGGTGCCAGATAGCAGCCTAGGATTAAAATTTAAATACGCGGATCGCAAGCTTGCTTGTGAGCGAAATTTTGATTGAATTAAGTTCGCGCAGCTATCCTATGCGGCGTGTTTCATAGTGATGAGGCTTGAAATTCTATCGCGACTTTACGCTTTTTGATGCAAAAAGAGGCGCACCCAGGCAAGTAAAACCAAATCTGCGCGCATCGGCCGCCACGTAGCGCCTAAATAGCGTAAAGCGTAAGCGAGGCTCAAGCAAACGCAGCGGCAAGCTTACTTCTAAATTCCATTTTTTACCGCTCGCAAAAAGCGGAATTTAGAAATTTAATTTAAAGGAGCAGCGATGAATGAAATTTTTACACGCACGAGCGTACGGAATTTTACCGAAAAAATGCCGAGCGACGATCAGATCGAGCTCGTGCTAAAAGCCGCGATGCAAGCCCCTAGCGCGGGCAACCAGCGCTCATGGGAGTTTTACGTAGTGCGCGACCGCACCACGCTTACGCTACTTAGCAGCGTCGGCACCTACGGCGGCTGCACGAAGGATGCGCCGCTTGCGATCGTGGTCTGCACGCGCAAAAGCGGCTTAAAATTCCAGCCCTACGCTCGCTACGACTGCGCTTGTGCGGCAGAAAATCTCTGGCTAGCGGCGCACCATTTGGGGCTTGGCACCACGTGGCTGGGCGTAGCGCCCGATATTTACGCGATGGAGCGCGTAAGAGAAATCTTGGATCTGCCCGGGCATTTAGAGGCGTTTTGCATTATGCCTTTGGGCTTTCCGTCTCGCGTCACAAAGGCGCATTCACGCTTTGAGCCCGCTAAAATTCACTTCGTAGGCTAGAGATGTTTATTTCTCAGAGTAAAATCGACGATCTTATCGCTAGCGACGGCGCGTTTTTGGACCTTACGACCGAGCTTTTGCGGGACTTTGTGGATCTAAACGCACTCGCGCGACTTTCGATCGTAACGAGGCAGGATCTGATCTTTAGCGGCGGCGGAATTGCACGCGAAGTGGCGGCGCGCTTCGGCTGCGAGACGCAGTATCTAGCGCGCGAAGGAAGCGCATTTTTCGCGGGGGATGAAATTTTTAGCGCGCGGGGGAGCTTTGAGAGCCTCCATAAAGCTTGGAAGATCGTTCAGATCGTGTTTGAGTACTCCTGCAAAATTTCGACCTACGCGCACGAGATGGTTGCGCTGATGCGAGAAGGTAATCCGCGCTGCGTGCTGGGTGCTACGCGCAAGAGTTTTCCTTTTGCGAAGGAGCTTTGCGTAAATGCGCTGATCGCGGGCGGCGGGAGCATGCACCGCCTAGGGTTGCACGACAGCGTCCTGTTTTTTTCAAACCATATCCGCGCGTTTGCGAGCTTTAGCGAGTTTTGCGCGCAGATCGCTAAATTTAAAGAGCGCGCGCCAGAGCGAAAGATCATGATCGAAGTGGCGAGCGAGGGCGAATTTAGCGAGCTCTTAGGCTACGCACCCGATGCGATAATGTGCGATAAGATGAGCCCGGACGAGCTTAGAGCCTGCGTTTTGAAGCGAGATGAAACGGCGCCGCAGATTAAAATTTGCGCCGCGGGCGGTATAAATAAAAATAACTGCGCAGAGTTTGCAGCTACCGGCGCGGATGTACTCGTAAGCTCGGCGGTTTGGAATCAGGGCGTGTGCGATCTAGGCGGAAAGATAGAGCTTGTCTAAATATTAAATTTTAATTATGATGCAGGCTGCGCGCTTTAGATCCGCAAAAAAGCGGGATTTATTAATAAATAAGATTATATTTTGTAGAATTCTTAAAATTTCAAAAAAGGATTTTCATGAAAAAAATTGCTTTTATTTTAGCGCTTGCGGCAAGCGTTTCGTTCTGCGCGGATCAGCTGATAATCGCAGCCGGTGGCGGATACAAAAAGCCCGTCTCGGCCGTGATAGAAAATTTGAAAAAAGAGGGCATGGACGTGGCGGGATCGTTTGCCAACCTCGGCCAGCTCGTCATTCAATCGCGCGAGAATAAAATTTCATTCATCGTGGGCGACGAGGCGTTTTTGAAAAAAAGCGATCTAAATATCACTAAATTTGAACGCATCGGCCGCGGCACGCTCGTTTTGGTGACGCCAAAAAATATCAAAATACAGGGTGTCTCAGAGATCGTAAAGTTCGATAAGATCGCGATGCCCGATCCTAAAAAGGCGATTTACGGTATCAGGACGAACGAGTTTTTACAAAACGCCAAGATGGATGGAGTAAAAGATAAAATTTTAGCCGTCGCGGGCGTGCCGCAGGTGGTCGCTTATGTCATCAACGGTGAGGTGCAGGCGGGCTTTATCAACAGCACCGAAGCGGTCGCCAAAAAAGATGAGTTCGGCTCGATCATCTACATCGACGAGAGCCTCTATAGCCCCGCATACATCGGCATTGCAAGGCTTAGCGCATGCAGCGATGAGGCGCTTTGCGAAAAGGTGATGGAGGAGTTTAAGTCGGATCGCTCAAAAGAGATTTTTTCAAAATTCGGTCTTAAATGAGCGATATCGCTTGGATCGCGCATCCTTTGATACTAAGCACCAAAGCCCTATTTTGCAGCTTTTTGCTGCTGATTTCAATAGGGCTGGCAATTGCGTATTTTTTGGCTTTCAGCAAAGCCAAATTTAAAAAGATCGTCGAAATTTTAGTAATTTTTCCGCTCATCTTCCCGCCGATCGCGACGGGATTTTTGCTTCTTTACATCTTCGGAAAGAGCGGGTTTATCGGCTCTGCGTTAAATTTAGACATCGTTTTTAACTTTTCTTCATTGGTAATCGCCGCATTTTTAGTGGGGTTGCCGCTGTTTGTAAAGCCCGTGTGTGCGAGCTTTGAGCTCTTTCCGAAGAGCCTAATCGAAGCCGCGCAAATTTTGGGCAAAAACAGAGCTCAAATTTTCCTCTTCGTAATCCTTCCAAGCTCGCTTAAAACGCTCGGCTCCGCGCTTATTTTAGCACTCTCGCGCGGGCTTGGCGAAGTGGGTATCACGCTGATGCTGGGCGGAAATATCGTGGGTAAAACCGACACGCTAGGCCTTGCAATCTACAACGCCGTATATGACGGCGAGAACGAGCGGGCGCTGATTTTAAGCGTTTTGCTCGTGATTTTCAGCTTGATTTTATTTTATGCGATAAATCTTTTGGATAAAAAGCGAAATTTGTCTAATTGAAAAAAATTATTTTTAAGTATTTTTTTGATAGAATTGCAAACGCATTTCATTTTAAAGGATTTATCATGAAGAAATTTCTAATTTCATCAATTTTAGTCGCAAGCGCCTTGATCGCTCACGAGCACGGCGATATGCAAAATTTCGACCCTAAGACCGGCAAGCACCTTGTCATCGCGATGGAGCAGCTAGGCGAGAAGGGCAATGTAGCCGTCGGCGAGGTCGTAGCGGTCGAGACGAACTACGGCGTGGCGTTTTTCCCGAATTTAAAAGGTCTTGCTAGCGGCGCGCACGGCTTTCATGTGCATCAAAATGCCGACTGCGGCGCAAATGAGAAGGGCTTAGGCATGAAAGCGGGCGGCCACTGGGATCCAAGCGATACCAAAAAGCACTCGTTTGCTTGGGATGATAGCGGCCACAAGGGCGATCTGCCTGCGCTTTTCGTCGATGCCGAGGGCAATGCGGTCTATCCGGTGCTAGCTCCGAAGATCAAAAGCTTAGATGAGCTAAAAGGCCACTCGCTAATGGTTCACGTAGGCGGCGATAACCACAGCGATCATCCGAAGCCGCTTGGCGGCGGCGGCGCTAGAATGGTCTGCGGCGTTATAAAATAAGCTTCGTTGCGGATGAAATTTAATCATCCGCAATCTCTAAATTTAGCAGCCCTGCGGTTTAAATTTACGCGATGAAATTTCGCCGTCCGCAGCGCAGAGATACGCCCGCTCTGCCGTTAAATTTATGCATGGCGGGCTTTTAATACAATCTATTCAGCGCGAAATTTATGTTAAATTTACGCGCTGCACACCTCTTACCTTCCGCTTAAAATTTTAAAATTTAGCCTTGTTTGTGCGCATTGCGCTTCCGCTTTGTTTTTGTCGCAGAGGCGTAAAATTTTCTAAATTTAAATCAAAGCTTTAAATTTACGACGCCGAGCTATTTTGACGGCGTGAGCTTCATTTAACTTTTTCTTCACGACTTTTTCCTACAATCACGCCAACTTTCGCAAAGGAGAGAGAATGAAAAAGATTGTTTTAGCAAGCGTTTTAGTCGCGGGCGTGCTGTTCGCCGCAGATTTTCAAAATAGCACTCCCGAGCAGATCAATGCTGTAGTCGCGGGCGCCGACGCCAAGAGCTTAAGCGAAGCGGCGTTTGAGATCGATAAGCGCGCGGGCGAGCTAAGAGCGCAGGCAAGGGATCTCAAGCGCGGATTTAAGACGGAGTTTAAAAAGAAGCTGGACGCTATGAGCGTCGAGGATCGCGAGAAATTCCTAGACGAGTTTAGAAAAAACTATAACGCTCAGGCGGGCAAGCTAAGCGTCGAGCAGGCGGATAGGCTGGATATAGAGCTCAAAGACCGCGGCAATTTCGGCAAATTTAAAAGGCCTGCTTGCGGGTTCGGTCCGCACAGATCGCAGATGGCACCCGGCGAGTGCGGTCATATGCCGCCTAAAGGAATGCGCGACGGCATGGGCCAAGCAATGCCGCCAAGAGGCGAGATGCCGTGCAATCAAAACGCGGGCGCCGCTGTGTGCCCTATGACGCAGCAATAGCTGCCCGCGCGCAAGCTACGTAGTTCCGCGCAGCATTTGCGCGGAATTTTACTTTATCAAATCGCGGCGTAGAAATTTTAAAATTTAGCTTTGAAGCTTATGCGGCATAGCACCGATGAAATTTCGCAAAATTTTATCGGTGCAGGCAAGGTTTTGAAATTCTACGCGGCGAAATTTTAGGACGTGAAATTTTAAAATTTCGTAGCGGCGGAATTTTAAAGCCCAGTGTTTTGCCTGTAAATTTTAAAATTCCGCGGCGTGAAAATTTAATATCGTAAAATTTTAGCCTCTTGCGCTGCTCGGCGTGCCTCGCGAACAACAATACTAGGGAGCAATCTTATAAGCCTAAATTTAGTAAGCATACTTTTGAGCCAAGACGCACTGTTTCGCTGCGATAAAATTTGCCGTGAAATTTCGCAATTAAATTTTACGTGGAATTTCACAGGGTATAATTTCAAAAATTCTACGCAAGGAGGCGGGCTATGGCAAGGGTTTTGATCGTCGAGGACGAGGGAATGCTGCTAGATATGATGTGCACCTACATGCGCAGCGCGGGGCACGAGGTAAGCGGCAGTAAAAGCTACGACGAGGCGCTTTCATTAGCATACGAAAAGAGCTTCGATCTGTGGATCTTCGACGTCAAAATCATCGGTGGCAACGGCTTTGCGCTACTTCGCGAGCTGCGCGAGGCTGGGCGCGGAGCACCGTGCATTTTCACGACGTCGCTAAATACTCTGCAAGACGTCGAAAGCGGCTTTGGAAGCGGTTGCGACGACTATCTCAAAAAGCCCTTCGAGCTAAAAGAGCTAGCCCTGCGCGCGGATAATCTACTAAAGCGCACCTTCGTCCATAACGCCGCCCTGCGCGAAGATATCGGCGGAGGTTTTAGCTTCGATATGGCTCAGCACGCGCTTTATCGCGACGGAAGAGCCGTGCCGATGCCGCAGAAGCAGGCGCGGCTTCTTGCTCTGCTTCTGAAAAACCGCGATAAGTTCCTTAGCAAAGATGAAATTTTCGCTGCGCTGTGGGACTACGACGAGAGTCCGAGCGAGCTTAGCCTGCGCGTTTATATCGCGGAGCTGCGAAAAATTTTAGGCAAAGATCGCATCATAAACGCCTCCAAGCTCGGCTACAAATATATCTAGGAGCGCGCCGTGTCCAAAATGCGTCAAATTTTACCGATTTTTTTACTCTACACTCTTACTAGCGTCCTGTTTTTAGCGCTGGTAAGCAGCATATTTTACGAGCGGGAGAAGTTTTTTATCGCGGATCGCGATGCCTTTGCGATCAGAGATTTCAAGCACGGCTTAGAGGCTAAGCTAGCGCGCGGCGGGCGCCTAAACGAGGGCGATTTCGACGCTATGCAGGCATACGCGGCGGATCTGAATAGCAGCGATGAGATCGCGCGGGATTTTGAGCCAAAGGATGACGCACCGCGCGTGTATATGGAGGGGTCTAACAGGATAGAGCAGTTTAATCTCACCGGCAAGGACGGCACGGAGTATTACGTGGCGATCAAAACGGAGGCGCTTGAGGGCAAGCTAGCGGCGCTGAAGCTTAAAATTTTAGCCGCGAGCGCGCTTGTTTTGGCGCTTATTTTGCTGATCGCGTATTTTATCATCCGCCTTTCGCTACGCCCGCTTTACGAAAAGATCGAGTTTCTAAACGGCTTCATCCGAGACACGACGCACGAGATAAAAACCCCGCTTAGCGTGATTTTGATGAGTATCGAGCTTTTTGAAACCGAACCGAAAAAATATCTGGGCAATATCAAGACGGGCGCAAATACGATAAACGCGCTGTTTGAAGACCTAACCGCGCTAAGCTTAAACAAAAGCGGCAGTGGGCGAGAGGTAAATTTAAGCAAGCTGCTGCAAAGCCGCATAGAGTATTTCGACATCTCTGCTGAGCAAAAGCACATAAATCTACGCGCCGATCTGCGTCCGGCGGCCTTTTGTGCGGATGAGTTTAAGCTGCGAAAAATCATCGACAATCTGCTTGGCAATGCGATAAAATATTGCGATGAGCTCGGCTGCGTCGAGGTGAGCCTGCGCGAGTGCTCGCTTCGCATCAAAAACAGCGGCGCTGGCATCGCGCAGCAAAATTTGCCGCATATTTTCGAGCTTTACACCCGCTTTGATCAGCGCAACGGCGGCTTTGGCATCGGGCTTTTTATCGTGAAAAAATACTGCGACGAGCTCGGGCTTAAAATTTCATGCAGAAGCAAGCCGGGCGAGACGGAGTTTCGGCTGGAATTTTAACTTTTCACAAATGAAATTCTGCGCAAACGAAATTTTAGCAGGCGGGCTTGCTGGGCTTAACCGCGCGGGTTTAAATTTAGCTAGCGATTCAGTCCGTAAAATTTGCGCTAGGTTATAATTTGACGGCAAAATTCACGCATGCAATTCGGTCGCGTCCGCAAAATTTTGCCGATCGGTTTGCAGAATGCGCAGCGAAAATTCTATAAAATTCCGTGAAATTCTATGTGAATGCGGGCAAGATTGCGGCGGCTATGGATAAAATTTGCAGCAGCTTAGATAAAATCGCGCGCGACAATCGGCAAAATTCCGCGAATTTCGCCCGCGCACCGGTTGGGTTCGCCCTTGCTCTGTTGCTTCATACACACCGTATTCATAGCTAGTGCAAAAGGCGGTATCGTTTTGGGTTTTGATACTCGAACGGAAGCTATCCCTCCTCCCATTCTTGCCGCTCGGCGAGTTGGCGTGGATTATGCGCGGATAAATTTTAAAATTTAGATAAGCTCTGTCCTGCCGAAGCGAAGTTTTATTAAAACGGGCGGTGCAGCTATTTTAAGCGCATAGCCGTCCTTCAAAATGCACACCGATCTTTTTAAAGCACGCGGCAAATTTTAAAATTTGCGCGGAGGCAAAAGGCAAGCGAGGCAATAGAAGCTAAATTTGAGCGGTGAAGCTAGGTTTTATCGCTTTAAAATTTGACTTCGTATTTATGTATAAAATCAAATTCTGGGATTTTTGAATAAACTATTAAATTTAACTAAATTTGACCCCGCCCGAGTCAAAATAGGCGGGGCAAATTTAATCGTTTCTCGCCGAGCGCTTCTCTGCTTTCTGCACTATCTGCTAAAATCAATCATTTCTCGCCTAGCGGCCAGCAGACGATCGGTTTGGCTCCAAGTCTTGCTTCGCCGATACATGCCGAGTTTATCTTTCGTCCACGCAAAGCCCGTGTGTCCGTGCTTGTCGATAAAGATGCTGCCGCTGCCGTCGAGCGCTTTGCCTATCCCTGTATTATGCGAGCGCCTTTGCAAGATATTGCGGCAGGCTACGCTTTAAATCAATGCTGCGGCTGTCCGTGTTTAGCCAGGATCACAAATATCTTGCCGCGATTTGCTTTTGTCCTAAAATTTGCACGATCTCGTCTAAGCTTAAAATTTTGCCGTGCGAGTCAAAGCCTACGTTTAGTATGCGCCCCTCCAGGCTAGAAGCGCGGTCGTGCAAGTGCCCGTGAAGCATAAAAGAGCCTTTCGAGGCGTGGTTGTGCTCCTCCACGGGATAGTGAAACATACAGATGCTCATACCCGCTTTGCCGTCCTTTATCGCGCCCGCTCCGCCGTCAAAATTTAGCTCCTTGTAGTGTAGGATATCGCTAAAAATAGGATTTCCGTCGTCTTTTAGCTCGCGTAGCAGCGCTTCTTTGTTTTGGCTGATGAGCGTGTCGTGGTTGCCTAAAATCAGCACATGCGAGCCGTTTAGCCTACGCGCGACGCTTTTTAGATCCTTTAATTTATTACAAAATGCAAAATCGCCCAGATCATAAACCGTATCCTCGGGCCCCACTACGGCATTCCAGAGCTCTATTAGCCTTTCATTCATCTCGCCTACGTCATTAAAATCCCTAAATTTAGGGCAGTATTTCATAATATTGGCGTGATAAAAATGCAAATCGGAGGTAAAAAATATCATCATTTTTCCTTTAAGCTTTAATCGCCGCATCAAATTTGAGCTTTACGTAAATTTACACGGCGTCAAATATCCGCGCTAATCGTTAAATTCTTTCTAAAAATTCTTTTATAAAGCCTAGCTTGCCCTGCTCGTCAAGGGATCTGAATTCACGCTCGTTTGCTTTGATGTGATCGACTAAAGGGTGAAATTCCTCATCGAGCTTGGTTTTATCGAGTTTGCCGGAAAGCGCCTCGTTTTTACTGCGAGCGAAAAATTTATTCACGAGATAATAAGGCGTTTTCATCTTAAAGCAAAAATCGTTTTGGCTCGGAATATACACCATAAAGCCCTCGAATTTCGCCTCTTTGACTATATTTTTAAGCTCCGCAAAGCTCGTTTTTAGATACTGCTCGCCCTCTTTATAAAAAGGTCTTTTTAGCGCTCCGTCAGTGCTTGCAGCGATCTTATCCAGCTCAAATTCGCTCTCTTGCGCGCCGGTTTTAACGTCGATAAGTCCGATAAAAGTTTCTCCAAGCTCCTCTTCTACAATGTGCGGATCGCTCTCGTCGGTGATCTCAAATAAAAAAGTTTTATTTGGATAGCGTTTGAAAATCTCTTCAAATTTGCAGCAGTGCTCGCGCGCCATCTGCGCAAATCTACTATCGGTCGATCCCGTCGTGGAGTAGATGACGCGGCGGTTAAAGCTCGCGCCGCTTTCGCCGATATCTACGTAGGTGCAACACCCCAAAAAGCCGTTTACCTTTCGCACGGCAAGCACGGGCGTATCGTCTGTGATGTCGATAGGATAAAGGCTTTTGCGCGAGGTAAATTCCGAGTAGTTATAGACCTTTTTAAATGGACGCACGATGATATTTAGATCATCGTCCATTATGAGCCCGCGCATCTCAAGCAACGCCTTATCCCAATCGGCTTTGAAAAAGACGCGTTTTGAGTATTTGTAGGTGCGAAGCTCGGGATAAAGCTCGCTTTGACGCGCGCTCCAGAGCCTTTTATCCTGCGTAGCGGCGATATATTTTTTCGTTACGTAGGTATTTTGCGCCGCATCAAAGGGCAGATCGCGCCTGTTTAGAGCCGCCGCGTCTTTAATCTTTTGCGCTACGCTTTCGCTCATAGGATTAACGGGCGGGATCAAAATTTCGCCCTCTATTTTGTTGTTTGCGACCTTGATAAACATCGCTATCACGGTATCTTCATCGACGCCGTGCTCGGAGGCGAAGAAATTTTGCATTCTAAAGCATTCGAAAATAAATCCATTTTGGGCGGCTTGCTCTTTTAGGCTTAACAGCTCTTTGGTGCGCGCGCTCACGTTGCTAAGCACGATAAGAACGTCTCTATCTTTGTTTTCCATGGCAAATTTATACGCCTGCTTTATCTCG
The DNA here is from genome assembly GCF_938045205.1 of uncultured Campylobacter sp. GTDB lineage: Bacteria > Campylobacterota > Campylobacteria > Campylobacterales > Campylobacteraceae > Campylobacter_B. The sequence goes on from NZ_CALIMY010000057.1 coordinate 16,185, forward strand.
CGGGCGACCTTGCGCTTTGCATCCTCCAAAAGCTTCGGCGACCAAGTATAAACCCCCGCCTCATCGGTTAAGAACATATCGTTTTCCAGATGATAAATTTGCGCCTGAAGGTATTCGTTTTTAAATTCTTTAATTTTCTCTTTTGCGAAAGTCGTTTTACCCGAGCCCGCGTGTCCGCGAACGACTATAAATTTTCTCATTTTACCGCCTTGATTTTATGTGGCGATATTCTACCTGAAATTTGAGCGCTTTGGTATCAAGAAATATGGATTTTGGTAAAATTCAAGGCTCGGCGGAACTTAATACTCCTTGGTTTGAGCCTAAGTTAAAGAGAGCCGATTTTAAATAGAAAATTTGCGCTTTGCCAAGGTGTTGAAATTAAAATTTGACTAAATTTGCTTCGCCGAAGCGCTTGATCGATGAAAGCGCCAAATTCGATAGACGTGCGATAAAAAGCGTATTTGTCCTTGCTATTTGATTTAAATTTAGCCCCGTAGAGGGGCTAAATTTACGCTTATTTCTCGCCAAGCGGCCAGTAAACGATCGGCTTAGCTCCGAGCCTTGCCTCGCCGTGATACATTCCGAGCTTATCTTTCGTCCATGCAAAGCCGGTGTGTCCGTGCTTGTCGATCGAGATGATGCCGCCACTGCCGCCTAGAGCTTTGACCTGGGCTACCGCTTCTTCGGCGGCCTTTTGCACGTCTTGCGTTTTGTATTTATAAAGAGCCGAGACCTCGTGTGCGGCATTTACGCGCATGTATATATCGCCCGTGCCGGTGCAAGAAACCGCCACCGAGTCGTTGTCGGCGTAGGTTCCCGAGCCGATTATAGGGCTATCGCCGATGCGGCCGGTCATTTTATTGGTCATACCGCCGGTACTGGTCGCTGCGGCTAGGTTGCCGTTTTTATCCAGCGCGATCGCGCCTACGGTGCCTAGATATGGGCGCTCGTGTAAATTTAGCGACGTCTTTTTTGTCTTTTCGCTATCAAGTAGCAACTTTTGCTTCTCTTTGGCCTTTTGCAGCGCGTCGTATCTAAACTGCGTGAAAAAATACTTCTGATCCACCATCTCTAGGCCGTTTTCTTTGGCGAGCTTGTCGGCTCCCTCGCCCGCAACCAGCGTATGCCACGTCTTATCCATCACGAGCCTGGCGCCTAGGATAGGGTTTTTGATATGCCTTGCCATCGCGACCGCGCCCGCTTTTTTGGTCGAGCCGTCCATTATCGAGGCGTCGAGTTCGTTAAATCCGTCAGCTGTAAATACCGCGCCCTTGCCCGCGTTGAAATTCGGATCGTCCTCAAGCACCATAATGGCCGCAGTTACGGCATCCATCGCGCTGCCGCCTTTTTCAAGCACGGCTTGACCCGCTAAAAGCGCTTTTTTCATCGGCTCTTCGCGGATTTTAAATTCCTCTTTAGTTAGATCAAGCCCGCTGGTGCCGCCGTGAATAACGATAACGGGGGAAAATTTCTCCTGCGCATTCGCAGCCGTTAGCCCGAGCAGGGCCAGACTCGCCGCCATAAAAACGGCCTTTGAGAGTGAAAAGTGCTTCATATCTCATCCTTTCGAAAAAATTGCAGAATTTCTAAGAAATGATATAACTTTGCACTTTTCGTTTCGCTTAATCAAATGCGAATTCGGCTGGATCTGAATCTAATGCTTTGAGCTTAAGATTAAGCTTTCGCCGTCAAATTTAACGCGACTTAATTTGTGGCACAATCTGATAGGTCGATTTAAATTTTATAATTTTGAGTTTAAGCGTCGGTAAAATTTAATTACCGCAGCTCAATAAATTTCAACCGCGCGTCATAAAATTTTAGCGCGCGGCCGTATTTTAAAGGGTGCTATGCGAGCGAGCGAGCTCAAGCACGCACCCAGCCGGCAAAGCAGGCTTTAAATCAAACGCCTCAAACTCGCCGTGCGCGATCATTTAGTGTTGCGTCGGAACCGACGCCAGTATGTTTTGACGGCTCAATCGCAGCTTTTTTCTCCGTGGCAAAGGCGCGCCAGGTCGTATTTTAGCAGCACCAAGCCAAGGCCTAGCAAGAAAAGGTCTTTAAAGATAAAGCCGTCGATCTTGCCCAGCTGCGGCAGTAGGCTGAGCGTGCTCAGCGCCATGACGATCACGATGAGATCGCCCACGATGCCCGCCTTCGGCTTGAAAAAGCCCGCGATGAGCGAGAGATAGCCCACGGTCTCCACCACGCCCAAAAAGTAGCTCGCGCCGGCATCCCCGAGCGCTGAGGGCAAAAACGAAAGCCACGTCTGCGAAAAAAGCAGCTTTAAAGCCTCCACCTCGAACTCAAACCACTTGTAGTTGCCCATCACGGCAAGCACGATGATAACGGAAAGTCTGGCGAATATAATATCCGCGTCGCCTGTGACAAATTTTTTTACGATCTCCCTCATACGGCTCCTTTGTAAATTTTGTAGCGGTATGATAGCGAGCTTGCGTGTAGGTTACGTGAAGGGGCAAAATTTCAAATTCCAAATTCCTCGGCTTCATAAAATTCTACGCCTCCACAAAATTTCGTGGCTCTGCGAAATTTCAAATTCCATGCTACGCGCCGTAAAATTTAAAGCGAGCTCAGCAAATTTCAAGGAGCGAAGTGGTGCGAGCTGCCGCGAAATTCCATAGAGCTTTGCGGCGTGCGCGGGCAAACCTCGGCGATGATATTGATCGAAACGCCTGTTTTAGCGGCAATCGCGTAAATTTTGGGCAAAAATTTCGGCGCGAAGCTAAATAAAATCTCATACTCCTCGCCGCTTTGCATCGCAGCCTCGCTAGGACGGGCGATCCAGCGCGCACCCACGCCGCTAGCCTCGAGCAGTCGGGGCAAATCCTGCGCGAGCCCGTCGCTAATATCCATCGCCGCGCTAATCAGCTTCGCCGCTTTGTAAAAAAACTTATCGCGCAAGACGGGCCTGACGAAGCGCGAATTTTTTGAAATTTTTGCGCGTAGATCCTCGCGCAATCGATATGAGCCACTACCCGGCACAGGATTTTCGCCTGCAGAGCTCTGCGACGTAGAATTTTCGCATGCGAGGCTTTGCGCCGTATAATTCGCTGCGGATTTTTGCGCCATAAAATTTCCGATAGAATTTCCTACGCTCAAATTTTGCGTCGTAAAATTTTGCTCAAAAAACTCCGCGTCCCGATTTTGCGTCGCGGAGCCCTGCAAGCCGTCATACGAAGCGTGAGTATCTAAATTTTGTGTTATAGAGCCCTGCGACACGCTGCACGCGGTGTAAGCATTCAAATCTTGCGTAGAATTTCCGTTATCAGGGCTCGGCGCAGAAATTTTGCCATCAAAGCTCTGCGTAGAAATTTCGTTATCGAACTGCGTAGAAATTTTACCGGCAGAGTCGTCATAGCCGCCGCTTTGCAGCCCGCTATCTTGCGCCGTAGGGCTCTTGCGATCGTCTCTGCTCCGCGACACGGAATTTTGCGCCGAATTTTCGGCGTCCAGGCTTTGCGGCTCGGCGCGCGCAGATGAAATTTTATCGCCCGAGCTTCGCACCTCATCGCCAGGATTTTGTGTCGCCGAAGCCTCGGCGTTCAGACCCTGCGACTCATCGCTTAGACCTTGCACCGACGAAATTTTATCGTCCCGGTTTTGCGTCTGCGAGCTAGCGGGCGAAATTTCATCTCTTAAAAGCACCGTCAGATCGCGCCCGACGCTACCCAGCTCGCCAGTATGCGCAATGAGATCGCCCGCGCGCGCGCCGCTGCGAAACACCGGGCGCTTGCACTTGCCGATCAGGCTCACGCTAAGCGCGATGCGATCCGAGCCTACCGTGTCGCCGCCGATGATCCGTATGCCCCACTCGCGCGCCGTCTCGCTCACGCCCGCGCACAGCTCGTCGATCTCGCGCGTACCGATCTCGCGCGGCAGTGCAAGCCCCAGCAGGGCGTATTTGGCGCGCGCGTTCGTCGCGATCATATCCGAGATATTTACGAGCATCGCCTTTGCACCGATCTCGCGCAGGCTCAGCCAGCCGCGGCGGAAGTGCACGCCCTCGACAAAAAGATCCTTGCAATACGCCCGTTCGCCGATCACGGCGCAATCATCACCATTAAGCTTCGATCTAAATTTCTCAAAAATATACCGCTCTTTATCCATGCGCCCTCCGTTAAATTTAGCGTTACGCCGCAGCCGCGCGAAAGCTAAGAAGCCCGAATTTGCGGGCCTTTATTTAAATTTCGTCGCGCAGCAGGAGTTCTACGCTCCGTTTTGCAAGATTATAGCGTAAATTTAGATTTTCGCCGCGCGAGTTTGGCTGCGGTTCGGTGCGGCTCGATAGCAAAATTAGAAATCGCGTGAGTTTTGGGGCTTTAAGGCGGCTCGGTATGACTTGATGCGGACGAAGGCCCGCGATAAAACAGCGCCTGAGGCTATTTTTTGCTTGCGCCCGCCTGCGCGCACTCCCTCAGATGACGGCTCTTTTAAACGGCAAGTTTGAAAATTTAAAATTTAGCCGTAACCGCTGGCAAGATTAAATTTAAACGCTGCGTAAGCGTAGCAAAGATAGAATTTAGCGCTAAATTTTATGTGAAATTT
>NZ_CALIMY010000058.1 GCF_938045205.1 uncultured Campylobacter sp.
AGTAGTGGTGTTTGCGACCACTAACACCGGCGTGCAGGAAAACTATGCGGAATTTTTCGCTTGCGGTAAAGACTCGGGAAATTTCATCTCGCAAGGCTGCCAAAGCCCCGCGCCGCGCAGTGAAATTTCTGCGAAGAACGGCGAAAATTTCGCCAAAAATTCAAAAAATGCAAACGATAAATTTAAAAACTTCTGCTTCGAGCGCAACTCCCACGCAAACCCCGCAAATTTTATCCGCGAATGCCTCGGACTAAAATCCGTCGCGATCGGAGTTTCTAGCGCCTGCACCAGCGGAAACAAAGCTCTCATCGAAGCTTCGCGCCTCATCTACGCGGGACTTTGCGACGCGGTCGTATTCGGCGGCGCCGACGCATTAGACGAGCTCACGCTGCAGGGCTTTAGCGCGCTTGAAATTTTAAGCGAGCAGCCGCTAAAGCCGTTTTCAGAGGCGCGATCAGGCACAAATCTGGGCGAAGGAGCCTGCGTATTCGTGCTTTCGCGCGAACGCATAAGCGACGTCGCGTTTTTGGCTCACGCCGCAAACTCCGACGCTTATCATATCACAAAGCCCGATCCAGGCGCGCGCATGCAGATCACGGCGATCAAAACCGCGCTAAAATCGGCGCAGCTGCAAAGCGTGGATTACATAAATCTGCACGGCACGGGCACTGCGGCCAACGACGCGATGGAGGCCTTGGCTATGAGCACCGCCCTACCCTTAGCGCCCGCAAGCTCGTCCAAATGGGCGACCGGACACACTCTGGGCGCAGCGGGGGCGATCGAGCTTGCCGTGTGCTACGAGGCGATCAGACAGGGCGTGATCCCGCCGAATTTTGCAAATGATAAAATTTGGCGCGGCTCGGAGGGTGAAATTTTTCATGGCGTGCAGACGCGGCACGGCGAGCGAAACGATGAAATTTTAAACAACGCAAGCGATCAAATTTCATGTAGCTCGGGCGGCGAAATTCTGCAAAACGCGCAGGGTGAAATTTCAAAAAGCAGCGCGGATGAAATTTTGGCTGCGTCTAAAGCTTTGCATGGCGCGGACGATAAAATTTTAAAAGACATTGCGGATCAAGCTTCGCAAACGAGCGAAATTCCGGCTGCGCTGTCTAAATTTAATCTCGCATGCGAAGCCAAAAAAGCGCGCGTAGATACCGCGATGAATCTAAGCTTTGCTTTCGGCGGAGATAACGCCGTAACCATAATAGGACGCGTATGAGAGCCTCTAGTATCCTACCGCAGAGCGGATATATGGTCTTCGCAGATGAAATTTTAGAGATTAGCGACGGATATGCGAGCTGTGCGTTTAGCGTTAAAGAGGACTCGCCGTTTACCGAAAACGGAGAGCTCGGCAGCTACGCATATATGGAGATCATGGCGCAGTGCATAGGTGCCTATTCGGGTCACCGAAACGGCGGCGAGGCAAGGCTCGGGTTTTTGCTGGGCGTACGAAACCTGGATATTTCGCGCGCAAGCCTGAAGGTGGGCGAGCGCGTGATCGCGACGGCGAGGCAGAGCGTAAGCGACGGCGAGGGGTTATATATCTTCGACTGCGAGATCCGCTGCGGCGGCGAACATATCGCAAGCGCCACGCTAAGCGTGATGAACCCGAACGATGAAATGCTAAAGAGTATAAATGGCTAAGAGAATTTTAATCACCGGAGCAAGCGGCGGTATCGGCGAGGCGTGCGCGTTAAATTTAGCGCAAAAGGGCTACGGCTTGGCGCTAAACGGGCGCAACAAAGCAAAGCTAAAAGACGTGGCGGAGCGCTGCTTGGACGCAGGCGCGGCGGAAGTTCAAATTTTAAAATTTGACGTCGCAGATACCGCTGCGGCGCAGGAGCGTATCGAAGCAGACATAAAGGCAAACGGCGCATACTGGGGCATCGTGCTAAACGCGGGCATCACGCGGGATAACTCCTTCGTGTGGTTTGAACGCGAGGATTGGCAAAGCGTGATAGATACGAATTTAGGCGGGTTTTATAACGTCCTAAAGCCCGCGCTAATGCCGATGATCCGCGCCAAAAAAGGCGGGCGTATCGTCGTGATGAGCTCGGTTAGCGGAATTGCCGGCAACCGCGGCCAAAGCAACTACGCCGCTAGCAAAGGAGGCCTAATCGCCGCGGCAAAATCGCTAGCGATAGAACTTGCAAGCCGCAAGATCACGGTAAACGTCGTAGCCCCAGGGCTCATCAAAACGGCGATGAGCGAAGGTATAAACGAAGCTGCAAGCGAGCAAATTTTAAGCGCGATCCCGCTAGGGCGCATCGGCGAGCCGAGCGAGGTGGCGCATTTGGTGGAGTTTTTGCTAAGCGAAAATTCCGCATACATCACAAAAGAGGTTATTAAAATAGACGGTGGATTATGTTAAATAGAGTAGTTATTACGGGTTTTGGCAACGTCTGTGCATTCGGGCGAGACTGGGCGAGCATAAAGCAGAATTTGGCGCATCAAAAAAGCGCCGTAGTTTATATGAGCGAATGGGATATCTTCGGCGAGGAGCTAAACACCAGGCTTGGTGCGCCGATACAAAACTACGCGCCGCCTGCGCACTGGAATCGCAAAGATACCCGCTCGATGGGCAAGGTAGCGATGTTTGGCGTAGATGCCGCGGGTGAAGCCCTGGCAGATGCGGGTCTTTTAGAAGAGGGGTGCATAAAGGACGGTCGTATGGGCGTCGCAGCGGGTAGCTGCAGCGGCGACGCAAAGGCTACTGGCGAGGTCATAGATATTCTGCATGGCAAGGATAGCACTTTCAACGCCAACTCATACGTCAAGATGATGCCCCACACCGTCGCTGCAAATATCGCGATCTACTACGGACTAAAAGGTAGGCTCATCCCCACGAGCTCTGCGTGCACGAGCGCGTCTCAAGCGATCGGCTACTCCTACGAAGCGATAAAATTCGGCCTTGCGGATATGATGCTGGCAGGCGGCGCGGACGAGCTGCACCCAAGCCAGGCATTCGTGTTTGACAAGCTCTACGCGACAAGCTGCAAAAACGACACCCCTACCCTCAGCCCCGCGCCCTTTGATATAGCGCGCGATGGACTGGTTTTGGGCGAAGGCGGCGCTATGTTCGTGCTAGAAAGCCTTGGGAGCGCACTTGCGCGCGGCGCTAAAATTTACGCCGAGATAGTGGGCTTCGGCACGACCTGTGACGGCACGCATATCACCCGCCCACAGAGCGAGACTATGCGCGCGGCGATGCAGCTGGCGCTCAAAGACGCCGCGATTTCGCCGGATCTCATCGGGCATGTAAACGCCCATGCTACGGCGACCAGACAAGGCGACGTCGCGGAATCTATGGCGACGCATGAAATTTTCGGCTCGCAAACGCCCGTGAGCTCCTACAAAGGCTATTTGGGTCATACTTTGGGCGCGTGCGGGGCGCTGGAGAGCTTCATCTCGGTGATGATGATGAATGAGGGGCTATTCTATCCGAATCTAAATTTACGTGATATCGATCCGGAATGTGCGCCGCTTAGGTACCTCACGAAGCCGCAGGAGATAAAGACCGACTACGTTATGAATAACAACTTTGCTTTCGGCGGCGTGAACACCTCTTTGATTTTTAAAAAATTTATCGATTAAAGGAGAGAAAATGAAAAAATTTCTATTTTTCGTAGTTGCGGCGCTTTTCGTCGCTAATGCGGCTTATGCCAAGAACGACATCATGCGCTTCCCTATCGCCGCGGCACTCGCAGAGCCCGACGCCAAAGCCAAGCTTGATCCGAACATAAAATTCTACTTCGGCAACAAATCCGCAGGCAGAAAGATCACGCAGCAGCTAAGCTCGAACAAAAAAACAAACAGCGTCAACAAGACCGATCAAGCCGCATGCAACCGCGCGTTTTTATCGGCACTGCTTAGCTTTCAAGACCGAGCCAAAAAAGAGGGTGGCAACAAGGTCGTAAACATCACGAGCTACTATTACAAAAACGTTTTCGTGAGCGACAAGGAGTTTGAATGCGGCGTAGGCTCGATAATGAACGGCGTCACGCTAAGAGGCTATATTGCAAAATAAACTAAGCTTCGGCGTAGCTTACGCAAGCGCGATAATTTCGGGCGAGCCGGCGGAGTTTTATAAAAATTTCGCCGCTTGCTCGGACGGAATTTCCGAAGTAAATTTAGGCGGAAATTCCGATCTCGCTTGCGATGCAAATCAAAATTTTACGTATAATTTTACGTCAAATTCTACGCAAGATTTTGCAGATATCTCGTACTGCGAGCAAAATTTCATCAATTCCGCAAATTTTACGGCTTGTGAGAATAACGAAAAAGCGGGGCGTGAGCTCGCTATAGAAGGTTTTGATGAAAATTCTATTAAGCCCCACTCGGAGCAGAGATTAAAACAAGAAGCGGTTGCGTCTAAATTTAATCCCTCGCGCAGTTTTGATCGCGGCTCCGAAAAGGCAGCGGAGCTTTATAAAAATTTCGCCGCGCGCGAGGGCGAGGCTTTACAAAAAAGTTCTGGAAAAAATTTAGAAATCGCTGCCCGCTTAAAAGATGAAATTTCAGCGCTTGAAGCTTTAAAGAAAAAGCCGGCTCTTGTGCATATTCCGCCGTTGCAACGCCGCCGCTTGGGGCTTGGGGCAAAACTTTGCATCTCGCTTTTAGGCGAAATTTCGCAAAATACGCCGCAAAGTTTAGTCGAGGAAAGCTCCTTAAATCTCGCGTCTCAAAATTTAGATGCGAGCAAAAGCCGCGCCACCGCGCAAAACCCGTCGCCGCAGGATTTTTCAAATGATAATTCTTTAAATTCCGCGAGGCAAAATTCCAAAGCAAACGAATGCTCGGGAGCCTGCGATCATGCGATGCAAAGCTCCGCGACGCAGCGCGAAGGAATGCCGCTCGTCTTTTGCTCGCGCCTGGGCGAGATCAACCGCTGCTTTAGCCTGCTAGGCTCGATGGAGGAAAGCGTCTCGCCTTCGAGCTTTTGCGTCAGCGTACTCAACGCGATCGCGGCGCAAAATGCTATTTTTACGCAAAATCACGCCGAAATTTCGACGATCTCCGCGGCGTGCGCGCTCGAAAACGGCGCAATAATCGCGGCTGCAAGGCTAAAAGAAAGCGCGGGGGAGTTCGGCTCCGCGCAGGACGCAAACGAAAATGGCAAGAACGGCGAATGCAAATCGGATAGCGACAAAATCGCCCTGCTCTGCTATTTTGAGGAGGCAAATAACGACTATCTAAAGCGCTGCGACTTCGCCTGCGCCCTACTTCTGGTGCTTCAGCGCGGAGATGACGTGCAGATCGAAATTTCGCCGCACGTTGCGGACGCAACGGCACAGAACATAGAGGCGCAAAATCCAAAACCACAAGCCGAGAATGAAATTTTACGAATCTTTAAAGGGGACGGCAAAATCCCTCTAGATACCGCAGTGGAATTTTTAGCTAAAATCCTCTCAGGCAAGCATGAATGGCGCAGCAGCGACGGGATTTTGGACTATCTTTGGCGCATCAAAGATCCCGCCAAAATCGCAGCTTTTTTAAGGCAAGATCGTGAGCGCTAAAATGGTAAAATTTCATCGCATGAGCAAGCGCGGCGAGACGAGCAAATTTGATCAAAATCCCTGGCCACGCGGAGCCGCAACGGCGAGAACGACGAGCTTTAAATTTAGCCGCTCCGCCAAACGCGGATATAGTGAAGGTTTTAAATTTAGCCGCGCTACCAAACATGAGCTCGGCCAAACAGCGCATCTTAAAAGCACTCTGAAAGGGCGCGCGCCGTGCGCCGCCAAATCGCGTTGCAATGAGGCGCGCTGCGAAGATGCGCTGCCGAGGCATACGCAACGAACCCAAAAAAATCCGCCTAAACGGTGCGAGCTGCGAGCTATAAAAATTTTACCGCAGCGGCGCGTAGAAAACACCGCGCAATTCCGCTATAAAAACAGATGCAGCGAGCCGAAACGGTACACGCGGCAAGCTGTAAATTTCATAAATTTAGTAGAGCAAGGCTTGGGCTACGAGTTTAAATTTAGCCGCGCGATGAGCCGAGTAGCCGCTCAGGCAAGATGCGCACGGCAAGGCGGTTGCGATGAATTTTAAATTTAACTGCGTCGCGAGCTATAAATTTAATCAGACGGCGCGTCGTATGGCGGCGTCAAAGCAGCGTGTATGGCGCTTCGCAGAAATTTTGTCGCAACGGCGTGCGTGGCAAACCGCGGAAATTCTACCGCAACGATATGTGCGACAAAAGATAGAAGCTCCATCGCAGCAATACGCACGACGAAGCACGCGGCAAGCTGCGGAAATTTTACTGGGGCAGCATATACGGCAAACGGTAAGAATTCTACAAAATCGCAGTTTACCGCGTGCTGCAAAAATTCCATCGTTTCGGCATATGCACGGCGCTGAGATCGACTCCGCTGAGACCATAAAAGCTCTATTGCTTCGGCACACATCGCAAAGCGAAATATTGCGCGCAGAAAACTGCGAAAACTCCGCTGCGATGCGGCGAGCGGCAAGCCGTAGAAATTTTATCGAGATCGCGCGCATGACGAGCCATCAAATCCCCGCCGAGAACCACAAAATCATCGCCGAAAACTGTAAAATCCTCATCGAGAGGCATAAAATCCCCGCCGAAAGAGGCGCCGCGTAATGAAGCAGGCAAATCCGATAAGGCGCAAGCTTAAACAGATCGGCATCGCGTTATCCTTCTCAAGCTTCGGCGCGCTGTGTATGATAGGCAACCTGCTCTTCCTCCCCGTAGCGCTGCTGAGGCTAAACCGCATAGAGGTCGTGCGAAATTTCGTGCGCGATTTTATAATGATCTCGTGGCGCATATTTTTGCTGCTAGCGCGTCTTTACGGCAGCATCGGCGTGAACTGGCGCTGCAAGCTCCCGCCTAGCGGCACTCTCATCATCGCAAACCACCCTAGCCTGCTTGACGTGGTGATCTTTTTGGCTCACGTGCGGCGCGCAAACTGCGTAGTCAAGGAAAGTCTGTGCAAAAACCCCTTCCTCTCCGCTGCCATCGCAGCCGCAGGCTACATCCCAAACACCGGCTCGGAAGCGATGATAGATGCGTGCCGCAGCGCCCTTGAGCGAGGAGAAAGCCTAATCATCTTCCCCGAGGGCACGCGCACTGCAGATCGCATCGCCATGCACAAAGCGGCGTTTTACATCGCGATAAATTTCGCAAAAAATATGAATTGCATCGCGATAAAAATGGATCCTAAAAGCCTAAAAAAAGGACAAGTATGGTACGATACGCCCGAGGTTCGGATGAAGTACGACCTCTACGAGCTGTGTGCGCTGGATCTAACGGGCTTCGAGCCGGATCGCCCAAACCCGATCCGCGTACGCAAACTCTACGAAAAAATATCAAATCTATATGAAAAGGAGAATCTGTGAACGAAGAAATTTTGGAACTTAAGGAGCTGATCATTTCGGGGCTGAACCTCGAAGACGTCGCGCCTGGCGACATAAATGACGATGAGCCGCTTTTTGGCGACGGGCTGGGGCTCGATTCGGTCGATGCGCTGGAGCTAGGGCTTTTGGTGCAGAAAAAATACGGCATCGTGCTTAACTCAAAAACCCAAAATTTAAAGCAAATTTTCTCATCCGTTGCGTCTTTGGCGCAATACATCGCCGAAAATAGGAGTAAAAATGAGTAAAGATGAAATTTTTGAAATTTTAAAAAAGGCGCTCGTGGAGCTTTTCGAGATCGACGAGAGCAAGGTCGTGCCGGAGGCTAAAATTTACGAGGATCTGCAGATCGACAGCATCGACGCGATCGATCTGGTCGATTACGTCAAGAAAAACACGGGTTATAAGCTGATGCCCGATGATTTTAAAAATATCCAAACTCTCGGCGACATCGTGGATGCCGTAGCCGCAAAGCTCGATCAGGGCGCGAGCGGGGAAAATACCGGCGGCGAGAGTTAAATTTCGCCGTGCGGCGCGGCAAGATCGCGTGCGTTGCGGTTTGGTAGTTTACTTTGCGGCGGCACAAAGACGGCGGGCGAGCGGATAAACATACGGTGTCGTTTGTTTGACGGCACGCGGCGGTTTGATAACGTGCGGCGAATATTGATTAAAGGTGCGAGGCAAACGGCGAACATTTTAATTGAAAAAGCATGGAGCGAGCGGCTTTTACGGGCTTAGCGCTTAAGCGGCACTGCACAAAGCCCACTTACCTGCCGCTTTTAAGCTATTATGCAAAGCGCTTTGCGGATCAAAATTTTAAAATTTAAATCTGCGAGCCCAGGTGAAATTTTGAAATTTTAAAAGGCATTGTTTCTTTTGCGATCGCTGTTTTCATAAAATTTCAAAATTTTAAAATTTCGGCTAAATTTAATTTAGCGGATTTAATTGCAAGTGCGGCGCTGCGAGTTAAATTAAGGTGCGGCTAAATTTTAAGATGCGGCTAGAATTTGAAGGCGGCAGGCGCGGCTGAATTAAAATTTTAAAAGCATGGCGCACAAAACCGTGACGCCGAGGTCAAATTTAAAGTATCTCGGCGCGGTATAGATCGCAACGATCTCGCTGCTAGCAACAAAACCAAAAAACCGCCACGGCAAAACCAAAATCGCAGCAGCAAAAGCCTAGCCAGCCGCGGTAAAAACCAAGCCCTCGCGGCTAAATTTAAGGATTACAAAGATTGCGACGAACGATATTTTTAAAAACAGCTACCATAATTTTGAGCGTGTTTTACCCTTTCGGTCTCTATTTTTTGCACGGCGGCGTGCGGGTCTGCTTGCTCGCGGCGATGAGCGCGCTATGGGGAGCGCGAGCTGTTTTTGAAAGTAAAGATCGCGCTATTAAGGGCGCGAGCGCGGCATTTTTTGCGTTGTGCGCCCTTTTTGGCAGCGGAACGCTCGCGTACTTGTATCCGCTCATAATAAATTTCTCGCTCGCGGCGCTTTTCGCGCTCAGCCTAAGATCGACGCCTGCGATCACGCGTCTGGCGCTTTTGAAGCAGCCAGGTCTCAACGAGCACGGCCGCGCCTACACGCGCAAGCTGACCGAAATTTGGCTCGGATTTTTCGTGCTAAACGGTCTACTTAGCGCGGCGCTGCTGCTACCGAGAGATAAAATTTATTGGAGTGTTTACTGCGGCGCGATCTCATACGTCCTCATCGGCGCGCTGATCGGCGGCGAGATGATTTTTAGGAAATTTTATGTTAAAAAATTTGATTAATTCTTTGAAGCCTTACGAGCGCGAAATCCTTGCCGCGGCGGCTCTTGCGCGCGATTTGGCAAAAACTGGATGCAAGCAGAGCGAATCGGTAAGCTTAAAAGGCGCGGAAAATTCTAGTAGAAGCGCAAATTTCAATGACGCGGAAAATTCTAGCGGCGGTACAGATACCGCGCACGCCACGCAAACGGCGCAGACGCAAGAGCAAAAGCGCGCGCCTATGATTGAAATTTACGGCGAGGACGCGGCGGAGTTCATTGCGTTTTTTTTCGGCGCGCTGATTGCGGATTTTGCGCCCGTGCTGCTACGAGAGCCCAAATTTAGCGGCGAATTTCATCTCGGCGGCGACGTGAAAATTCCAAATCTCGCCACAGCGCAAAATTTAGACGAATTCAGCCCTAATGATTTAGAAAACATTTCGCCTCCGGGTACGGGAAAATCTGTGCCTAAAATTTCATCTAAAAACGCGCCGCAAAATCACGCGCCGTGCGAGCAAGAGGCTATCTCTTTGCATCTGCTGCGCGCGGATCAAAAATTTTATATCAAAACTTCAGGCTCCACGGGCGAGGCGAAAAATATCGAAAAAAGTCTGCGCGATATGATTTTGGAGGCGGAATTTTTAGTAGAAAGATTCGGTCTTTGCGCAAGCGATCGATTTTTATCGGGTGTCTCGCACCAAAATATGTTCGGGCTTACCTTTAGCATCTTCGTGCCGCTGCTTTGCGGCTCGCGCACGCAAAAAGGCGGTCTAAACTACCCTGAAATCATCCTCGCAGCCGATCTTGCGGGCGCGGTGCTGATCAGCTCGCCCACGGTGTTAGGCGCGCTGTGCGAGCATGCAGATGCCGCAAACATAGCGCCTTTGGGCACCATTTTTAGCGCGGGCGCGCCGTTAAGTTCTGCGATCCGAGATAGGTTGGCAGCGCTTAGCAATGCTCACATCGTCGATATTTACGGCTCCAGCGAAACGGGCGTGATCGCTTGCAACGAAGGCGCGGGACTTAAGAAATTTGCCCCCGTAAGCGTGCAGATCCGCACAGATATCGATAGCGGCACGGCAAAACGCAATGGGGCATTACCCGCTACTGCCGATCCTGCGGCAAGCTCTTGCGGCGAAAATTCTGCGGCAGAGCCTAAAACGCGCTGTGCGGGCGAGCAAAATGCGGACGGGCAAGACACAAACCGCTCGGGCAAGCAGGTGTCTAAATTTAATGCAGACGCTGGCAATAAAACCGCAGCCGGCCCAGAAAACAGCTCCGCACCGAGCTCTGCGACGAAACACGATGATAAATTTGCGCAAGAGGGCGAGCTTTGCGATAAATTTGGGGCAAAGCAGCCCGCCGACAATTTTTCGCAAGCGGGCGAGTTTACGATCAGCTCGCCTTGGTGCGAGCGCTTCGAAAGCCGCGATTTCGGCTATGTGCGCGCAGACGAGATCACGCTTTTGGGGCGAGGCGACCGCACCGTGAAAATCAACGAAAACCGCGTGAGCCTCGATCTACTCGAAGCCAAGCTCCGCTCGCACGAATTTATCGGCGAATGCAGGATCGATCTGCACCCGCAGCGCGACCGCGCCGTAGCTCTTATCAAGCTTAGCGAGTGCGGCGAGCAGGCATTTCGCGTAGGCGGCAAAAAGGGCGTCACGGACGAGCTAAAGACCTTTTTGAAGCCCGAATTCGGCGCGATTTTGCGCTACTTCAAAATCGCAAGCAAGCTGCCTTTTAACGAGCAGGGCAAGCTAAGCAAAAAGGACTTTTTAAGCGCTCTGCAACGCTACGAGGTGCCCGTTTTTGAGTGGAGCGCGGAGAGTGAGTTTCGTGCGAAGGTGCGCGCTAGCGACTTTTATTTCGACGGACACTTTGCGCGATTTGCGCTGGTGCCTGCGTTTATGCAGCTTCGCTTCGTATTGATCTGCGCAAAAGCCCTCGGTTACGAGCTGGACGGCACGCAAAAGATAGAAAATTTAAAATTTACGAATTTCATCCGCCCGGGCGATGAGATTTCGATCAAAATCACCGAAGCGAGCGGCAAACTCCGCTTTGAAATTTCAAACGACAAGGTCTGCGCCAGTGGAAGAATTTGCCTTTAAGCCCGCGTTTTTGCTGCCCTACTTCAACCACCCCGCACGCATCGCCGAGCTCGTGCATGCACTGGCGCCCATCGCGCCCGTGCTGATCGTGGACGACGGTAGCGACGAAGCGAGCAAAGGTGCGCTAAAGGGGCTTGCGGCTCAAATTTACACCCGCGCGCAAAACGGCGGCAAAGGCGCTGCCGTGTGCGACGGACTGGCGTGGGCGAAGGAGCTTGGATTTACGCATGCCTTTCAGATCGATGCGGACTTTCAGCACGACGTAAGCAGATGCGAGGAATTTTTGACGTTTGCGGCGCGCCAGCCCGCCGCGCTGATCTGCGCCGCGCCCGTGTATGACGAAAGCGCGCCCAAATCCCGCCTGCACGGACGCAAGATAATGAACTTTTGGTGCGTGATAAATACCCTTTCGCACCGCATAAAAGACGCGATGTGCGGCTTTAGAATTTACCCGCTAGAGGGGATCGTGCCGCTTCTGCCCCGCACCAAAAACCGCAGAATGGGCTTTGATGCCGAAATTTTAATCCTGGCCGTGCGCGCGGGGCTAGAGATAAAATGGCTCGATCTGGCGGTGCGCTACGAAGCAGGCGGAGTGAGCCACTTCGCGCCGTTTCGGGATAATTTCGGAATTTCGCTGATGCACGCGAGGCTATTTTGCGGGCTCCCGCTTTGGCTTGCAAGAATCGCGCTAGAGCGCGCCTGCGATAAATTTAAAAAGCGCGGCTTGCAGGATGTTTCGCAGCAGAGCGCAGATGAAATTTTGCAAGGGCTAGTGAGACAAAACCTTTGCAGCGGCGCGCGGCGCGATAGTTACAAAAATACAAAAGAGGAGATGGACGGCGGCGTAGACGAAAAAGCTGGTACCGAAAAATGCGGCGATAAAGCCGCAGCACAAAGCTCACAGGCGGAAAATTCAGCGCAAAACCCGCTCGTAAAAGCCTCATCGCAACATGCCGCCGCAAAGGACGGGCGCGATGGCTAAGCACTGGAGCGAAAACAACGAAAAGGCGGGCGCGGCGCTTTTAAATTTAGCCCGCTTCGTCACGCTTCACACGCCCGATTTTTGCATGCGAGGCACCGCGCTTTGCATCTCGGCGATCTATTTTGCGCTGCTTAAAAACGAACGGCGCGCAATCAGGGAGTTTTTGCGGCGCGCGCTTGATCGCGAGCCCAAGATTCGCGAAATTTACGCGAATTTTTATAAATTTTCCCTCAGTCTGTGCGAAAAAATCGCAGTTTGGAACGGTAAGATCGCGCTAGATCAAATACGGGTGCAAAGCGGCATGAAGGAGCTTTTAAGCGACGGAACGGGCAAAATTTTAATCACTTCGCACTTCGGCAACACCGAGATCGCGCGCGCCCTTTCGGCAAGCACGGCGGGGATAAAAATCAACGTGCTGATCTTTCGCAAACACAGCGAAAATTTTATGAAATTTATTGAAAAAATGGGCGGCGGCGTGAAAATTCTTTACGTCGGCGAGCTCGGTATCGGCGAGATGCTGCAAATCAAAGAGCTTCTGCAAAACGGCGAACACATCGCGGTAATGGGCGATCGTATGCCAGTGGGCTCGGATAAATTTCAAAGCGAGGATTTTTTAGGACGCAGCGCGAACTTCCCGATCGGCGGCTATCTGCTCGCTAAAATTTTGGACGCGCCGCTATTTAGCCTATGGTGCTACGAGGGGCGCAGCGGCCACGAGCTTCGGCTGCAGCCGCTGCCTGCGCCGCTAAAAAGCCGCGATAAGGCGCGATCTGTAGCGGCGCCGCTTAAAAGCTACGTGCGGCAGCTCGAGCTTTATGCCAAAGAATTTCCTTCTCAGTGGTATAATTTCTTTGATTTTTGGGCGCAAGAAAAAAATGCGAGCGCTGCAAAGCGCGACGGCGCGCAAAATTTCGGCGAGACGGGTTCAAACGCTGCGTCAAATTTAAACGATACGGCGTCAAATTTAAAAATTACGGTGGACTCGGATACTGCGCTAAATTTAAATAATTCGAATTTGAGCGCTGCAAAATCCGCCGCGCAAGACGAAAAATTTCATAGCGGAGAGAAGAATGAAAGAGTATAAATTTCGCGCCAGATTTTACGACGCCGATCCGATGGGCGTGATGTGGCACGGCAACTACGTAAAGCTCTGCGAGGACGCTAGATGCGAGTTTTGGCGCGACGCGGGCTACACATATATGCAGATGAGAGATGATGGATTTATATATCCCATTATCAAAATGGAGTTTAAATTTATCGCGCCGATACTTTTTGACGACGAGATTGCGGTGAGCATCGAGCTGCTTGAGTGCGACACGATAATAAAATTTTCCTACCGCATCAAAAGCCTATCCGGCGCGCTCTTAGCCAAGGCAACTACGTCGCAAGCCGCGGTGGAGCTTGACTCTAAAAAGACGCTATATGAGATACCGCCGCAGCTAAGGGCGTGCGCGGATAAAATTTTGGCGGGGAAAAATCCCGCGGGTAAAATTCCAGCGGCAAATAAAATTTCGGCAGCAAATGAGATTTCGACGGCAAGCAAAGCCGCGTCCGAGCGAGACCGCCCTAAAAACGCCGCGGCAAATGAAATTTTGCCCAGCGATAACAGGCAATGAAATTTTAGCGAGCATAAATTTAAAGGACTACGATGAAAATTTTAGCTTTATTTTTGGCGATTTTGGGACTTGCGAGCGCGCTTGAAGTAAGCGATCTGGCGCTTAAGACTGATAATATCGGCGGCAAATTTAGCGAAACGCTCAGTATCGAGGGCTTTGCCGAGCCCGTGCGAAGTAGCGGCGAGTTTAGGATCAAAGGCGGCGAGCTATTTTGGACGACGTTAGAGCCGGTGCGAAGCGAGCTAAAAATCGGCGCGGACGGCATTTTTGAGCGTAGCGGCGCGGCGTGGATCAAAAGCGCCGATTCGCTTTTTGATAAGGACACCTTTTTAGCGATCTCGCGCCTGGACGTAGCGCGGCTTAGCAAAAATTTCTCGATCGCGCTAAGCGGCAGCAAAGATGCGTGGCGCGCCGAGCTAAGCCCAAAAGGGATGCTGCAAAATATCTTTAAAAATATCGTGATCGAGGGCGGTGCCTACGTCAAAGTGCTGCGGATCAATAGCGCTAACGGCGACGTGAGCGAAAACGTATTTTCGGGCGTCGTGAGCTTAGATGAGTAAGAGCGCGATCCTAACGGTATTCGGCGCGGTTTTCATCGCGCTTTGCGCCTTTATAGCGCTAAATTTAAACCGCGTAAATTCCGATTTTTATGAGCTGAGCGGTATTGAAATTTCGGGCGAGCAGAAACAGAGCGTCGAGGATTTCAACCGCGAGATCGCGAGGCAAATCATCGTCGCAAGTGCGGAGAGAGCGAGCTTTGACGCGTTCATTGCGGATATGCAAAAAAGCGGGCTTTTTGAGAGCATAATTTATGAGGTAAAGGACGCGAGAGTGTATCAGAGCGAGCTTGCGCGCTTTGCGCCCGCGATGCTCGATGATGCTAGCGTGGAGCTTTTAAAAAGCGATCCGCAGGCCTTTTTTGAGCGTAGCGCGCGTGAGCTTTATTCAAAATTTCGTCCGCTTAGCCTCTCGCAGGACTTTTTCTCGCTTAGCCTTCACTCGCGCCTCGGCGCTCGCGGCGCTATCAAGCTCGATCCTGCGCAAAACCGCTTTATTACGATCATTGACGGCGCGCCGCACTACCTCGCTACGGCCAAGCTCGCTCCGAAAGCAAATGACGACGCGCTTAGCGCGCTTGTGCGCGAGGCGCAAAAAAGCGAAATTTTAATCTCCGGCACCGCCCTTTTTAGCGCATTGGGTAAAAGTGCTGGCGTGCGCGAAAGCTCCGTCGCGGGCGCCGTTTCGCTTAGCCTGTGCGCGGCGCTGCTGCTGGCGGCATTTTCGCGCGCACGGATCTTCTGCCTGCTGCTGCCCGCACTTTTCGGGCTTGCCTGCGGCGTAGCGGCTACGATGGCGATCCGCGGCTCGATCCACATCCTAAGCGCCGTGGTTTCGACGAGCCTAATCGGGCTGATGCTAGATTACGCGGTGCACTGGCTGGGCGCAAATATCTCGCGCCGCATCGAAGCTCGCTCGATAAAAAGCATGCGAAACATCCTGCTTCTAGGGTTTTTCATCACCGCAGGAGGCTACTTCGTATTTTTATTTAGCCCGTTTTTTCTGCTCAAAGAGATCGCGATCTTTGCGATAGCCGCACTTGCGGGGGCGTTTTGTTTTAGCTACTTCGCCCTGCCGCTGCTTCTTGAAGGAGCGGAATTTTGCCCCGCCCCGCTCTTTGCAAAAGCTCTTGAGCTCTACGCAAAGGCGCTTTGCAAGATAAACCTAAGCCTAAAAGCGCTCGCCATCGTTTGCGCGGCGCTGCTTGCGTTTTTGTATTTCAGAATGGAGCTTAAGGACGACGTCAGCGAATACGCGAGCTTGGATAAAAACCTGATCGCGATGAGCGCCAAGCTCGCAAGCATCGGAGGCTCCAGCTTCGATCTGATAGTGGGCAACAACGCGGGCGCGGTAGCCAAAGAGGCCGTAGCGCGCGGTCTTGCGGACTCATACACCGGCGCGCCGATTTTGGATCCAGCTACGCAGAGCTTTATCAAGCAGGCCTTTGCAAACTACGATAGAAGCGCATTTTTAAATCTCGGACTTAGCCGCGAGCTCGTGGACGCAAACTTTGCCAAGATTGCAGATGCGCCTATTTTAAGCTACGAACAGGCTAGGAGCTCCGTTCTTTTTGCCGCGATGCCGAGCATCGATCCGCATATCGCTTTTTTGCGCGGCGTGCGCGATAAAGCTGCCGTAAGCGAGCTTGCCGCGCAGATGGGCACGCTGCATCTAAATATGCGAAGCGCCATAAGCGAGGCGTTTTCGCAGATCAAAATCAACGCCTTGTATCTGAAATGCGCCGCATACGCCCTCGCGCTCGCACTGCTGTGGGCGTTTTTCGGCGCGCGGACGGCGTGGCTGATCGTCATCTGCGTTTTTGCGACAAATTTGGCCGTGCTTGCCCTGCTTAGCGCATTCGGCGTGAGCGTGAATATTTTTGCGATCTTTGCGCTGATCCTATCAGGCGCCGTGGGGATAGATTATATGATCTTTGCAAACAACGATAAGATGGCGCTTAGCGATAAAATTTTCGGCATCACGCTCGCGTCTTTAACCAGCATAATCTCCTTTTTCACGCTCGCTTTCAGCTCCACTAAAGCCGTGGCGCTGTTTGGGCTCTGCGTCAGCCTAAATATCGCGCTAGCGGCGATCTTGGCGCAAGTTTTAGCGGCGAGCAAGAAAAGCTAATCAAGCGAAAGCCAAAGAGCGGAAAGCACCGAATAGACGCTCTTTACCCGCTTGCAGATAAAATTTTATGAAAAAGCGTGCCGTAAATTTATGCAGCCGCAGCGGATGAAATTTAATCTAACTCGCCGCGAGATAAAATTTAGGCGGATGAAATTTAATCTAACTCGCCGCGAGATAAAATTTAGCTTGTCGTGACGCAAGATAAAATTT
>NZ_CALIMY010000059.1 GCF_938045205.1 uncultured Campylobacter sp.
CGCATGCTCCTATTCAGACGTAAAATTCCAAACGCGATTTTTGACAGCCGCCATGGCCGCTCACGGATCGCGGCAAGTTCGCTATGAAATTTGGAGCATTGCTTTTGAACTGCTTTAGCGCCAAATTTTAAATCCATGTTATCCACCTGCTTTACAAAATTTAAAAATTTAAAATTTTTAGCTGATTGAGTGCTATCACTACGATCGCGACTGGCGCCACGAAGCGCAGTAGCACGAAATACCACAGCTTAAAGCCCATTCGTCCCATATATGGGCGCAGTAGAATTTCGACGGCTCGTTTTTTGATCACGAACCCTACGAAAATCGCCACAATTATGCCGCTAAGAGGCATTAAGATATTCGAGGTTAGGTAATCAAGCATGTCAAAAAAGCTCTTGCCACCTAGGCTAAAATACTCGCTCGTGTCCCCGTAATAACCCAAAATGCAGCATATCCCTAAAACATACGTCACGGCAAAAACTAAAAGTGAAGCGCGCTTTCGGCTTAGCTTGCGGGAGTTTACGAGATAATAAATCGCAGGCTCCAGCATCGAAATTGCAGAAGTAATCGCCGCAAACAATAGCGAGGTGAAAAATAAAAAGGCTAGGATATTTCCGATCGCACCGAGCTTTGAAAAAAGCACCACCAGCGAGACAAACACTAGCCCAGGACCTTGCGCTTTGGGATCGCCGCCGAATTCAAAGATGAAAGTAAAGACGATAAGCCCCATCATCACGCCGATTAGGACATTAATGCAGACGATATTTATGCTTGAGGTTAGGATATTAGTGCGCGCAGGTAGGCTCGCGGCATAGGTCATAATCGTAGTAACGCCCAGCGAAAGCGTAAAAAACGCAAGTCCTAGCGCCGAAAGAATGCTATCTTTATTAAGCTTGGAAAAATCAGGCACTAGCAAGAATTTTGCGCTACGTCCGAATCCATCGAAACTCGCGGCGCAAATTAGCATCAAAACCAGCAAAATAAATAGCGCAGGCATCATCCAGACATTAAGCCGCTCGATGCCGCTTTTAACGCCCTTAGATACGATGAAAAAGCAAAACGCCGACGCTATAGTAAAGCACACCGCCACGCTTAAAAAATCGCTGCCTAAAAGTGCGTTAAACGCTGCGCCACTTTCATCTATACTTTTTGGCAGATAAAAAGCGCTTGAGACCACGTATTTTAGGATCCAGCCCATTACGACGCTGTAAAAAGCATAGATCAAAAGCGCACTAATCATAAAAAATCCCGCGTATTTCCATGCGCCTTTGTATGAGGGCGCGAGCTTTTCAAATGCGCGCACCGGATCACTTTCGCTTAGCCTGCCGATGACGATCTCGGCTAAAAAAATCACGAAGCTAACCAAAAGCGTCAGCAAAAGATATAGCAAGATAAAGGCGCTACCGCCGTTGGTGCCCACTAAAGTGGGGAATTTCCACGCATTACCGAGCCCTACGGCGCTGCCTGCGACGGCGAGGATGAAGCCGATTTTGCTAAATTTATCATTCATTTTGCACCTTTTTTAAAATTTAGCCGCAATCTTAGCGAAATGTAGCTTAAGGGCGGTATCAAAGCTTCGTTAAATTTGTTTACCGCGCAGGTAGAATGGCAGTAATTCAAAATTCTTAAAGTAAACAGATGGTAAAATACTAGGTAAAATTTCAAACAAGGAGAATGAAATGAAAAATCCTAAAATGTTCCTCTGGGGGGGGCTTGCGTTCGCTGCTTTTTTGGTGGGTTGCGATAATACGGAGGTTAAATCTTTAGAATACTATCAAAATCATCCCGATGAGGCAGAAAAAGTTTTCAAACAATGCGATTTTGATAAATTAAACGAAAATAGCAACGCCTATAAGAATTGTAAAAATGCTAAAGAAATTTATAAGTTTAATGAGGATAAAAAGTTTTTCTCGGGAACAAAATAGTATTTTAGTATTAATTCAATATTAAAATATCTCTTACGCCTTATACTTAAGTTCATTTTATTTACCTTGTATCTCGGTGCAAGGTAAATTTGATGAATGTAAATTTTAAAATACAAATGCCGAGCCCTGCTAAATTTTAAGTCCCGAAACGCTAAAATCATTCAAAAATTTCAAAACCAAAGGCAAAATATGCAAGTCAAACTTCTAAATTTCACTCCGCTTTGGGTCTGCTCAAACGCGATCCGCACCTGCTGGCAGAGCTTTGAGCGCGGCGATTGCGGCGGCGTCAAAGACCTAGCGCTAATAGATCGCGTCGGCAATCAGCTCAAGCACTCAAGTACGCTTGAACACCTCTACTACAACTTCTACATCAGCGGCATCTCTCGCGCGCTGCTTCAGGAGCTGGCACGCCACCGCCTAGCAAGCCTTAGCGTAAAATCCACTCGCTACACTCTCAAAGAATTGCGCGGCGAGGACAGCTTCGCGCAAGGCGATTTCGAAAACGCCGCGCGATACATCGTGCTTACGGGCAATGAAGCGGTCGATAACGCAAGTATCGCGGCTCTTGAAAACCTGCGCGTAATCTTACAAACCCCGATCAGCCTTGATATCGCAAAATACTGCCTGCCCGAGTGCTACAAGAGCGAGCTTAGCTGGAGCATAAACGCTCGTAGCTTGCAAAACTTCCTTGCTCTGCGCTCTAGCAAGGCGGCACTTTGGGAGATCCGCGAGCTTGCCGGTAAAATTTACGATGCGCTGCCGCAGGAGCATAAATTTATATTCCAAAGCTGCATGGCGAGCGGAGAGAAGACGCAAAGCGAAGAGTAGCGCGCGGGATAAAATTTTGATATAAGAGGGCTGCGATGATAAAACTTACGCAGATGAGAGCGGCTTTTGAAAAAGAGGAGCCGAATGCGCTTTATCTTAGCTACTTAGGATGGGTAAAAACCCTGATTCCGTTTTGGAGGCAGGCCGCTGCGAGGATCGCGGAGCTAAGCGGCATGGCGGATGAAAAAAGAGATAAGCATCTGCGAGCTATCGACAATTCTTTGCAGCTTTTGCAGGCCTGGCGATTTAAAAAGATAAAATACGTGCAAGCAAGAAGAAGAGAGATCGATAGCGCCATAAGTTTTATTCGAAACGGCGCCTTAACGCAGCAGGTATGCAGATACGCCTTTGCGCCGGTCTGTAGAAATTTAGCGAGCATCTTGCGCAGCTTTTTATACGTTTCAACTTTCGGCTATTCGGACGAGCAGCTTCCGACCGTATTTGCCCAAGATATTTACGGCATTGCGCTGTGTCATACCCTCTTCCCCTTTGATACGGGCGATTTTGTGTATTATCTTCCGCGCGAAAAATCCATCCACACCGACGACCCCGCCGATTTGGACAACTGGCATTTGATGATGGAGATAGCGGGCGGCGATTTGGGGATTTCTGCGTTGATTGAGCGGCTAAACGAACGCGCGTATGAAATTTGGACGAATTACAAAACGCCGTTTGAATGGAAATACGACGAGGGGATTTGGAATTTAGAATTTGAGAATGTTTCAAAAAGGCTGCACTATGCGGGCGTGCGAGCTTTTTCTAATTTGAATAAAGCGGAATAAAAGGCGCGCAAAATTTAAACCGTTTCTGAAATTTTATTCGCGGGCGGTCAAATTCTGCAAGTTTTTAATGCGGGTAAAATTTAAAATTCGCTTGAACGGGTTTTTGGCAGCCTGCGGTATCAAAATTTAGCCGCCGCGCATTTTACGACTTGCGGCGGCGAGAATTGCAGCGGCGGCAAAACGAAAGCTTGGGCGAACGATAAATTTAAAGGACGGATCATGAAAAATCTAGCGCTTGTGATGTTTGGCGGACAGACACACCTCGATTTTGTGGGATTTTACGATTGTATGCTAAGGCTCAAAGCCGTCCGCCCACAGCTTGAGATGAGGTTTTGCTCGCGCGAGCGACAGGTTTCGGACAGCGGCGGCCTTACGATCGATGCGGGCGAGATCACGACGGATCTAGGCGGCTTTGATGCGGTTTTTGTGCCCGGCGGTATGGAGACGCGCCGCCTTAAAGACGATGCGGGCTTCATCTCGTGGCTCGCGACCGCGCGCGATGCGAAGTATAAGTTTAGCGTTTGCACCGGTTCGCTGCTTCTGGGCGCGGCGGGGTTTTTACGAGGTAGACGCGCGACCACACATCCGTTTTGCTACGATCTGCTGGCGCCTTACTGCGCGGATGTGGTGCATGAGCGGCTCGTTCGCGAGAGCCTGCCCGCAGGAGGCAAGATCATCACCGCTGGCGGCGTGAGTAGCTCCATAGAGCTTGGTCTTTGCGTAATCGAAAAATTTGCAGGCGTCCAGGCGCGAGAGGCTGCCGCTGCGGCGATGGATTATCCGTATTACGGCCTTAGAAGTAAGCTTGCGCGATGAAATTTTAAAGCCGCTAAGATCGGCGGCGCGGTTTATAAATACCTCAGTAAATTTTAAAATAGAGAGGAGGTAAATCTTAATGCAAGCAGTAAAGATATTAAAAACATTGTGGAAAGTCATCAAGATCGTCATACTCGCAGCATTGATATTACCGTTTGCGGCATTGATATTGTTTGTTTTATTTATAGCCTTTCTATTTTCACCCCTTAATACGGATTTTTCATATATAGAAAATAAAAATTTGGCTAAATTTGAAGCCTTAACAAATACGAAGGGAGAAACTTTGCTTATCTATCGCAAAAAAAGTCCTCCTTTATCGTGTAGTGAAAAAATACAGACTTGTATCTGTTACGCGCATTTTATAAAGGCGGATAAGCCTTTTATTTTGACGCAACAAAAAATGCTGCAAGAGGGCTATGAGCTTGTTTCCAAGTCCGATTGCATAGCTGAAACTACAAATTTGCACGAATTTAAACTATCGTGGGCGATGCCGTCTTATCATTATGCCGGCAGTCGGGAGTATTTGATATATGGTTCGATCAAAAATTTAAATATAACGGCAATAGTGAATGATAAAAGGCGAATATGGCACAAAAAAGAGCACGAATGGGGACAGCCGGACGATTATGATCACGAGGTTATTTTTTATCCAAAACTTAATATAGTTCAAATAAATAAAATGGGGTATTAATAGCGTGCGTTAAATTTACTTACGGCCGATTGATATCGTCGTTGAAAAATAAATTTAAAAGCTTTGGGATAAAATTTAAAAATTTGAAAAATTGGACTTTAGTCTTACGGACGTTTATCAAAGTAGATAAAATAACGATATAGTGGGTTTTTGATAAAATTAGGAGATCACAAAGATAGTATGAAACCGGCTCAAATTTTATCGCTGCTTTCGCATATATCTTTCGTAGCGGCGATCATTTATAGGTTAAAATTCAGAGATAATAACCCGTGGGAGTTCGCAATCGCGCTTTTTGCCTACGCGGTTTTGTTTGCTTTTTATCCGCAAACCCTGCTTAACGATAATAAAAAGACGATCGCCCTGCTGCTATTTATGGCGCTTTTGATCGTGATCGTATAGCGGCGCCTATAAGTCGGTGGGATCGGTTGCGGCGGCGGTGCGATCCGCCTTTGATTGCAGCGGCGCGTGCGAGCGGTACTATTTTTAAAATTTATTGTAAAATTAGAGCGTTAATTTATTAAAATTTAAAGGGCTAGCATGCAGATAAACTTAGACGACGTGAGGATCGAGAGCGGCTGGAAAGAGGCGCTTAGAGAGGAATTTTTAAGCGAGTATTTTGCGAAGATCAAGGAAAACCTTCTCGCCGCAAAGGCGCGCGAGATCGTCTATCCGCCGGGAAATTTGATCTTTAATGCCTTTAATCTCACCCCGTTTGAGCGGGTGCGCGCGGTGATTTTGGGGCAGGATCCCTACCACGGCGCGCATCAGGCGATGGGGCTTAGCTTTTCGGTGCCGCGCGGCGTGCGAATTCCGCCCAGCCTCGTAAATATCTACAAAGAGATTAAAAGCGATCTGGGTATCAGCGAGCCTGAAAGCGGCGATCTGAGCTACTGGGCGAAGCAGGGCGTGCTGCTTCTTAATGCGAGCCTTAGCGTGGGCGCGAACCGCGCGAATTCGCACAGCGGCTTCGGCTGGCAAATTTTCACCGACGCCGTGATTAAAATTTTAAGCGCGAGGCGGCAAAATTTGGTCTTTATGCTGTGGGGAAATTTTGCCAAAGCAAAATCTGCGCTGATTGATGCGCAGAGGCATCTCATTTTAACCGCCGCGCATCCCAGTCCGCTTGCGGGAGGAGCGTTTTTTGGCTGCAAGCATTTTAGCAGATGCAACGAATATCTACGCGCGCACGGTCTGGGAGAGATTGATTGGGATCTAAATCACGGCGCAGATTAAATGTATTTTAAATGAAATTTGCGTAAAATGCGCTGCAAAATTTCAAAGTAAAGAAATTTTAAAAAATCTCGAAAGGAGAAGTGAGCGAATAATATACGACCGGTTTAAGAGGGCTTGCCGAAGCGACGCGAATGTGCGACTAGGCTATAATTATTGCAAATTAGAGGAACCATATGAAAAAGATAATTTTGGGAATTTTATTGCTATTTACAAGTAGTGTAGTGGCAAATACCCTATCTGAGATTAGGCAATCGGGCAGTGTGCGCGTAGGTGTATTTGAGGCGCAACCGCCTTTTAGTAAATTTGAAGACGGCAAATTTCAAGGATTTGAGGTGACCCTAGCCGAGGCGCTATCAAAAGATATATTCGGCGGCAAGGCGGGCAAGGTGGAATTCGTGCCCGTAAAGGCTAGTGAGCGTTTAAAAGTGTTGGAAGAGAATAAAGTAGATATGGTGCTTGCGACCTTTACGATCACAAATGAGCGTAAGCAGGTGGTCGATTTTACGACGCCGTATTTCGCAGTAAATATCGGCGTGCTAACCCGCAAGGGCGATAAGATCAAAACTATGTCTGATTTACACGGTAAGCCGATCATTGCAGAAAGCGGTACGACTAGCGAGGCATATTTTAAAAAAGAAGGTTTTGAAATCATAAATTGCGCTACCGCACATGAATGCTATAAAATTCTAAAAGAGGGTAAGGGTGCTGGCTTTGCACACGATAATTTATTAGTTCTTGCCTACGCGGTCGTAGATAGCGACACTGAAGTAAATATTAAGAATTTGGGCGTTTCGGACTTCTTGGGTATTGCGGTTTCTAAGGGCAATAAGGATCTGCTCGAGTTCTTAAACGGCGAGTTAATTAAGCTTAGTAAAGACGGCTTTATGAAAAAGACCTATGATGAGGCGATCGAGCCGTATTACAAGGGCACTGCGGAGAAAAAATATTTCTTGCTGGATGACCTTTATAGCCTATTTTAGGCGGTCGTAGCGGTACAGCTCGCCTGCATTTGCTTGCAGTAAGCATAGCTGTGTGCTCTCGCTAGGTAAAATTAAAAGGCTCGCATAGTCTTGCTATTTTGCCCGACTTTGCGAGCTTGGTTTAGATTGTAAGATTTTACTAACGCGTCGTTGCAGAATTTATAAAATTCCATAGAATTTCGCAGCGGCGTGCTATTTTTGCAGCACTAATAGACGCACGAAATTTTATAGCGAAGCGCTAAAATTTAATGAGAGCAGGCAGGGTTTGGCGCAAGGTAGCAAAATTTAAAAAGCCTCTATCATTATGTTTAGAAATTTTAGTTGCGAAATTTTATTGCTAAACTCGCAATTTAGGGAATAGTTTCGGTTCTAGTAAAATGAAATTTTAAGAAAATTTACATTACAATTACGAAAAATTTAAAATTCAAGGAGGAAATTATGAAAAAGTCATTTTTTCTTATTCTATTGTCGGCGATCTTTGTTTTTGCGAATTCCTTAAGCGAAATAAAGCAAAGCAAGGTTATCAGAGTGGGCGTTTATGAAAATGAGCCGCCTTTTAGCAAGTCGAGCGAGAAAGGCTTTGAAGGCTTCGAAGTCGAGCTTGCCAACGCGCTAGCCGGTAAAATTTTCGGCAATAGCGGCGGTCGTATCGAGCTCATACCGGTAACGAACGAAGTGCGTTTTCCGATGCTGCAAAACAATCAGGCAGATATGATAATTGCGGCTGCAAGTATCACCGAAGAGCGTAAAGGTAGCGTTGATTTCTCGATGCCGTATTTTACGGTGAATTTGGGAATTTTAACGAAAAAAGACTCAAATATTCACAAAATAGGCGATCTGATGGGCAAAAAGATCGGTATCATCCGCAAGACCACCGGCGAGGCGTATATCAAAAAGGACGGCGGTTATAATGTTTCTTATTGCAACGATTCGGTCGATTGCTACAGGAGATTAAAAAGTGGCGAGATCGACGGGTATTGCAACAACAACCTTTTTGTAATGGTCTATCCGGTCGTAGATCCTGCAGTCGAGGTCAATATAAAAAATTTAGGCGATAATGTATTCTTGGGCGTCGCGGTGCAAAAGGGTAACGCGGAGCTGCTAGAAGCGATCAATAAAGGCTTGATTGCGCTCAGCAAAGAGGGCTTTTTCAAAAAGGCTTACGAGGATACTTTCGAATCCTTCTATAAAGGCACCGTCGATAAAAAATATTTCTTACTCGACGATCTTTACAGCTTTTTTTAATAAAAAAGGAGTTTAAAATGAAAAAATCGCTGTTTTTAATTCTTTTATCTTGCATCTTTGCGCTTGCGAATTCTTTAAGCCAAATAAAGCAGAGTAAAGTCATTCGTATCGCTGTTTATGAAAATGAGCCTCCATTTAGTAGAGTTACGGATAACGGCTTTGAGGGCTTTGACGTAGAGCTTGCTAATGCAATCGGAGGTAAAATTTTAGGCGATACCGGCGGCAGGATCGAGCTCATACCGGTATCGGCGCAAGCGCGCTTTCCGTCCATTCAAAATAATCAGGCAGATATGCTTATCGCGGCTGCAAGCGTTACTGAGGAGAGAAAGAAAAATTATGAGTTTTCGATGCCCTATCTTTCGGTAAATTCCGGAGTTTTAACCAGAAAAAGCGACAATATCCAAAAAATGAGCGATCTGCGAGGTAAGAAAGTAGGCGTCATCCGCGGCTCGACGGGCGAAGCGTTTATGCAAAAGGACGGCGGCTACAATCTAGTGTATTGCAAAAATTCCTCCGATTGCTACAAACGGTTAAAGAGCGGCGAAATCGATGGCGCGTGCGACGATAATCTATTTGTGATGGTCTATCCGGTCGCAGATCCTAGCGTCGAGGTTAATATCAAAAGTCTTGGCGAGAACGTATTTTTAGGCATCGCGATGCAAAAAGGCAACGCAGATCTCGCAGAAGCCGTTAATCAAGCGCTCATTTCTCTTAGCAAAGAGGGCTTTTTCAAAAAAGCGTATAACGATACTTTCGAGCCTTTCTACAAAGGCACCGTCGATAAAAAATACTTCCTTTTAGACGACATATACAGCTTCTTTTAGAATTTTAAATTTTGATTGTGGGTCGGGATTTGAAGCTTCGCGGCTTTAAATTCTAACCCGCGCATAACCGGCGTGTCATTAAAATTCCATATCAAATTTTGTCCTAAAACCTCATTTCAAATTTTATTAGTCCCACCGCCGCGCCTAAGCCAGCGTGCACACGGCGGTCGCAATCTTTAGTATTTGCGAGCATTTACGGCGCGCAAAATTAGATTGAATTAAACTTTAAAATTTTACTTCGAGCCCTTGGAATTTTTTAAATCCTGCATGCGCTCCTGCTGAGCCTGCACGAACGCGTCGTATCTCGTAAAAAGATAATCCTTAATCTCAAAAATCATCAATGTAAAAATCGAAGGCAGCGTGAAAAATCTAATCGTCATAAATACCAGGTCAAGCGCGTTTAGCTCGTCGCTGCCCGCACGATACCCTCCCGCGCCCGCGGTTAAAATTCCGTGAAGCGTCTCGTAGTTGTAAAGGATGAAAATCGTCACGAAAAGCGTGGAGAGCTTCGATACGATCTTATTCATAATCTGCGCCACGTCCTCGTCGGCGATCACCGACATCGCAAACCACACGATGGTGAAAAACAGCGGAAAGACGATGTTGAAATTTAGCGAGTTATCAAGCTTCTGCGCACCCGTAACCGCGATGATCGCAAACACCGCCGCAAAGGGGATCACAAATAGCGCGAAGGTCATCGCCGATTTTATCGCCTTAAAAAAGCCATACGCAAGCAGAGGCGAGCCCAAAGCGAGCAAAAAGATCGTCAGCGCGTAGTTTGCTTTGGCAAAATCGTATAGGTTAAACAGCGCAAATACCGATGCTGCGGTAAGTAGCGGCACGCTGAGCTTAAACACCGCCCCATATTTGGCGTAAGCGCGCGACACGACGGCGTCGAGCCTACTAAATTTAACGTTTAAGCTTTGCGCTCTGATGAAAAACAAAATGACGAATTTGACGATGCAATTCGGTTTCACTGATATTCCTTAAAACTTAATAAATCTATCTATTTATTGTCATATGAATTTCCTTGCAAAGCTTCTTTCCAGTAATCTCTAATTTTAAAAAATATCAGTGTAAGTAATGAAGGTATTGTAAAATATTGTATAGCCATAGATATAATTTTAATTACTTGCTTATCTGGAAGCTGTGTCTTTTTGGTAAAAATTTCTATTAACATATCATTACTGAGAAATGCAATAAACAATAATACTATAGCAGAAAACCTAGATATTATTTCATTCACAAATATTGATAATTTTTCATCGGCCAAAATAAAACTTATAAGCCAAATATATGTACCATAAAGCATTGGAACTAATAATTTTAAAAGCGATGAATTATTAATAGTATCATAATTATTAGATGATGGTAATATTGGTAATATAATAAATTGGGGAAATTTAAAAATAAGTTGTGCGATCATGATTAAATATGTCAAAAGAGAAAGTACATATATGATTATTTTTATTGGTAGATTAAATCTAGAAATAAGCAGTAGCAAATAAATAAGCAGTAGCAAATAAATCAATGGCATTATTAAAGTAGGTACATTCACTAAAAAAATAACTATTACAATAAAAACATATAACATTGATACAAATGTATATGATATGCAAAAACAATAAATAATCATGCAAATAATCAATATAAGTAATGCTAAAGAATTATTTGCTATTGCAGAACTCAAAATTTCAAAAGAGATAGCAAATGGAATAATAAAAATTATAGATGACTTTTTGAATGATAAAAAACCCCACTTTTTAAATATTTTATCTAATCTATCAAATAGTTGAGGTTTCTTATTTACTAAAATAAGTATAATAAATCCTAATGTAAATATTATAACCGCTGGGATAAAATTTTGCTTATCTAACCACAAAAGTACCACTAGCATTAGTATTTCAATTGCTATAATAAATAATAGACAGAACGTACCAACAACATTAATTGATTCTGAGAGTTGATTATTTTTCATAGTTATATTTCACATCCAATCTAAAATTTGCGTAATTTCCGTAGCGTGAAAAATTTTAAGTCCCTGCGCGTTTTGCGGCTTCATCGGGACGATCGCGTTTTTAAATTTCTGCATCGCGGCTTCTTTCAGGCGCGCATCGAGGTTGAATATCTCTCTGATCTCGCCGTTTAGGCTCACCTCGCCGATGAAGACGCTTTCTTTGCTGATCGGGCGGTTTTTGAAGCTGCTTACGATCGCCGCGACGACGGCGAGATCGCACGCCGTTTCGGTGATTTTGACGCCGCCGCTTACGTTTACGAAGACGTCGTATCCGCCAAGCCCGATCTCAAGCTTGCGATCAAGTAGCGCTAGAAGCATATCGAGGCGGTTTTTATCAAAGCCCGTAGCGCTGCGCTTCGGATAGCCGCTCTCGCACACGAGCGCTTGGATCTCCACGACGAGCGCGCGCGTACCCTCCATCGTGATCGTGATCGCCGAGCCGCTTACCGCCTTGCCGCGCGTGAAAAATTTACTCGCGACATCCTTGGCGCTGACGAGTCCGTGCGGCCCCATCTCGAAAATCCCCACCTCGCTCGTAGCTCCAAAGCGGTTTTTAAAACCGCGTAAAATTCTAAGCTGCTTGCTCGCATCGCCCTCGAAATACAGCACCACGTCCACCATATGCTCTAGTATGCGCGGGCCTGCGATCGAGCCCTCTTTGGTGATATGGCCGATGATGAAGATCGAAATCCCGCGCGCTTTGGCAAGTCGCATCAGCTCGAACGTGATCTCGCGCACTTGCGTGATCGAGCCGGGCGCAGAGGGGGCTTTGTCGCTAAAAAGCGTCTGGATGCTGTCGATGACGATAAACTTATAATCCCTGCGCTCCACCTCTTCAAGCACGGCGCCCAGATTTATCTCGGTGAGCAAAAACAGCTGCTCGCTTATCGCGCCAAGCCTCTGCGCGCGCATTTTAATCTGGCTGGCGCTCTCCTCACCGCTTACGTAAAGCACGGCGCGACCGCCGCTTGCTAAATTTGCCGCGATCTTAAGCAGCAGCGTGGATTTTCCGATGCCCGGACTGCCGCCGATTAGCACGAGCGAACCCTCTACGACGCCGCCTCCGAGGACTAAATTTAGCTCGCTATCCTTGGTGTCGATCCGCGAAATTTGCTCGATTTCTATCTCGCTGATCGCTTTGGCGCTTGCGGACGAGGTGCGGGCAAGCTCGCCTTCGATCTCTTTTAGCGCTTTGATCTGAGCGGGCTTGAGCTCGACGAAGCTATCGAATGCGCCGCAGTCGGGGCATCTGCCGAGCCATCTGCTTTGCTGATTGCCGCAGTGTTGGCACTCAAAAATCGTAGTTTTAATCTTCGCCATCTTTATCCCTCGTTCATTTTTGCTTAAATTTAGCCTTGAATTTCGTGAAATTATACTTAAAATTTTTAAAATTTTAGCCGCCCCGCGCGCCGCTTGCGAGATCAAAAATCACGGAACAAAGGATTTGCGGCTAAATTTAGGCTAAATTTAAATATGTTTTAAACATTTATAACTATAATACAAACTTCACTTTATTTAAAGAAGGTTTAAGATGAAGGGCAAGCTTAGTAGAAGCCAGTTTTTGACGATATCGCTTACGCTATTTGCGATGTTTTTCGGTGCGGGAAATTTTATTTTTCCGCCGGGCTTAGGCAAGGATTCCGGACAGAATTTTTATATCGCGATAATGTTTTTTTGCGCTACGGCGGTGCTTCTGCCGGTGCTCGGCGTCGCAGGCATTGCGCGCGCTAAGGGGCTTCAGAGCCTGGTGCGCCGCATAGATCCCGTGTTTGCGATCGTTTTTACCGCGCTTTTGTATCTTACTATCGGGCCGCTTTTTGCGATACCGCGCGCGGCGAATATGCCTTTTGACATCGCGATTAAGCCTTTTATTGCGGAAGATCGTCTTCAAATTTGGCTATTTATTTATTCTGCCGCATATTTTGCGCTGAACTATTACATCTGTATGAACCCTTCAAAGCTCGTCGATCTGCTCGGAAAATATCTCACGCCGATACTTTTGGCGCTTATTTTGTTACTTTTCGGCGCGGGATTTTTGTTTCCTATCGGAAGCTTCGTAGCTCCTAGCGGAGAGTATGTCGATCATGCCGCAGCAAAGGGCTTCGTAGAGGGCTATCAGACGATGGATGCGCTTGCGTCGCTGGCATTTGGAATCATCGTAATTAACGCCATCAAAGCAACCGGCGTGAGCGACGAGAAGCACCTTGTAACCTCCACGATAAAAGCAGGAATGATGTCGGGCGTCATACTGATGACGATATATTTTATGCTGGGCTATCTGGGCGCGACCTCCGCGGAGCTTTTCAAAGATATGCCGAATATCAACGGAGCGGAGCTTCTGTCGCGAGTAAGCGATTATTACTTCGGAAGAATTGGCGTCGTGATCCTAGGCAGCGCATTTTTCTTAGCCTGCATCACCACGACGCTGGGTCTTATAAGCTCGGCTAGCGAATACTTCGAGGAGCTTACGAAAGGCAAGATCAAATACAAAACATGGGCGATCGCTTGGTGCGTGATCGGCTTTGGAGTTGCAAATTTCGGCCTTACGACCATCATCAAAGGCTCCATCCCCGTGCTCGTCGCCATCTATCCGATCTCGATCATGCTGATAATCCTCTCGCTGATTAATCCGTGGATCGATTCGAGCAAGCTGATTTACCGCGCCTGCGTCTATGTTTGCGTCGTCGAGGGCGTCATAAACGGACTTGATATTTTGGGGATTTCGGTGCCGCTTGTTACGTTTATCGTGAAGAAAATGCCATTTTACGACTCGATGCTCGGCTGGATCGTGCCTAGCACCTTGACCTTCGCCGTGACATATGTGCTGCATCTGATCTTTGAAAAAAGAGACGATAGCTTTTAAATTTAAGAGCTATTTTAAAATTTAGCCGGGCTCTACGGGGCTCGGCATACTTCTAAATTTTAATTCGTCGCCGAATTTAATCTCTCATATTTTTCCATAGAATTTTGACATATAAAATAAGCCGCCTTCAAAATTTAACTTAAATTTACGATAAAATTATCAAAATAAAATCGCAAAAGGAAATAAGATGGATAAACGGGATGAGGCGCTAAGCTTGGCGCGAGATTTTGAGCGCGACGGCTTTAGAGTGCCCGGTTTATATGAGCGGTTTTGGCGGCTGCAAGGTGATGCGGCGGCGTATTTTACACTAGCGGACAGTCTGCTGCGCGGGCGGAGGGACGGCGGCACGCTGCTAAAGGACGCTCTGGGCTATGTGGGCGAGGAGGATTTTAAAGCTCTGATCGCCACGGCGGTTGAAATGTTGCGCGAAGAAGCAGCAGGGCGGCGCGAAACGAAGCAGGACGAAAGCGCGGCACAGATGGGAGAGAATGCGCGCTCGGCGCAGGCGGACGAAAGCGCGGGCGAAAACGCATGGCAACGCGGCAGAGATGAAAAAAGCGCACGCTGGAAAAACGCCGAAGAGGTCATCGCAGCGGCGAGTCTCGAGTTTGCGCCGCTTTTGCACCCGTATCTTGGCGAGCTTTTTAAATTGCAGCCGAACGAGAGCGCGTATTACGCGGAGTATCCGTGGCGCGGGCTTAGTTACGAGAGCTCAAAGTTCTGGCGCGAGAGGCTTGCAGGTCCGCAGACGAGCAGAGACGATAAGCAAAAAATTTTTAGCTGCCTGCTTCAGACCCGCGATCCGCGAAACGTAAAATTTGCCTGCGAGTTCGCGCTTGCGGAGGATTTTTTCGATCGCCCGTGCGATTTGCTCGAATATATAGGCTACTGGCTGGAGGTCGTGGGATTTACTTTTGAGCGGGTTAAATTTGACGTAGACGGCGCGGCTCAAGCGGCAGGGGATGAAATTTTAAAAATGGATGCGGGCAAATGCGGCGGCGCCAAGCAAACCCAACCTAGCGAGCGCGACGTATCGCGGATGTCAAACGAGCCGGACGGCGCTACTTCAGCGTCGCTGCAAGCGGATGAGTGCGATCTATCGCGCAAAAATTTAGATGAAGCGTGCGATGCGGCAAGCGCCGTTAAATTTAACGCTGGCGATTTAAAATCGGCAGCGAGCCAAAATTTTAAAGCGTGCGCAGCTGAACACGACTCTAAATTTAACTCAAACGAGCTAGCTGCCGATAAATCACAAAAAGCGCCGAACGATGAAATTTGCTTTGGCGGCGAGAAATTCAGGCTCAAAAGATACTGCAGCCAGCGCGCGTATCACATAATCTTTCCGCGCGGCTACTTCGGCGCGCCCTATGCGCCGCATCTGGCGAAGCATCATCCGACCTGGTGGTTTGAGGGCAGCGAGGCGAGATATAGGCTAGGCGGGGTTTTGGACGAGGCGGACGGCGATGCGCAAAATCCGCTATTTCATCTCATTACGCTTGATCCGCTACCCCATGACTTGCCCGTGCGCTCGCTACCGCGCCTAATCCTCGCCGCGCACGTCAGAGAGATAAACGAGGGCGAGGTAGTATTTTACGAGCACGACGCGCAGGGTATGCCGCGACGTATCGGAAATAGGACGCAGGTAGAATACGTGCAGGACGAGCCGATCACATGGAGTGCGAGGTTGCGCTTGCGCCTACGCCGTCGCGCTGGGCGGCTCAGGACTGGGGGATGTCAAACAGCAGGCAAAACCTCGCGCGCATCGACGGCGAGCCTTCGTGGATACAGGGCGCGCAGGTGTCGCGCTGTCCGATATGCGGCGAAAAGATGGAGTTTTTGATGCAGCTTGACAGCGAGCTTCCAAGCTGCGAGCAAGACGGCGAGGTATATTTCGGCAGCGGCGGGATTTTATATGTGTTTTGGTGCGAGCGGACGCGGGTGAGCGCGTTTTTTATGCAGTGTACGTGAGTAAAATTTAAGAAAAACGCGCAAATGGACGGACGGATGATCACGGCGAAAATAAAAAGAAAGGGCGGTATTTGGTATTTTGACGATTATTTTAAGTCGCTTCGCAAGAATGAAAACGAAATAGCAAAGCCTATCAGGCAGTTTGTCTTGGATCCGAAAAGGTATCTGTTTAATACGAAAGAGACCCTTCACGACGCCGTTTTGACTGAATTTAAATTTGGCATTTTAAAAAAACGAAGATAAATTAACGATGAAATTTTTATCGCCATATGGGGATAGAAATTTTAAATTTATTTTCAAAAACGTCCTAGCCGTCCGCTTCAAAACGGACGACAAGAGCTTTAAAAATAACGATCTGATAGTTCATCAATTTTCGCTAAAGCCGGAAGGCGTTTGCGAGTATGATTTTATCTTTGCGAGCGGACAGAGGATAGCCGTGAAATTTAAGCGGCTTGAGATCATTGAAGAATTCTTATAGGTGCGCTGCTTTGCTGATGGCGGAGGGATTTTACGTATTTTGGTGCGAGCGGACGTGGACGAGCGCGTTTTTTATGCAGTGCGTGAGCTAAAATTTTGTAAAATTCTAAAACGAAAATCGTAAAATTCTAAGTAAAATTTGTTCTAAGATAATCGAGCGGCAAAATTTGACGAGCATTTCGGCACGTAAATTTAAACTTCTTTAGCGAGAATATGAATATAAATTTACGCAGACATGCAGAGTTTAAGCGTAAATCCCATCCACCAGCGTCTCTACAAACTCATCCGAGTTAAATTCCGCCAAATCCTCCATCCGCTCGCCCACGCCGACGAAAAGTATCGGCAGCTGCAGCTCGCGCGCTATGGCGAAAAGTGCGCCGCCTTTGGGCGTGCCGTCGAGCTTCGTGATGATGATGCCGTCGAGCCTTACGATCTCGTTGAACGCTCTGGCTTGCGCGACGCTGTGATTGCCCTGAGTGGCGTCGAGCACGATGATCTTGCGGTGCGGTGCGCCGCTTTTTGCGCGGTCGCAGATGCACACGATCTTCTCTAACTCCGCGGCTAAATTTTTCTGATTTTGCAGGCGTCCGGCGGTGTCGATCAGGACGCGATCGATGTTTTTGGCACTAGCTGAGCTAACGGTGTCAAACGCCACAGCAGCGGGATCGTGCCCCTGCGCGGTCGCTACGATCGGTAGATTTAGAATTTGCGCCCATTTGCGCAGCTGCTCGACTGCGCCCGCGCGAAAGGTGTCGCATGCGCCTAAAATCACGCTCTGACCGCTATTTTTATATAAATTTGCAAGCTTTGCGGTCGTCGTGGTCTTGCCCGCGCCGTTTACGCCGATGATGAGCTCTACGAACGGCTTCTCATCTGCGGCTTTAGCGATCTCGTAATCGAAATAGTTCTTCAAAACGCCCTTGAGATCATCTTTTGCGACTAGCTTTTTTGTGGGCAGTTTTTCTAAAATTTCCTCCACGAGCTCGTAGCCTACGTCGGCTTCAAGCAGCATCTCTTCTAGGATTTCTTTTGAAATTCTATCTTCGCTTTTCGCGCCTCGCATCGCGTCTATGGTCTT
Source organism: uncultured Campylobacter sp. (assembly GCF_938045205.1). Taxonomy (GTDB): domain Bacteria; phylum Campylobacterota; class Campylobacteria; order Campylobacterales; family Campylobacteraceae; genus Campylobacter_B. The sequence continues at coordinate 17,728 of NZ_CALIMY010000059.1, forward strand.
GCTAAGCCCTTTTTTAAAAAATTCGAACATCAAAAAATTTTCTCCAATTCGGTCATTAAAATTTCTTCCGGCATCAGCCCGAAATATTGCGCGCTAAACTCGCCCTTTTCGTCGTATATCGCCATATACGGCACTTCGTTTATGCCACCTAACGCCTTTGTAAAAAAATCCGTTCCTTCGCCGTAAGCGATCGCGTAATTTACTTCGTGTGCGCTTGCATAATTTTTTGCATCGTCTAAATTTGCATCACCGATCATCACGCCGATTATGTCAAGCTTACCCGAGTAAGCTTGTTTGGCGGCATTTAGCGCGCTTACCTGCACGGCGCAGGCGTCGCACCACGGCGTAAAAAATGCAAATAGCGTCACGGTGGAGTTGTTATCGATATGAAAGCCCTGTTTTGTCTTTTGCATATTTAAAATTTTTCCGTTACTTAGCTGAAGTGTAAAAGGAGCGGTATAATCGACCTGGATTACGGCTTCGGTTTCGGACTGCGGCTGCGTGGCGTTGGCCTCGGTCGGGGTATCGCTTGATTTTTTATCCTCATCATCGCTGCAACCTGCAAGAAAGAAAAAAGCCGTAAAAAGCGCTAGAAAAAAACGAAATTTCATAATAAACCTTAAAATTTAATCGCAAGATTATACAAAAACTAGCTAAAATAAGCGTTAAAATTTTATAAAAGGCTTAAGCTATGCAAAAGAATGAATTTAGAAAAATTTGTAAATCGCGCCTAAAATCTCACGCCGCGCGAGCGGCTAGATGCGAGCATTACGCACTTTTATGGCGGCTTGAGCGGCTGATAAAATTTTTAAAAGCGCGTAAAATTTTAATATTTTTGCCGATGAGTTACGAGCCGAACGTTTTGATTTTAAGAAAAAAGCTATCAAAAAGCTGCGAATTTTACGTTCCGTTTATGGTGGATATTAGCTTAAAAATGGTAAGATTGCGCCAGCCTTTTAAAATTTCACGCTTTGGATTGCGGCAGACGCTTCCGCAAAACGGGTATTTTAAGAAGGTCGATCTAGCCGTGGTTCCAGCTATCGGAGTGGATGGCGCAATGGCTAGAATAGGACATGGGAAAGGATTTTACGATATGTTTTTTTCAGGTCTTAAGTTTAAGCCCGCAATCGCGTTCGTGAGTATAAAAGACTGCTTTTGTAGCGAAATTTTATCGCTTGATCACGACGTAAAGGGTGATTTTTACATAACTCCGAGCCAAAATTACCTAAAAAGAGGAAAGTATGATAGAGATTTTAATCGCCTTGTGCGCTCTTGCGGTGGGCGCTGGCACAGGATACTTAGTAGCTAGAAAGATCAATAACGCCAATTACGATTTCTTCGTCGAACAAGCCAAGGCTAAAGCCAAAGCTATAGAATTTGAAGCCGAGGGCATCTTGCGAAATTCTAAAATTTCGGTGCAGGAAGCGGAGTTTGAAGCTAAGAAAAAATACGAAGATAAGGCAAGCAAACTGCAGAAAGAATTTAACGTTAAATTTGACGAGCTCGGCAAAAAGGAGCACGCGCTTCTAACCGAGCAAGAGATTTTAAAAGACAGCAAAAAAGAGCTCGAAAGCGCCAAAAAAGAGGCGAAATTCCTCTACGAAGAGGGCTCAAATTTGAAGAAAAGCTATGAAGAGAAGCTAGCCGAAGCGCTTAAAGTTTTGGAGCGCGTGGCGGGCTTTACGCAGGATGAGGCGCGCGCGCAGGTGCTTAAGAAGGTCGAGGAGCAAAGCCGCACCGACATCGCTCACATCGTGCGAAAATATGAAGAGGAAGCCAAAAAAGAGGCGCGAAAAAAAGCGAATTATATTTTGGCGCAGGCTACGTCGCGCTTTGCAGGCGAGTTCGCCGCAGAGCGGCTTATCAACGTCGTAAATATCAAAAACGATGAGCTAAAAGGTCGCATCATCGGCAAAGAGGGGCGCAACATAAAGGCGCTTGAGATGACCTTGGGCGTGGACGTCATCATCGACGATACCCCGAATGCGATTATCGTAAGCTCGCACAATCTATACCGCCGCGCCATCGCCGTTCGCGTCATCGAAACGCTTATCGAGGACGGCAGAATTCAACCTGCGCGCATCGAGGATATCTACAAAAAAGTAAGCGACGAATTTGAAGCTAGCATCGCCGAAGAGGGCGAAAATATCGTAATGGATCTAGGCCTTAGCAAAATTCACCCCGAAATTTTAAAACTCATCGGCAAGCTTAAATTTCGCGCGAGCTACGGACAGAATGCCCTTGCGCACAGCCTTGAGGTCGCGCATCTTGCGGGCATCATCGCCGCAGAAACGGGCGGAGATCAAAAGCTGGCCAAGCGGGCAGGCCTACTTCACGATATCGGTAAGGCGCTAACTCACGAGTACGAGGGTTCGCACGTGGATCTGGGCGCCGAAGTTTGCCGCCGCTACAAAGAGCATCCGGTGGTGATAAATGCGATCTACGCCCACCACGGTCACGAGGAGGCTACCAGCGTAGAAAGCGCCGCAGTGTGTGCCGCAGACGCGCTAAGTGCCGCGCGCCCGGGCGCTAGACGAGAGGTGCTAGAAAGCTATCTAAAACGCGTTAGCGACATCGAAGCGATCGCGATGAGCAAAACGGGCGTCAAGCAAGCCTACGCGATCAACGCCGGTCGCGAGATTCGCGTCATCGCAAACGCCAAGCTTATGAACGACGATGAGGCGGTTTTGGTCGCTAAAGAGATCGCTTCGGAGATCCAAGATAAGGTTCAATTCCCGGGCGAGATCAAGGTTAACGTCATACGCGAGCTTCGCGCGGTAGAGATAGCCAAATAAGGAGTATGAAATGAAAAAATTTATAATCGCTTTATTTTTGCTTTTTAGCGCGGCATTTGCTGAGGATGAGCTCATCATTGATAGCGCGAGCGCCTATTCGTCGGTGATGCGCACGAACACGCAGTATAAATACCTAGCGCAGCAAGCCCGTGCGATAGTGATATTTCCGAGCGTCAAGAAGCTAGGCTTCATCATAGGCGGAATGTATGGCGAGGGGATCATCATCTACAATAACGACGGCGCGCATAGCGTAAGCGGCGCTGAGATCAGCAGCGCCAGCGTAGGACTTCAGATCGGCTATGAGGATAATTATCTAGTCATTTTCGTAATGCATGACGATGTAATCCAAAAAATGCGAAATTCCCAAATCACGCTCTCGGGCGACGCTACGGCGGTAGCAGGTAACTACAGCGCCGATTCTGGCTCTTTAGACGTGCTAAATCAAGATATGTACGTCTTTACGAATAAAGGCGGGCTGTTTGCGGGAGTGAGTCTGGGTGGTTCGGTGCTGGAGACTAAAAATGACCGCGCTTTTGATCCAAATACTGAGGGCTATGCACTTTTGATGCGAGTAATCGGCGCAGATGAGTAAAATTTAGCTAGAAATGCTAAGGCGCATAGCTTAGCGAAAAATTTTGCTTTATGGGCGTTTTATTAGCAGCTTGGAATTTTGCTCGCGTGATTTCTGCAGAATAATAGACTTAGGTGCGTAATTTTATTGCAATTCTCGGAGTGGGAGGCATTTGAGGATATCGCGTAAATCCTGCGTAATTCGCAAGTTACTTTGAATTCTAAAGAAGTCGAAATTTTGTCATTAAATTTAGAATTGCAAAATTTTACTATTAAATTTTGCGATGATTTTACTTGATGCTTAGAAATTTTATTTTAGAATTTTGCTTAATATTTTGCGGCAAAATTTTATATTTCGCGGCAGCTGCTCGGAATTTTAAATTTAATGTCGCAGCGAAATCGAGTAGTGTCGTGGGGCATTATAGTGAAATTTTCGCACCGAATTTTAAAGCTGCTTTAGTCAAAATTTATAGAATTTTATACGATCTAATGAAAGGATTCGATGGAATCGATGTTTGCAAACCTCCATACGTGGGGGTATTTGATACTGTTTTTGTATTCGCTGGGCGGAGGATTTTTGGCGCTTGCGGCGGCGGGCGTGTTAAGCTCGGCCGGCGAGCTCAATATCGTCTTATGCATCGTAATCGCCTGCATATCGAACTTCATAGGCGATTCTGGGCTGTTTTTAGTAAGCCGCTACAACAAAAAAGAGATCATGCCCTATCTGCGCAAACAGCGCCGGAACCTCGCTCTGGCGCAGATTTTATTTCGTAAATACGGCGACCGCATAATTTTAATCAAAAAATTTATCTACGGCCTCAAAACCCTCGTGCCGATCGCGATCGGTATCACAAAATATTCATTTTTAAAATTTAGCGTCATCAATGTCGTAAGCTCGCTCATTTGGGCGCTTGTGATGGGACTGCTGAGCTACTATGCGGGTGATTTCGTGCGCGAGCTCTATGTGCATATCAAGGACGCGCCGTGGATCGCTCCGCTGGCTCTAGGCGCGATAGTAGCGGCGATCGTGCTCTATTTTCGCTTCGCGACCCGCAAAAGAGGCTAGCGGTGGCAAAAAAGCTGATCCCGCTCGCAATTTTTGTAGTACTTCTTTTGGTGCTAAATTTGATCTCCAATTCGCGCAGCCACGCGGCTAAAGATGAACGGGTTTTTACCTCCAAAACCCTGGATGCTGCGTCGCGTAAAAGCGGCGCGCAAAATTTAAAAAGCGGCACCGATCGTAAAATTTCAAGCTCGCAAAATCCTGCAAGTAGCGTCGGTGCAAAAGATGAGCGCGGCGAAAAGGGCGCATATAGCACGAATATAGACGGTGCAAGAAGCGCAGACGGCGGAGCAGGGCTCGGGGCAGACTTAGGAGATTTAAAATCTCATCCGCAAGCAAACGAGCGCGCCGCGGCAAATTCTAAAGATGAGGCGGATATCCACAGGCGGAGCAGCACAGATTACGAAGCTTCAGACTCGCAAAATCCCGCCGAAAATTCTAAAAATCAGCTCGCGGACGAGCCCTGCATAAGCAAGGAGTGCGTGAGCGCTCATATCCGCCGTACGGGCACTTTGCCGCAAAATTTCATCACGAAAAAGCAGGCCGGCGAGCTTGGCTGGCAGGGCGGCGATCTGTGGCGATACGCGCGTGGCAAGAGCATCGGCGGCGATCGTTTCGGCAATTTCGAGCGCAGGCTACCTGATAAAAAGGGGCGGATCTGGCGCGAGTGCGACATCGAGTATCGCGGCGGCCCGCGCGGCGCGAAGCGGCTGATATTTTCAAACGACGGGCTGATCTTCTACACCGCCGATCATTACGAAAGCTTCGAGCGCGTGCAATGAGTTTAAATTTTAAAACGCGCAGCGCCCCAAAGATCATCATCGACGGCGCAAAGATTAGGCGCAAAGATCAAATTTTCGCGCTGTTTGCCGCAGCGCTGGATTTCAAGCCCGAATATATCGCAAATTTAGACGCGCTCTACGACGCGCTGGGCGAGCGAGGCGGGCAGGTTTTTGTCGTCATCAAAAGGGGCGGAATTTTAAAGCTAAGGCTGGGCAAATTTTATGATATTTTGCTGGATGTTTTGCGAAACAGCGAGGCAAAAATTTTAATACTATGAGTTTGTGCGGCAGCCATTCCGCTTTAAAGCTAAATTTTGCCGAGGCAAAGGGTGGTTTGTTTCGCCGCAGTTTCGAGCGTGCCGTTAAATTTGCGAATTTTATAGCTTATTAAAAGAGGCGATTTTAGAAATTTCGCTCACAAAGCTCACGCGGTCAAATTTAAACTCAAGCCCATACTGCCAATCTTTGCGGCGCGGGTTTTTAAACTCGTAAAGATTAACCGTCTCCGTTTCAAATTTAATCTTAAGCGCGAGATACCAGCAGTCCCAGATCCCGCACGGACAGCCCAGTAGGACGACATCCCGCTCATCTTGCGCCAAATCGGCTTCAAGCGCGGCGCGCAAAAATAGCTCCTCAAAATCGATCAAGCTCAAATAAGCATAGCTTCCCGCGACGCTAGCTTGCCCGTCCTTTGCCGCAAAGCTTTGCTCGTGCTGCCTAATCAGCTCAAGCAAAGGCTCGCCGTTTATTGCAACGACGACTTCGGTAAAGCTTTCGCGCTCAATTTCGTAATCGTTTAGGTAAAATTTAATGCTATCCATGCGGCAATCTCGATAAATGATCTGTTTTGCGCCGTATTTGCACCGGCCTGCTAAAATTTCAGCGCAGTTTAGCGAATTTGAAGTGAAATTCGGTTGAAAATCAAAAATTCGCTGGTAAAGCGCAGATCAAATGGATATTTCGTAAAATTTAATGATTTTGAACTCGCGGAGCTTGCTTTCAGTGAGCACAAACTTAAATTCGCAAAAAAGCTCAATTTGTGTAGATGAAAGAAGCGAAAATAAAAGGTTAAATTTTAGCGCAGATCAAAGAGGTCGAAACGAGAGTTAAATTTTGCTACGGATAAAGAAGCAGAAATGAGGGGTTAAATTTAATTCGCTTTTGCGGGCGCTTAAATTTAACCCCGCCGCGGCTACATCATTTCGCCGCTTTTGTGCTCGTGCTCGGTGTAGGTTACCGGAATATCCTTTTTGCCTTTTCCCGGCGTATACACTCCCTCTCCGCGTTTGAAAAGAAGCTCGATGCCTTCGTCGTTCGTAAGCATTATGCCGCTTGCGGAAGCAGCGCGCTTGAGATTATGCTTTTTACCTTTTTCGTCGGTTAGCACGCCCGTTGCGAACATATCGTTCGAGCTAAGGCTGATGCGCTTATCCCCGGTCTCTCCGAGTAGAAATACGATCGTATGCGTTACGGACTCTTGCTTTTGCTGCGGAGCCGTATCGGCCTTAGGTTGGTTGCATCCGCTTAAAAGCGCGATTGCCGCTAATGACGAGAATACAATTCGTCTCATTTTTTCTCCTTTAAAAAAAGTTCGCGAATTATATAGCCAAAAAGTAAATCCTAGATTTCGCGACTTTTTATTTAATCAAAGATTAACCCAAATTTAGTAAAATTCCAGCTGAAAACATCCCAAATAAGGAGAACCTTATGGCAGTAAAAATCGCAATTAACGGCTTTGGAAGGATCGGTAGGTGCGCGGCTAGAATTGCGCTAAGCAGGGACGATGTAGAGCTTGTAGCGATCAACGATACCGCTAAGCGCGAGCTTACGAGATACCTGCTTCAATACGACACCGTTCACGGCGAGTTTCGTAAAAAAGTAGAAATTATAAGCGACGAATGCATAGCCGTAGACGGCAAAAAAATCCGCGTCTATTCCACCAGAGAGCCTGCGGAGCTTGATTTTGCAGGCGATGGCGCAGAAGCTGTGCTTGAATGTACTGGTGCGTTTTTAACGAGCGAAAAATGCAAGCCATTCATAGATAACGGTATCGGCGTAGTCGTAATGAGCGCGCCTGCCAAGGATGATACGCCTACTTTCGTAATCGGCGTTAATGAGGGTGCTTATGCAGGACAACGCGTCATCTCAAACGCTAGCTGCACCACTAACGGCCTGGCTCCGATTGCAAAAATTTTAGACGATGAGCTTGGCATCGAAAAGGGTCTGATGACGACAATTCATGCTTATACGCATGGACAGAGTCTAGTCGATGTAAAAGCCAAGGATTTTCGCCGTTCACGCGCCGCGGCTCTTAATATCGCTCCGACTACGACGGGTGCGGCAAAAGCGATTAGCAAGGTACTTCCGCAGCTAAGCGGTAAGATGCACGGGCAATCTGTGCGCGTGCCGGTGGCTAACGTATCGATGGTTGATCTAACGGTGCTAACGCGCAAGCAGACGAGTGCTGAGGAGCTAAATGAAATTTTCCGCCGTTATGCCACTAAAGAGATGAAAGGAATTTTGCTCGTAGACGACGATAGTCGCGTCAGCAGCGATTTTTGTACTTCAGAATACTCCAGCATCGTAGCTAGCGACTGCACGCAGGTAATTGACGGCAATCTGATAAAAGTGATGAGCTGGTATGACAACGAGTGGGGATATAGCGAGCGCCTCATCGATTTAGCCCTATATGCGGCAAAAAGAAGGAAATAAGATGGGCGAAATTCTTTCGATTAAAGATTTGAAATTTAAAGACGGCGCGCGCGTTTTTATCAGATGCGATTTTAACGTGCCGATGGATGAGTTTTGCAATATTACGGACGATCGCCGCATCCGTTCGTCTATCCCTACTATTAAATATTGCTTAGATGAGGGCTGCGCGGTAATTTTAGCCAGCCACTTAGGACGCCCGAAAAACGGATACGAAGAAAGACTTAGCCTAAAGCCTGTGGTAAAGAGGCTATCTAGGCTTTTGGAGCGCGAGATAAAATTTGTCTCTGATGTCGCGGGCGAGGAGGCAGGAGCTGCGGTAAATTCGCTTAAAAAGGGCGAAGTGCTTCTGCTAGATAATCTGCGTTTCGAAAAGGGCGAGAGCAAAAACGACGAAGCACTAGCTAAGAGGCTCGCAAGCTACGCGGAATTTTATATCAACGATGCTTTTGGTGTATGTCACCGCGCGCATGCTTCAGTAGAGGCGATTACAAAATTCTACGATGAGGCACACAAAGCGGCGGGATTTTTATTGCTAAAAGAGATAAAATTCGCCAAAGACCTTATTAAAGATCCTGCGCGTCCTTTTGTAGCCGTAACGGGCGGCAGCAAAGTAAGCGGCAAGCTTCAGGCGCTTAAAAATTTACTTCCTAAAGTCGATAAGCTCATAATCGGAGGCGGCATGGCGTTTACGTTTTTAAAAGCCGTCGGATATGACATCGGTAATTCGCTTTTAGAGGAGGATCTTATATCTGACGCACTAAATATCTTGCGCCGCGGCAAAGAGCTTGGGGTTAAAATTTATATCCCCGTCGATGCCGTCGCAGCTCCGCAATGCTCGCAAGACGCCGTTACAAAAAAGGTTACCGTCCAAGAAATTCCAAGCGATTGGATGGGGCTAGATATCGGGCCTGCGACCGTAGCGCTTTTTAAAGAAGCCTTAGACGATGCACAAACGATCTGGTGGAACGGACCGATGGGAGTTTTTGAGATCGATAAATTCGCTCGCGGCAGCCTACATATATCGCACGCGATCGCAGATAGCGACGCCACAACCGTAGTGGGCGGCGGCGATACTGCAGATGTCGTCGAACGCGCGGGCAACGCCGATGATATGACTTTTATTTCTACCGGAGGCGGCGCGAGCTTAGAACTCATCGAGGGCAAGGAGCTGCCGGGCGTGCGAGTGCTTACTGCTAAAACGGAGCTGCGATGATACTAGCGGCGAATCTTAAATGCAACCATACTCGCGCTAGTTTTGAGCAGTACGCTAAAGCTTTAGAGGAAGGCTTAGCGGGCGGAATTTCGCGCGAGGATGAAATTTTGGTTTTTCCTCCTGCTAGCGCATTTTGCGCGAGGGTGAAAAATTTCACCCAAGGCGCGCAAAATTTCTATCCTGCCGCGCACGGCAGCTTTACGGGCGAGATCGGCGGCGATATGCTGGCGGAATTTGACGTCAAAACCGTTCTTATCGGTCACAGCGAGCGGCGCGCCATTTTGGGAGAGAGCGCGGAGCTAATAAGAGAGAAATTCAGTTTTGCCGCAGCACGCGGCTGGCGCATCGTCTTTTGCGTCGGCGAGGATGAGGCGGCATTTGCGCAAAACTGCAGCGAGGAGTTTGTAGCGGCACAGCTTGAGGGTATTGATCTGAAATACCGAAATTTAATACTAGCTTACGAGCCTGTCTGGGCGATCGGTACGGGCAGAAGTGCGCAGTGCGAGCAGATCGAAAAAATGCTGAGGTCTTTACGCACCAAAAGCTCAGCACCTCTACTTTACGGAGGCAGCGTAAATGCGGAAAATATCGCAAAAATTTGCGCGATAAAAGGTTGCGACGGGGTGTTAGTGGGCACAGCAAGCTGGGACGCCTCGAAGTTTTTGGAACTTATACGCGTTGTCTCGCATCGCTATACTTCGTTGCCTTAAAATTTTGCTCGGTCATTACCTAATAGGGTAACTCCTGTCGCAAAATTTTAAGTCGCCTAGTCTAGCTTCGCGATACTGTCGCTATAAAATTTAGTTTAAAATTTGGCGTTTCGCGAGATTTTGCAAATTTTAATTTGTAAAATTTTAAGTCAAATTGTGAAGGATTTTAAGATGGATTTGAATGTTGTTGCAGATTTTGCGACCAAGACTAGGCGTGTAGCCTGTCGCAGGGAGCAAAATCAAAACTCATTCAAAGACACTTAAAAGCCAAGCAAATTTTAAAGGAGAAATAATGATTTTAAAAGGGAAAAAAGGCCTCATCGTCGGCGTCGCTAACGCCAAATCCATCGCTTACGGCATCGCCGAAGCTTGTCACGCCCAGGGTGCGCAAATGGCGTTTACCTACCTAAACGATGCGCTAAAAAAACGCGTAGAGCCGATTGCAGAGGAGTTTGGGAGCAAATTCGTCTACGAGCTTGACGTAAATAACCAAGCTCACCTAGACGGGCTTGCAGATCGCATCAAAGCAGACCTTGGCGAGATAGATTTCGTCGTGCACGCAGTGGCCTACGCACCCAAAGAGGCGCTAGAGGGCGAGTTTGTAAACACTACAAAAGAAGCCTTTGATATCGCGATGGGTACGAGCGTGTATTCGCTGCTAAGCCTCACGCGCGCGGTACTTCCTGTGCTAAAAGAGGGCGGCTCGGTGCTCACGCTCACATATCTTGGCGGACCAAAATTCGTACCTCACTACAACGTAATGGGCGTCGCAAAAGCGGCTCTTGAAAGCTCCGTGCGCTACCTAGCACACGACCTTGGCGCGCGCGGTATCCGCGTAAATGCTATCAGCGCAGGCCCGATCAAAACGCTTGCCGCAAGCGGTATCGGCGATTTTAGGATGATTTTACGCTACAACGAGGTAAATAGCCCGCTAAAACGTAACGTCACGACGCATGACGTCGGCAAAAGCGCGATGTATCTACTCAGCGACCTTGCTAGCGGCGTGACAGGCGAAGTTCACTACGTCGACTGCGGCTACAACATCATGGGCATGGGCGACGTGGCTACCGACGCCGAGGGTAAGACGATCCTTGCGTGGGATGCGGCCAAGGCCGAATAAGCGGCGTGTAAAAAGGGCAAAATTTGACGCGTACGGTATATTACGAGGCTAGGCATAAAGCCATAACAGAGGGCGGCGTAGAGGGTATCGCCGCCGTTTTGCTAGGTGATGACGAGGCCGAGAAAGCCTCGCTTCTGTTGTGTTTAGATTATTACCTTGATCCCTACTACGGCTGCACGCTGGCGCATGAGAGCGAAATTTTCGCCCTTTTGCAGGAGCTGCTTCTTACCGAGCGCTCGCAAGCCATCAGAGACGATATTTTGCAGCTTCTGGGCGATTACTGCGGCGATTTTAGCGTGCTGCGAAGCAGGATTTGCGAGGTGTCAGGCGAGCTTTTGCCGGGTATCAAGCGCTTGATCGAAGGATAAATTTAACGACCGGCACGCTTTTGTGCGCGGTAATTGCGTCGCGGCGAGCGGTAGCGAAATTTGCCGCGCCTCCGCATACGCCTTTTTTTGCTGCGAAAATGCGGCAGCGCAAAATTTAAAAGTTGGAAGCGGCGATGAGAACCTCGGATGAGCGAGGAGCTCTATTAGGCGCGTACCTAAAAACGGCATGGAGATAGAGGATTATTTTAGAGCCGTTTTTGAAAAAAGCGGTAAAAGCTGCCAGGAAGGAGCTTAATGAAAAAGGATTATATCTGCGTATTCGACTGCGAGACGATCCCCGACGTAGCGGCGCTGGTGCGGGTGCTGGATGAGGACGCGATCGCGGACTGCTTCGAGCCTTTCGATAAAAAAAGCTTCGCAAAGCTTCTTGACGCGCAGCTCTCGCAAAAGATCGGCGGCGAGAAGCAAAGCGCGTCTTTAAATTTTGCTGTAAATTCGGCGGAGCAGAATTTTAAAATAGAAAATTCCGAGCAAAATTTTACGCAGCAAGACGCTGCGCCTCAAAGCTTCGCCAGTGAAAATTCCGCTGAAAATCCAACGCAGGGAAATTTTGCGAGCGAAAATTCCATGTCGCAAAATACGGCACCCAAAAATTCTGCGTCGTTAAATTTAACCTACGACGATACCGCGCCTCAAAGCTCCGCAGCACAGGGTGCCGCGATGGAAAATTCTACGCTCCGAAGCCCTGCGCCTCAGAATTTCGCGGCGGAAAGCTCTACGCCTCAAAGCTCCGCATCCCAAAGCTCAAAGAGCGAAAATCTCGCTTTAAATTCCGCGCAAGATCTCGCGTTAAACGCGCTAAATTTTAAAATTTACGGCGAGCAATTGATCTTTAACGCAGATAAAAGCAAAATTTTAAACCAAAAATTGCTCTCGCTTAGGGCGATGGAGATTTTCAAAGAAAAAACCGGCAGCGAATTCCTGCCCGTCTGCTTCCACCGCGTCGTTAGCATTAGCGCCGTGATGGCGGACGGATTCGGCAGATTTTTGCGCGTCTCGACGCTTGATGGCGAGAACGAGCGCGATAAAATCGCAAAATTCCTGACCTTCATCGAGGATTTTAATCCGCGCCTCGTGAGCTTCAACGGGCGCGGGTTCGATCTGCCGATGATTATGGCGCGCGCGATGTGCTATGATCTAAGCGCCGCAGCGTATTTTGAGACGAACGATCGCGATAACAACAAGAGCAAATGGGAGAACTACCGCAGCCGCTACGACGGGCGGTTCCATCTGGATCTGCTCGATCACATCAGCGATTTTGGCGCCGTTCGCGGGCTCAAGCTCGATCATATCTGCGCTAGCGTGGGCCTGCCGGGCAAATACGACGTGCACGGCGATCAGGTCCTGCAGCTGTATTACGGCGGCGAGCAGGCCAAGATCGACGAGTACTGCAGATCCGACGTGCTCAACACCTACTGGCTGTTTTTGAAATACGAGCTTTTGCGCGGCAAGATCACCAAGGACGATTATCTAAATTATATCGCGGTGATGGGCGAATTTTTGCAAAAAGAGTGCGCGGGCATGAGCTATACGCCCGTTTTTTGCGACTTTATAGAAAGGGAGCTGGCGGCATATGCGAAGTGAAATTTTTAAAATTTTAAAAGGCGCGGTTTTTGGCACGGTGTTTTTGCTCTGCGGCGCGGTTGCGGATGAGGCTAAATTTAAACCGATGCTGCTTAAAGAGTACGTCCCGGGCATGAATATCACGGGCTGGGTCGTTAGCGAGAAGCTAGACGGCGTGCGCGCGATCTGGGACGGCAAAAATCTGCGCTCCAGACGCGGTAAGATCATAAACG
>NZ_CALIMY010000060.1 GCF_938045205.1 uncultured Campylobacter sp.
AAATGGGGTATTCTTGGAGCCGTTATTCTTGGTATCCTCAATGCCGTCTTTGGTAAAATCATTATTACATTCGGTAGTTATTTTAGATCCAATGACCACTTTGAAGTTCTTTCACAAATTGCTGGATCTATCACTAATAAAATTCTTGATATTTCTTTAATTATTTGCTGTTTTGTGGTAGGTTTTGTCATGATTGCCGGGGCTGGATCAAATCTTAATCAGCAATTTGGCATGCCATTCTGGTCAGGAGCACTCCTATGTGCCGTATTGATAATCCTTGTTAGCTTTCTTGATTTTGAAAAAATCACGAATGTGATCGGAATATTTACGCCTATTATTTTTATCATGATTATGATTATGGCAGTGTATACCTTTGCAAGTCAACGTTTTGATTTTAAAGAATTAGAAACAATTGCAAATACAATCTCTACTCCAATGCCAAATATCTGGTTTTCTGTTCTGAATTATTTTTCGCTCTGCGTTATGACAGGTGTATCAATGGCTTTTGTATTAGGGGGATCCATTATGAGGATTGGTGTAGCAGAAAAAGGTGGTACTTTGGGTGGATTTATAATCGGTATTATCATCACAGTTACAACCTGTATCTTATATGCAAATGTAAAACTTGCAACGACTGTTGATATTCCTATGTTGGCTATTGCCAAACAGATTCACCCTGCATTTGCGTTTGTGTATGCACTTGTTATCTTCGGCTTGATCTTTAATACTGCTTTCAGTTTATTCTATGCCTTAGCAAAACGTTTCTCATCTAATCAATCAAAACGTTTTTATCCAATTATGATTGGCACCGTAGTTGTAGGGTATATATTATCCTTTATGGGCTTTAAAAAATTAGTATCGATTATGTATCCAATTCTAGGTTATATTGGTTTTATAATGTTGATGGTATTACTAATTGGGTGGATCAAAGAGAGGTCAAATATTAGAGATGAGAAGTTTTTGCGTCGCAAGATGATTCGGTTGATCACAAAAAAATATGATGATGAACAGGAATATACGAAGGCAGATAAAGAAAAATTTCAGAAGCTGGGTGAGGATTCAATAGTTGATACTAAAAGTATTAAAAGCGATATCAAAGATCTTGTCAAAGAGCAGTTCACTGATGATAACAAATAAATAAAGTTCAAAAAAATAAAGAAAGAACGATTATTTGAATTGGTTGAATTTTAAAGGGCGGTAAAGGATTTCGCTTGAAATAAAAAGAGCTCGTAAAACCTTGATTAGCCTAATTTAATATAATGATTTTAAAAAGATTAAATCAAACATATTTTCTGTTCTTTATCGTAAAAATTTCAAAATAAAAGCAAATATGAATTTAAAAAGGACAAAGATGGATCGCAAAAATGAGCCTGCAAATTTCAGATCTGCAGACGATGAGATGTTTGCGTTTTTATCGAGCTTGGGCGATCGCTGGCGGGTGAGCGAGGGCGGAGCGCGCTTTATAGAGGAAAATTTCGCCTTCATTGGCTCTAAGCCCGTCTTGCGGGGTTTGAAAGATTATGCGACCGCGGACTGCTTAAGCTTTGCCGGTGCTAAGAGCTTCATAGACGCAAAGCCCACGGTAAAAGCGAGGATTTTAGGCGGCGAAATCTGCTATCTAGGCGATAGTTTAACGAGCGCCGAGGTTAAATTTGCGCCCGAATATTTTTACAATTTTTTAAAATTTATAATAGAGCAGGTCCCCGAACACCACTATTTTTTCAGCCCTACCACGCGCTGGCTCTTGCTGGTTGCGATGGAGAAATACGTGGAATTTGCGGCTTTAGATTAGCGTTTGGATCCGCGAAAATTTGCGAAATTCGCCGCTTGCGTCGCGCAAATTCTGACCGGGCTACGACCTGCTACGGCGTGGGGCGGAAGAGGAGTGAAGGATCGGTTGAAATTTATCGGCTGCAAAGATCGTGCCGCAGTGACGTGAAATTTAAACGGGCGCCCCGTTCGCAAATTAGCCCTTGCCTAGCTTGATACGTGCCCTAAAATCGGGCATGATCTGCGCGATGAGCGCGTAAAAGTCCGCTCCGTGATTTGCGTGGATGAGGTGTGCGAGCTCGTGCAGCACGACGTATTCGACAAAGCGCCGATCCCGCTCTATCAGGCTTAGCGAGAAGTTGAGATAGCCCTTTGCGTGGTTGCAGCTGCCCCAGCGCGTCTGCATTTTGCGCACCCGTACCCGTGCGATCTTGCGGCCTATCCGCGGGGAAAATTTCTCGATATAGTGCAGATAAAGCTCAAGCGCAAAGGCCTTTTTAAACGCCGCAAACTCGCCCTCGCTCTCGCAAAAGATCACGTCTCGTGACATAAAAATTTTATCTTTAAATTTAGAGCTTTGGATAAAATTTTTGATTATAAAATCGGGCTCGTCGCACTCCTCCGCTTGCGCGCTTTGCGCTACATTTTGCGGCACGTTTTCGCTCGCGGATTTTGAAATTTTTTCGCTAGCGACTGAAATTTCTTCACTCACGGCAAAGCTAAAATTTAAAATTTCTCCGCTTGCAGCGGGTCTAAATTTTAAATTTTCTCCGCTCTCGGCAGGTCTAAATTTTGAAATTCCTTCACCCGCGACAGGTTTAAATTTTAAAATTCCATCCCTTGCGGCGGGGTTAAATTTTAAAATTTGATCGCTTGCGGCGGAGTTAAATTTACCTGCGTCGTCGCTTTGTGGAGCGCACCCACCCGAGTGAAATTTAAAAATCTCGCCGCAGGATTGCTCGAAAACATTTTGCGCCGCCGTATTTATAAACCCGCTGCTTTGTCGCATTTTGCTCTGTTGCGAGAGCCCTTGCGCCGCATTGACGGGTAGGTTAAATTTCAAATCCTCGCTTGCCGCGCCATTTTGCGAGGTGCACCCGTCCGAGTGAAATTTTAAAATTTCATTTCCCGCGCCGCCATCCGCACCGTCATTCATGCCGCCCGCGGCATTGTTTGCGCTACCGCTCACATCGCCGCCATCGACGCCGTTACCGCTTATACCCGCGCCGCTTTGTAAATGAGCTGAATTTACGCCGCCCGCGTCACTATTCGCATCGCCATTCGCCCAGTTCACGCAGCCTTGCGTGCCGCCATTGTCTAAATTTTTATTCGCGCCGCAGTTTGCGCCGAGTTCAGCCTCGCGGCTAAATTTCAGCTTGTAAATTTTGCCTAAAATTCTAACCTGATCGCTCGCTAGTAGCTTGCTTCGCAGCCGCTCTAGCGTTTGACGAATCCAGCTTTCGTGCTTTAGGATGAAGTCTTTCGCTTGCGCCGCGGTGTAGGAGCGCGGCACGCTCACGCTGATCTCGCAGTCCTTGCTAATGCGGATGCGCGCGTATTTCATCCGCTTAAAACGCAGGCTGATCGGCAGATCTAGCAAATTTAGACTAACTTTTTGCTCTGCCATTTTTTGCTTATCCATCGCGCCGTATTCGCGCTGCCGCGCAGCCACTCGTCGCAGAAAAACCCGATCCAAACGCCCAAAATTCCATACCCCAGATGAATGCCCAAAAGCCAGCCCACGGGGATCGAGACCCCCCACATAAAGATCACACCCATCGCAAAGGGAAATCTCGCATCGCCGCTTGCGCGCAGAGCGTTTACGAACACGATATTAAGCGTCCGTCCGAACTCAAGCCCCAGCGTGAGGTAAAAAAGCGGCCGCATAACCTGCTTGTGCGCCTCGTTTAGGCTCAACATCTCCATGATCTGCTCGCGCGCCAAAAACACGATCGCGACGAAAAGCGCCGTCGCCCCGAGCCCGAAGCGCAGTGCGGTAAATGTGTGCCGATACGCCTCCTGCGGCTTGGCGGCACCTACGAGGCGGCCTACGATTACTTCGTTTGCCATACTGATCGCGCTTCCGCCGAAGAAGATGAATGATGAAATTTGAAAATAGATCGTCTGCACGGTAAGGCTCGCCTCGCCCATGCTTGCGACGAAGGCGAAGGCGACGAGATACTGCACGATCCACAGCATGTTTTCGCCCGCACTCGGAAGCCCTACGGATAGAATTTTACGCAGCGTGGCGAACTGGATCTTTAAAAACATCGTGAGGTAAAATTTTATCTTTAGCACCTTCGTGATGATGAGAAAGAATAAACATACGCCGATCATGCGCCCTGCGATCGTGCTCACGCCGATGCCTTCAAGCCCGTAATACGGCAGTCCGAACGGCCTAAATAGCACGACGTAGTTGCCCGCGAGCGTTACTAAATTCATTGCCACGGAGACCGCGATGATGAAATTTGCGTATCCGTAAACGCGCACGATGGCGCTAAGCACGATCGCGACGGCGTCTATCGCAAAGACGATGCTGATTACTTTAAGATAGATCGCGCTTTCGCTCAAAAGCTCGGCGGGCACTTGCAGCGCGCGGAGTAAAAAAGGCGCGCAGCTAAAGACGAAAACGCCGCTACAAAGTCCCACTAGTGCGTTAAATGCGATGCTCGTATGGATTGCGCGCATCGCTAGGACTTTGTTTTTCGCTCCCAGCGCCTGCGCTACGAGAACCGAGCAGCCCACGGCCAGAAAGCCAAAAACCGTGATGAAAAGCAAAAATATCTCGTTGCCCGCCCCCAGCGCGCCCACGAGCGAGACGTCCACGCGCGAGATCATGTAGGTGTTGATAAACGTAGTCACGAGGCGCAAAAACATATCGACGTAGATTGCGAGCGAGAGCCTTAGCAGCGAGATTTCTTTCATATTTTGCCTTTATTTGGGGGAAATTGTAGCCGAAAATTCTTTTAGGTTTGCTTTTGCGCAGGGTGGGAGAGCGGAGTTGTTTTCGCGCGCCGTGCGATATGCGTAAAATTAGAATTTACGGCGCCGCGCGCGAATATACGGTGATTTAGTGCGGACGAGCGGTTGGTTTATTTGGCGCTGCCGCGGCGGCGAATGAGCGGTTTTAATAAATGGAGCGCGGAATTTAAACGCGGATGTTTTTAAATAAACATCAAGTTATCTCAATAAATTTTGCTTAAATATCGCCAGGATAACGATCGTATCGTTGGGTTCATATATTAGATACGGGATTACGAAACCCTTGAATATGAAATCTTTAATTTTATCATCGTCAAAGCTTTTTGATCTACGAGATTTATACGGCATAAAGCCAAGCTCGCCTGCTCGCGCAAAAAGCTCGTTTTAAAATTTTCTGCCGTATCTTTCGAGTGCTCCGTGATAAATTCTACGATCTTGCTAAGCTGCGCACGAAATCTTTTAGACTGGATTATTTTCAATTTTTCCAGCCCTTGCCTAGCTCCTCAAAGCCGCTTAGATCGCCGTTTGCGTATGATTTTAAATCTGCATCCATTCCGTTTTTTATCTCGTCGTAACTTTCGCCTGATCTAAACTCCGATAAAATCGTTTCTAAGTTTTTCTCGTCGCTTAGAGTGATCTGCGCGGAGGGATCGATTTTTAAAAAAAGTTTCTTAAAAGTTTCGAGAGTATCGCGATCGACGCCGCTTTGGATCTGCATAGTGATCATTTTGGCTCCTTAAATTTTAGCGATTATAGCAGCTCATAGCTAAATTTAAAATTCCAACCGTTTTAGAGCCAAAGCTCGATAAAATTTTAAAATTTACGCCCGCTAGATCTAATTTCGCTTCCTCATGTGGATCGTAAAGTGTTCCGACGCATCCTTAAAGCCGCACTTTTGTAGGAATTCTCCGGCGCCCTCAGCCTTGTGCAGAGGGGCCACGACAAAGGTGGTGGTGTGCGCAAAGCGTTTATTAAAGGCATTCACGAGCGCCGTGCCGATACCGCGCCTTTGATAATCCTTATGAACTATCACGCAGTAAAGATAGCTCGTAGCGAAGTTGTCGCGGTCGCAAAACGCCTCCAGCACCCCCACGGTCTTGCCCTGCGTTTTGGCGATAGCCACGTAATCATAGGTGCGCCACACCCTGTATGTCTCGTGCGGCGGCACGGAGGCTGCATTTTGCTCCGTATCCCAGCCGATCGAGACCATTATCTCATCCAGATCGCTAGGCTTGAAATCGGCGGAATTTTCTAAAATTTCAAACTCCATCTTCGCTCCTTAATTGAAATATCTTTTCAAATCGCAAGTATATCGCCGTAGCTTTAAAACGGCATTAAATATCAATTAGCGGCTCTTTCAGAGAGGTTTAAATTTTAAAATTTAAAGGCGCGGCGGGGCGCTGTGCGTAAATTTAACCCGAATTTAAAATTCTAACTATTTACCGCAATTTGATATAAACTCGGCAAAATTTTCCCAAGGATCCCCGATGCAAACGCTTGACTTTCACGTCCATCTGCTAAGCAAGGAGGTGCGCTTTGACCGCCCTTACGACAGGCTCGCGCTGCGCCTTTTCGGCAGGGGCTTCGACATAGACGTATCGCGCGCGATCAAAGAGCCATACGAGGCCTATGTGGACGCTCTGCTCGGCGGGCTTAGAGCTTCAAAATACGTTAAAAAGGCGGTGCTTTTCGGCGTGGATGCTAAATTTAGCGACGCGGGCGAGCTAATCCATCGCGATAAGACCGTCTGTGCGGACAACGACAGCGTGTTTGAAATTTATCAAAAAAACCCTGATCTCATCGTGCCGTTTTTTAGCATCAATCCAAAAAGGGCGGACGCGCTAGATGAGATCGATCGCTGCTTCGAGCTCGGATTTAAGGGGGCGAAATTTTTACAAAACTATTGGGATCTGGATACGAGGCTGCCTCGCTACGTGCCGTATTTTGAAAAGCTCGCCAAGCTCGGCTTGCCGCTGGTGATCCACATCGGCAACGAAAGCTCGGTGCCGAGCGCGCGCCGCTGCGAAGCGCTGGAGATGATCTATGCGCCGCTTGAGCTGGGCGTTACGACGGTGTGCGCGCACATGGCGATTAACTATGAGTATTCACATATTTTTCGTGCGCTCTCTCGCCGCCCGCGAAATTTCGGACACGATTATTTCGCGCTTCTGGCGCTCCTGCGCACGCACAAAAACCTCTACGCCGACGTTTCTGCGCTGATGACGCCGGTGCGCGCGAAAGCCCTGCCGCATCTGGCGAGCCAAACGGACGTACACTCGCGCCTGCTTTACGCTTCGGACTTTCCGGTGCCGTATTCTGCGATATACAACACCTACGATCTGCGCCTGTCGCAGCGTATCGCGCTGCATAAAGAGCCCAACCCTTTCGATCGCAACGCCCGCGGACTGCTCGCGTATTTCGGCGAGGATAGCGAGCTGTGGAGCAACTACAAAAAAATTCTGCCCTTTGCATAGACGGCGAAATTCGGTGAAATTTAAGAGGCGGGCGTGAATTTTATAAAATATTTTTCTCGGAAATTTTTAGGTTATTTAAACTCATTATAAGCGCCGCGCTTGTGCTAACTGCGGCGTATTCTTTGCGGATCCGGATTTAGCGGAAAATTACGAGCGAAATCGCGCTCAAATTTTAGCCCTGCGTGATTTTGCGTGCGAGATAAAGCCCGAAGGAGTTTCTTTTGACATTCGTTTTGGCGGCGACGAGGTCTCAAGCATGAGAGCCGCGAATAAAGACAAAAACCAAAGTGCGAGTTTTTATAGTATAGACGAAAGGACGAACGAGCGCGCTGTTTTAAAAATCCTAGGCTGGGATTTTTGGGACTTTTAACGAACTTAAAGCCAAAGCAAAAAGCGCAAATGCCCAGGGCATAAGCATCTGGGAGGGCGAGGGTGAAACCGCTATTTATTACAAAGACGGGTTTGTCTCGGAATTTTACGAGATTTTCGAGGGTTCTGCGAGCGAGGCGGTGAAAAAAGACTACGAGATCGGCTGTGATGATAGATTTGCCGCAGACGGCGTGGTTGATGGCGCGCGACGGAGGCGCTACGACGGGCTTTATATGCGTGGATAAGGACGGCTACGACATCAAACGCGATAAATTTTACAGCGGTTTTGCATGAAATTTTAGCGGGAATTTTTGCCGTTATTGTGAATACTTTGCGGTGCCTGTTTGTCGAGCCTATCATTTAACCGCTCGTTTCGTTTGCGACAAGGACATATTCTCACCGTTCGGCGCGTATAAATACGGACATAAGCAGGGCAGGGCGCGTAAATTTACCCGATATTTACGATGCCAAAATTCAGAGCGTGCGGTTAGAATTTAGCGTGTTTGTGGCTTTTTTGCGGAGCGGCACACGCCGCGTATGTGCGGCAAACACGACGTAGCCCGCGCAAAAAATGGAGCGGCGAGGCCTCGGCGTAGTTGCGGAAAGCAGAGCGTATGCCGCTCGAAGCGCAGTAGAGAGCTAATAATGAAGCATGCTCCGCGAAATTTCACAGGACGAATTCTGCAAACGGCAATTCGCAAAATTCTGCATATTTCGCCGCCGCAAATTCGGCAGATATCGGCCGAGTGCATTCACTCGACGTTAAATTTAAAATTTAGACCGAACGGCTCGTATCGTAGCGTCAAAGCACTCTTTTACGCGGTATAAATTTTGAAATTTCAGCGGTTTAATTTAGCTAGCAGTTACACTAAATGAAACGGCGGGATCATACACGGCGCGCGCTGCTGTTTAAATTTAGCCTGCAGGCGCGCTAAATCCTAGCCACGACATGGTTTGCTTTAAATTTTACAACGACGGTTAGCTTTAAATTTTAAACCGCTAGCGCAACCTGCAAAAATTTAGCGACATCCCGCCTGAAATTTGCATTGCACCGCGCCGCCTATGCCGCAGCGACGGGACGTCGTATGATTTACGCTCAAACGATATCGCACTTATCAAAGCCGCTAAAATATCAACGACGCGTTGCGTCATTCGCGCCGAATTGCGCTGCACTATTCTTGCGGCGTTGTTCACGCTATAAAATTTCAACGCAGGTTTGTTTTAAATTTCATTGCATCGCACAAAAAACCGTTGCGCGAGAAATTCTAGCGGCGACTCGCTTAAATTTACACTTCGTGCCGCTTCTTAGCTAGTTTCTTTTAATCTCTCACCGCACTTTATTCTGTCGCTAAATTTTAAATTTCCCCGAATTTTAGGAATTTACGAGGCTTAAAATCGCCTTTGAAATTCTTGCGATCTCATCTTGCATATGCCCGCCCGTATTTTGCTCAAACTCCGCTTTTGCGCCCGCGCCGCGGCATTTTGCGATAAAATTTCGCGCCGTCTCGCCGCAGAGTGCTCCGCGCGGATTTTTCGGGTTCATCTCGGCCTCGCCCAAGGATGCGTAGACGTGCGTCAGCCCTCTTTGCAGCGAGTGCGCGGCGACGAAGAGCTCAAAGCCGCTGAACCAAAACGAAGCCGAGACGCAGGCGATCTTTTGAAATTTATCGCTCGCAAACGCCGCATACGCGCTAAAAAGTCCAGCCAGCGAGTATCCCGCGCACGCTCGCCACGAAGGCTTTTCCGCGCCGAATACGTGCCGCTCGATACGCGGGATCAACTCGTTCGTAAATTTTTCCAAGTGCGCCGCGCCGCCGCCTGCGAAATCGCGCACCCCCTTAAACAGCGACTTTGCCGACCACGGGCTAAGCTTATCGCTCCACTGCGCCTCGTTTAGATAGATCGCCGCAAGCACGAAATCCGCGCCGCTTCGTCGCGAGACGAGTTCGTAAATTTCGCCCACACTGGCCGCGCTAAACTCCAAGGCGTGCAGGTAGA
The DNA here is from genome assembly GCF_938045205.1 of uncultured Campylobacter sp. GTDB lineage: Bacteria > Campylobacterota > Campylobacteria > Campylobacterales > Campylobacteraceae > Campylobacter_B. Next base: position 9,594 of record NZ_CALIMY010000060.1, read on the forward strand.
TGATCGGCGGCGCGGACACGGCTTCTTTTGCAAAGGAGGGCGCAGCCGCAAAAGACGGCGCATGCGGGGCGAAAATTTCTACGCGCAGGTCGTCAAATTCCAAACTTTGCATCGATAAACCTTTAAAAGTTATTAAAATTTAATAGAATTTTGTGTAAAATCACCGAATTTAACACTAGAGGAACTTAAAATTGGCTTTGATCGAGCTTATCGATGTTACGAAAAAATTCGGCTCTCACGTCGTTTTGGACGGCGTAAATTTCGCACTAGACGCTAACGAGCGCGTCGCCGTGATCGGCAAAAACGGTGGCGGCAAGTCCACACTGATGAAGATCGTCGCGGGGCTGTGCGAGACCGACGAGGGGCGCGTGATCACTCAAAACGGGCTAAATATCCAGATGCTCGCTCAAACGCCGAAATTTGAAGACAATCTCTCGGTCAAAGACGCGCTGCGACGGGAGCTAGCTGAAATTTACGCCGCTTTGGACGAATACGACGCGATCTCGAGCAAAATCGCCGCGCAGCCCGAAAACAAGGAGCTTTTGGCGCGCCAGGACGAGCTGATTAAATTTATCGAGGCCAAGGACGGCTGGCAGATCGACAATAAGATCGAGCAGGTGTTGCAAAATTTCGGGCTTAAAATTTACGAAAACCGCTCCGTCTGTACGCTTAGCGGCGGCGAAATTCGTCGCGTGGCGCTGGGTGCGCTGGTGCTTAAAAAGCCCGACGTGCTGCTGCTGGACGAGCCCACGAACCACCTCGACGTCTATATGGTGAAATTTCTAGAGGATATGCTGCTTAGCTCGAAGCAGACGATCGTTTTTATTAGCCACGATCGCTACTTCATCGACCGCTTGGCGACGCGCAGTATCGAGATCGAAGAGGGTAAAATTTCAAATTTCGACGGCGGATACGAGAACTATCTAAGGTGCAAGCAGGAGATGCTCGCCTCGCTCGAAAAGTCCCACGAGACGCTGCTTAAACAGCTACGCGCCGAGGAGGAGTGGCTGCATCGCGGCGTAAAGGCGCGCTTAAAGCGCAACGAAGGGCGCAAGGCGCGCATCATGCAGATGAGGCAGGATGCGAAGAAAAACCCGGGCGCGATCCGTCGCGTGCGGCTCGAGCTGGAGCGCGCGAGCAGGAGCTTTAACGGCACGGGCGGCGACAATCGCAAAAAGATGCTCTTTGAATGCACGAATATCGGTAAAATTTTAAACGGCAAGGTGCTTTTCAAGGGCTTTTCAGCGCGGGTTTTGCAGGGCGAGCGTATCGGTATCGTAGGCGCGAACGGCGCGGGCAAGAGCACTCTGCTTAAAATTCTACTCGGCCGCAGCAAGATCGATGCAGGCGAGATCAAACGCGGCGAGATCAGGATCGGCTACTTCGATCAGACCCGCAGCGGTATCACGGACGATAAAAGCATAATAGAAATTTTTTGCCCCAACGGCGGCGATCACATCAACGTCCGCGGCAGCTACATGCATGTTTATGGGTATTTGAAAAATTTCTTGTTTCCGAAGGAGTTTTTAGATAAGCCCGTGGGCGTTCTTAGCGGCGGCGAAAAGAACCGCCTGGCGCTTGCCAAGCTCTTTACCGAGCAGTACGATTGCTTGATTTTGGACGAGCCGACGAACGATCTTGATATCGCGACGATCAATATTTTGGAGGATTATCTGCTAAGCTTTGAAGGCGCCGTCATAATCGTAAGCCACGATCGCTATTTCATCGATAAGATCACGAATAAGCTTTGGGTTTTTGAAAAAAACGGCGTTATCGATCAAATTCAAATGCCCTATTCGCAGTATTTGGAGTTTGAAGACGAGATGGCGGAGATTGATCAGATCGAAGCCGACGCTGGCGCGAGCACGAGCGCGGAGGAGAGCGGTCGCGAAAACAAAAAGGAGAAAACGAGCGCCGCGAAGCTTAGCTACAAACAGAATAAAATTTTAGAGGAGTATCCCGCTAAGATCGAGGCTATCGAGACGCGCATAAAGGAGCTAAATCACGCGCTTTCGACGCCTGAAATTTATCAAAAGCTCGGGATGCAGGGGCTTTTTGAAGAACTTGAAGAAAAAAGAGGAACGTTAAACAGTATGGAAAATGAATATTACGAAGTGCTTTCGCTCGCCGAGAGCCTAAAGTAGGCGCGATGGTTTGGTTTTTGATCTTTTTATACGCGCTTTACACGATTTATAAAATTTTGCTCGATCTGCTTGAGTTAAGCTTCATCCGCGCCAAGCTAAAGGAGCCTGCGGTGGTGCTTAGCGAGGAAGATTATCGTAAGGCGGGCGAGGTCGGCGCGGTAAATTTAAAATTTAATATATTTTCGCACTGCTTTTCGTTTGCGGTGGCGCTTATTTGGATACTTGCGGGCGCTGGCGCGTTACAGCGCGCGATATATGATCTAGCGGGCGATGGAATTTTGGCGGGGAGCTGCTTCGTAACGGCGTTTTTAATCATCGGCGGCGCGATATCGCTTCCGCTTGAGATTTACAAAACCTTCGTCAAAGACAGACGCTTGGGCTTTTCCACGATAACGCCCGCCGTTTTCGTAAAAGACGCGCTAAAATCGCTCATACTCACGCTGGTTTTCGGCTTTGCGGTAGCCTCTGCGCTCGTTTTTTGCGTAAATAGCCTGGGCGCGCACTGGTGGGTCTGGGGCTTTCTGCTAAGCTTCGGCATAGTTTTGCTGATAAATTTAATCTATCCGACCGTTATCGCGCCGCTGTTTAATAAAATGCAGCCACTAGAGCATGGCGAGCTAAAAGAGCGCATAGAGGAGCTTTTACAGCGCTGCGGCTTTAAAAGTAGCGGCGTTTTTACGATCGACGCGAGCAAACGCGACAAGCGCCTAAACGCCTATTTCGGCGGCTTCGGTGCGACGAAAAAGGTCGTGCTTTTCGACACGCTCATAGAGAAGCTGAGCGAGGATGAAATTTTAGCCGTTTTAGGGCACGAGCTCGGGCATTTCAAACACGGTGACATTTTGAAAGGCTTAGCGCTTAGCTTCGTACTTTTGGGCGCGACGTTTGCAGTATTCGGAAACCTTCCTGGGGGCGTGTTCGGCACGCTGGGACTTAACGCGGACGGCGGCGCGACGCTGGTTTTTATGATTTTGTTTGCGCCGATTTTGCATGCGTTTTTTGAGCCTGTAATCTCCAAGCTTAGCCGCATGCACGAATTTAGCGCGGACCGGCATGGTGCCAGCATGCAGGATAAAGAGAGCATGATCGGCGCGCTAAAGAAGCTGGGCAGCGAAAACAAGGCGTTTCCGCTCGCTCATAAAATTTACGCCGCGGTGTATCATTCGCACCCGAGCCTGTATGAGCGCATAAGAGAGCTTGATGAGGATCGCTGAGGCGCTAAGATGGGCCTTGCAGCAGTGCGGCTCAAAATACGTCGCGCGCGAAATTTTAAAGCTTTGTGAGCGACTTAGCAGCGAAGAACTCGTGCTAAAATGCTCGGAAGAGCTCGCGCATGAAGCGGAATTTCGCGCTAAGATCATTGAATTTAAAGACGGCCGCCCGCTTGAATACATCACGCAAAGCTGCGAGTTTATGGGCTTTAAATTTTACGTCGACGGGCGGGTGCTGATACCGCGCTGCGAGACCGAAATTTTAGTGAAAAAAGCTCTTACTTTGGCGCAGAGCTTGGGCGAGCCGCGCATTTGCGAGATCGGCACGGGCAGCGGCATAATCGCTATCTGCTTAAAAAAGCTTCTTCCTTCTTGCCGCATCGCGGCCAGCGACATCAGCGCTGATGCGCTTGAGGTAGCGCGCGCAAATGCCGCAAGCTTGGGCGCGGACGTCGAGTTCGTACACTGTGCCTACGCAGATGAGATCGCGGGGGAGTTTGATCTTATCGTCTCAAATCCGCCATACATCGCAAACTCCTACGCATTGGACGCGCGCGTGCTGCAGGAACCGAAACGGGCGCTGTTTGGCGGCGAGAGGGGGGATGAAATTTTAAAATGCATCGTGCTGATCGCCGCACGGCGCGCAAAATTTCTAGCCTGCGAGATGGGCTACGATCAAAAGCAGAGCTTGTCGGCGTTTTTGCGCGAGCAGGGCTTTAGAGCGGAATTTTACAAAGATTTGGCGCAGTTTGATCGCGGATTCGTCGCGCGAAATTTAAACAGATCGTAGGCGCGCCGTGCAAAGCTCGCAACTACGCAGGCTGCTTTATTACAAAGCGTTCGGCTACCGCTATGTAAGCGCCGAAATTTTAAGCGGCGGCGAGCGATTTTTTAAGGCGCTGGACGCGCTGAAATCCGCTACCGCCGAGTGCAATCTTTGCGAGCTTGCTAAAACGCGCACGGGAAGCGGCGAGCAAAATTTTAAAAATTTCAAAACTATCAAAAATTTTAAAAATTCTAAAACTCCCACGAACGTAAAACTTATGATCGTAGCTCTCGCGCCGGGCATTGGCGAAGGTTTTGGCGGCGGTTTGGAGGCTGAGGTAGCAGCGGCGCTAGATCAAATTTGCACGGCCGAGCAGATCTATTTTAGCTTTCTGATAAAGTGCGCAGTGCCGCAAAATAGGCGTATAAGCTCGGAAATAATTTTAAAATGCGCGCCCTATCTGACCGACGAGATCAAAATTTTAAAGCCCAAAGTCGTGCTTTGCTTGGGCGAGCTCTGCTGCAAAATCGTGCTGCGAAATGGCGATCTAGCGGGCATGGACGTGCTGCACGGCTCGGTCTTTAACGAGGGCGGCATTAGCTTCGTGCCTAGCTTCGATCCTGCATTCATCGCGCAAAATCCGAGCAAGGCGGAGCTTTTCAAAGAGGATCTGCAGAAGATAAAAGAGCTGCTGTGAGGCGCATTTTAGCGCTTGCTCTGCGTGTTTTTGATTTTGTGTGCGGCTTTTTGCGTGGGCGCCTAGTTTGTGGATTGCGCCTACGCGGATGAGATCGCGGGCGAGTTTGATCGGCTTAAATTTCGCGGACAAGCGGGATTTGGCGGAAAAACACAGACTCGATCTGCGCGGGTTTAAATTTAAAAGCGAGAAATTCCATAAAGCGGCGGAGCGGGGCAAAATTTAACGCCATTACAAAATTTCGATATTTCAAATTTTGTTTTCTATCTAGCTATCTCGGGTGCGTGAGGGGTTTATGTCGCGGCGTAGCGTTAAAATTTAAACCTTAACGCCGAGCGAAATTCTATGTCGTAAAATTTTATCTCGCCCGCAAATTTTATATCGTCTAAGAGCTCCGTGTATCCTTGGATTTTATGCCGAAAGCCGGTCTGCGCTGTGTTTGTGCCGCACACGACTAGGCAAATTTGAACCCGCAAGATAAATTTATCTCAAAGATCTGAAAAATTCTAAAATTTCGGCGCTAAATTTGATCGGCCTGCCGTCTTTTACGAAGGCAATTTTTACGTCCTGTGCGTATAAAAGCTCGCTGAAATCCGTGTTTTTAATATCTTTGATCTTGTAAATTTCTTGCCGCAAAAGGGCGCTGGCGTTTTTGAGCGCGGCTAGGCTCGTGTGAATTTCAAGCGTATCGCCGAGGCGTGCGGGGCGGAGGAATTTAGCGCAAAGCTCGCTAACTACGAAGTGTGCGTCTACGCGCGCGAAGTCCACTCCGGCCTGCATAAGCGCCTCGCTGCGCGCCCGCTCGCAAAATTTTATGTAGTTTGCGTGATACACGATGCCCTGCGCATCGGTATCTTCGTAGTAAATTCTAATCTTCATCCCGCGCGTCTTTCGCCGCTGCGCCATCTCTCGCGGCTAGAGCGGGAAGGATTTTTGCGAAAAATAGCACTGCTTGAAACACGACGATGAGTTTCATGCACCACTCGCTAACCGCGTGGATTTGGGCAAATTCCTGCGTCGTCGTCGCTTCTGCGCCGATCTTCTGGGCATTTATAACGTAGTCGGTAAAATAAAGCACGAAAAGTAGGGCTAAGATGATATTTACTAGCGTCAGCATCAGGGTCGAAAGGCGCAAGCGAAAGGATTGCGATTTGTTGTTATTGAAATTTATCATCTCAAAAACGAGGCAGATGACCGAGACTGCGATGAGGATGCCGCCGTATTTTACGAAGATCTCGCTCATTAGCTTGCCGCTTTGAAAGTGCGATAGCACGCCCTCTCCGATAATCTGCTGCGGGAAAAATACCACGGGCGCGACGAGTGCGCCGAGCGAGAGCTCGATGCCGATAAGGGCCGCGATGATGAAGATATAAATAGAAAAAATTGCGCGCATAAAAGTCCTTTTAAATTTTGATAAATTTTAAATCGGACGTGATTATAGCGAAATCTTATAATCGTGCGCTTAAGTGTTTTGTAGGCGGATTTTTTGGCGAATGGGGCGGCGGTCATCGGTCGTAAATAGGATGAAATTTTTAATTTTTGGATGCGGCGGCATGCGAAATTTATAAAATTTTTGTTGGAGGGCGGAGAAGAAATTTTGTATTAAAACGCACTGCGGCTAAAATTTCATTATGAAATTTAAAATTTTCCAAATCGTTTTTTAAAATTTCTAATGCCTATTCAGCCCCCTTTAAGCATCACTCTTGTATAATCACAATTCTGTTTCGCACCGAGCCGAACCTGCTTCCTTAAGTCTTAAGTCCTAGTAGTTTTAGCCTTTTAGCGAACGTGTTTTTTAAAATTTCAACTGTTAAAAACAAATATCTTTAGTCAATCTTTGAAATCTAAACAAGTGATCGATTGAGCCTATGGATTAAGATTTAGATCGCCGGATCGAAATTTAGAGAATTCTTTACGTCCGTAACGAATATCTAAGTTAGCATCTAGCTTTAAACTAAATCTATCCATAAAAACGATGTTACAAAAACATAAAGTTTTTAGATTAAAAACTTCATAATTGTATCCACCTGTATAAGTATAAAGAGTTTAAATCATAGATTAAATTTAAGACGCAGAATAAGACCTGAGCCAAGCTCTGTTTTTTTTAATGTTGTCCTTAGAAATTTATGATTTGCGAAAAACTTGTTTTTTCGCAAATCTTTGTAACTTTAGGTGGGTGCAGGGAGCGAAAGCTCCCGCTCGCAGTAACGGCTTTGCCGTTGCGAGAAGTATAAATATGGAGAGTTTGATCCTGGCTCAGAGTGAACGCTGGCGGCGTGCCTAATACATGCAAGTCGAACGGAATTTAAAAGAGCTTGCTCTTTTAAATTTAGTGGCGCACGGGTGAGTAATATATAGCTAATCTGCCCCTTGCTGGAGGACAACAGTTAGAAATGACTGCTAATACTCCATACTCCTTTTTACCATAAGATAAATCGGGAAAGAATTTCGGCAAGGGATGAGACTATATCGTATCAGCTAGTCGGTGGGGTAACGGCCTACCGAGGCTATGACGCGTAACTGGTCTGAGAGGATGATCAGTCACATTGGAACTGAGACACGGTCCAAACTCCTACGGGAGGCAGCAGTAGGGAATATTGCGCAATGGGGGAAACCCTGACGCAGCAACGCCGCGTGGAGGATGACACTTTTCGGAGCGTAAACTCCTTTTGTTAGGGAAGAATAATGACGGTACCTAACGAATAAGCACCGGCTAACTCCGTGCCAGCAGCCGCGGTAATACGGAGGGTGCAAGCGTTACTCGGAATCACTGGGCGTAAAGGACGCGTAGGCGGATTATCAAGTCTCTTGTGAAATCTAACGGCTCAACCGTTAAACTGCTTGGGAAACTGATAATCTAGAGTAAGGGAGAGGCAGATGGAATTCTTGGTGTAGGGGTAAAATCCGTAGATATCAAGAAGAATACCTATTGCGAAGGCGATCTGCTGGAACTTAACTGACGCTAATGCGTGAAAGCGTGGGGAGCAAACAGGATTAGATACCCTGGTAGTCCACGCCCTAAACGATGTATACCGGTTGTTGCTGTGCTAGTCACGGCAGTAATCCACCTAACGGATTAAGTATACCGCCTGGGGAGTACGGTCGCAAGATTAAAACTCAAAGGAATAGACGGGGACCCGCACAAGCGGTGGAGCATGTGGTTTAATTCGAAGATACGCGAAGAACCTTACCCGGACTTGATATCTAACAAATCATCCAGAGATGGAAGAGTGTCTGCTTGCAGAAATGTTAAGACAGGTGCTGCACGGCTGTCGTCAGCTCGTGTCGTGAGATGTTGGGTTAAGTCCCGCAACGAGCGCAACCCACGTCATTAGTTGCTAACGGTTCGGCCGAGCACTCTAATGAGACTGCCTTCGTAAGGAGGAGGAAGGTGTGGACGACGTCAAGTCATCATGGCCCTTATGTCCGGGGCGACACACGTGCTACAATGGCATATACAATAAGACGCAATATCGCGAGATGGAGCAAATCTAAAAAATATGTCCCAGTTCGGATTGGAGTCTGCAACTCGACTCCATGAAGCCGGAATCGCTAGTAATCGTAGATCAGCCATGCTACGGTGAATACGTTCCCGGGTCTTGTACTCACCGCCCGTCACACCATGGGAGTTGATTTCACTCGAAGCGGGAATGCGAAATTCGCTACCCTCCACAGTGGAATCAGCGACTGGGGTGAAGTCGTAACAAGGTAACCGTAGGAGAACCTGCGGTTGGATCACCTCCTTTCTAGAGTACGAATAGATATCCTCTCACAAGGTATCTATCATAAAGTTTTAGCGCTAACATATGCTTAGCTCTAAGCATGCTCAATCGAGCTTGTTTAGGTTTGAGAGATTGACGGACAAGATTAAAATTTTAGTCTTGTATTTTATAAGCTATTTTCCTTAATATATTGAAGTAAGAATTAATTGCTTAATACAATCTATTTTATATTGTTAAAATAGATTTGTTTAGATTTCTTTCTTAGACGAGGAAGTTTTAAGAAAATCAAGGAACGTATTTAGATATACCTGACGCCGATTTTTGCAAAAACTGACAAAGTATAAGGAAAAAAGATAAACGAAGATGGGGAATTAGCTCAGCTGGGAGAGCGCCTGCTTTGCACGCAGGAGGTCAGCGGTTCGATCCCGCTATTCTCCACCATAAGATATTTGCACCATATTTAATTCGATGTTAGATCTAAATAGAGAATTTTAACTGAGTTTGGCTTAAACAGATCAAAATTTATTAAATTTAACAAATTTGATCGAGTCGCCATAACTTAAAATTTTCTATTTAGGTTTAGCCTAAACGTTCTTTAAAGTACCATTGTTAAAGTCACAATCAAGTTTTAATAAAACAATTTTACAGGACTTGTTAAAGCTTTGATTATTCGAAGTGATGCCAAGCCTTTAGCTTTTTATGTTATCCAAAGCTAAAAGCTAAGATCAATACACGCTTATAGAGCTTAACTTACTTTATGAGTTTGATCTCTTTCCGTCTTAATTCGAGTTAATCAAATACTATAGAATAAATTTAACGCATCGGTTTTTATAAGGATAGGGTATATTTAAAAGCTCTTATCCGTAGATCAAATGCTTAGTTAGATCGATTTTATCTTTAGCAAGGAAGTAATGCGAATTAGAATATATAATAAATAGTCTAAGTATTTTTTACGAATCTAATCCTAAATGATTTCTTTTATAGGAATTTTACGGCAACGCCGAAAGCGTTGCTGTGCTTTAGGTGGGTAGAGGGAGCGAAGCTCCTCGTCGCAAAGACCGGCTTTGCAGGTCTGCGAAGTAAAAAATATATAAAAGGTAAGCTACTAAGAGCGAACGGTGGATGCCTTGGCTAGTAGAGGCGATGAAAGACGTGCCAGACTGCGATAAGTCTCGGGGAGCCGTCAAGGGGCTTTGATCCGGGAATTTCTGAATGGGGCAACCCAATACATAGCGATATGTGTTACCATTAATGGAGCCAACGCGGGGAACTGAAACATCTAAGTACCCACAGGAAGAGAAATCAATAGAGATTACGCTAGTAGCGGCGAGCGAACGCGTAAGAGGGCAAACCACTAGTTTACTAGTGGGGTTGTAGGACTGCAACATAGACTAGGATCTGATAATAGAACAATCTGGAAAGGTTAGGCATAGAGGGTGATACTCCCGTATATGAAATCACATCCTTACTTAGCGGTATCCTGAGTAGGACGGGACACGTGAAATCCTGTCTGAAGCCGGGTCGACCACGATCCAACCCTAAATACTACTACTAGACCGATAGCGTACAAGTACCGTGAGGGAAAGGTGAAAAGAACGGCGGTGAGCCGAGTGAAATAGAACCTGAAACCGTTTGCTTACAATCATTCAGAGCACTATGCTATACTCTTTAAAATTAATCCAGCTTGGCTTTTTAGCCCTTTTTTATGAAACTGCGACTGCGGCAGCCAGATACGGCTAGCCTTGCCTTGTTTCATAAAAAATCATCTAAAAATCCTGCGCATTTGAAATTCTAAATTTTGATCTGATAAAATTTAATCATAAATGACACAAACAAAATTTTATAGTCTAAATTTAGAGATAACGATTAGCGATTAGTTTTAATGAGTATAGCAGTGTGATGGACTGCCTTTTGCATAATGAGCCTGCGAGTTGTGGTGTCTGGCGAGGTTAAGGAAACCCGGAGCCGTAGCGAAAGCGAGTCTTAATAGGGCGATTAGTCAGATGCTGCAGACCCGAAACGATGTGATCTATCCATGAGCAGGTTGAAGCCGGTGTAAGAGCCGGTGGAGGACCCAACCGACGGCCGTTGAAAAGGCTCCGGATGACTTGTGGATAGGGGTGAAAGGCCAATCAAACATCGTGATAGCTGGTTCTCTCCGAAATATATTGAGGTATAGCGTCGTGTAGTAGTTATAAGGGGTAGAGCACTGAATGGGCTAGGGCATACACCAATGTACCAAACCCTATCAAACTCCGAATACTTATAGCGTAACCACGGCAGTCAGGCGGCGAGTGATAAAATCCGTCGTCAAGAGGGAAACAACCCGGACTAACAGCTAAGGTCCCCAAATCTCATTTAAGTGGAAAACGATGTGAAGTTACTGAAACAACCAGGAGGTTGGCTTAGAAGCAGCCATCCTTTAAAGATAGCGTAATAGCTCACTGGTCTAGTGATTTTGCGCGGAAAATATAACGGGGCTAAAATGAGTACCGAAGCTTTAGACTTGCACTTAATCATTTATACTTGGCTTAGCTTTTGAGCGTCTTTAAATGAGCTCGTAAAAATAAATGCTCACGAACTATATGTTCGCTCCGCTTTATTTTTACATCGCAACATTTAAATCCATCTCAAAACAAGCGAAGCGCTTTTTGCGGAAGCAAAAATGTTTCTTTGAAAAATCCTGCGCCATCTTGAGTTCAAATTTGAACTAAATATCTTGATCTAAATTTTATAAATCTCAAAATTTCTTAGAATTTTAAAATTTAGCAACAAAAAGCAAAAAGACAAGCCTAAGAAAAGTATAAATCATTAAGTGCAAGTGGTAGGAGAGCGTTCCAATCAGCGTCGAAGCCGTACCGGTAAGGAGCGGTGGAGCGGTTGGAAGTGAGCATGCAGGCATGAGTAGCGATAAAATACGTGAGAATCGTATTCGCCGTAAACCCAAGGTTTCCTACGCGATGCTCGTCATCGTAGGGTTAGTCGGGTCCTAAGCAAAGTCCGAAAGGGGTATGCGATGGAAAATCGGTTAATATTCCGATACCGATATCAGTGTGCGACGGAAGGACGCTTAAAGTTAGTGGAGCTAGCGGATGGAAGTGCTAGTCTAAGGAAGTAGGTTGAGTTATAGGCAAATCCGTAACTCTTTATCCGAGATCTCAAAGGCTTCTGACGCTCTTCGGAGTAGATGAAGAATCCATGATACTATCGAGCCGAGAAAAGTTTCTAAGTTTAGCTGATATCGCCCGTACCGTAAACCGACACAGGTGGGTGGGATGAGTATTCTAAGGCGCGTGGAAGAACTCTCTTTAAGGAACTCTGCAAAATAGCACCGTATCTTCGGTATAAGGTGTGCCTAGCTTCGTTAAGAATTTACTTCGTAAGCGAAGAAGGTTACAACAAAGAGTCCCTCCCGACTGTTTACCATAAACACAGCACTCTGCTAACTCGTAAGAGGATGTATAGGGTGTGACGCCTGCCCGGTGCTCGAAGGTTAATTGATGATGTTAGCTTACGCAAAGCATCTGATCGAAGCCCGAGTAAACGGCGGCCGTAACTATAACGGTCCTAAGGTAGCGAAATTCCTTGTCGGTTAAATACCGACCTGCATGAATGGCGTAACGAGATGGGAGCTGTCTCAAAGAGGGATCCAGTGAAATTGTAGTGGAGGTGAAAATTCCTCCTACCCGCGGCAAGACGGAAAGACCCCGTGGACCTTTACTATAGCTTGACACTGCTACTTGGATAAAGATGCGCAGGATAGGTGGGAGGCTTTGATTCGTAGATCTCGGTTTACGATGAGCCATTGTTGAGATACCACTCTTCTTTATTCGGGTAGCTAACTAGCCTAAGTTATCCTTAGGTAGGACAATGTCTGGTGGGTAGTTTGACTGGGGCGGTCGCCTCCCAAAATGTAACGGAGGCTTACAAAGGTTGGCTCAAAGCGGTTGGAAATCGCTTGCAGAGTATAAAGGCAAAAGCCAGCTTAACTGCGAGACATACACGTCGAGCAGAGACGAAAGTCGGTCTTAGTGATCCGGTGGTTCTGTGTGGAAGGGCCATCGCTCAAAGGATAAAAGGTACCCCGGGGATAACAGGCTGATCTCCCCCAAGAGCTCACATCGACGGGGAGGTTTGGCACCTCGATGTCGGCTCATCGCATCCTGGGGCTGTAGTCGGTCCCAAGGGTTGGGCTGTTCGCCCATTAAAGCGGTACGCGAGCTGGGTTCAGAACGTCGTGAGACAGTTCGGTCCCTATCTGCCGTGGGCGTAAGAAGATTGAGGAGAGTTGACCCTAGTACGAGAGGACCGGGTTGAACCGACCACTGGTGTACCGGTTGTTCTGCCAAGAGCACCGCCGGGTAGCTAAGTCGGGATGCGATAAGAGCTGAAAGCATCTAAGCTCGAAGCCGACTCCAAGATGAATCTTCTTTTAAGAGCTCTAGTAGACTACTAGTTTGATAGGCCGGATGTGTAATGGATGAAAGTCCTTTAGCTGACCGGTACTAATAGCTCGTTTGCTTATCTTTTAAGCATTACTTCCTTGTTAAGGATAAAATTGATTCCTAATTTTTCACTATGCTTCGTTAAACTTCGCTGCAGACTTCGGTCACATACCATACGTATGCTCCCTCGTCTTTGCTCGTTTGCCTCGCCTAGCAAAAAATTAGTTCTCAATTCGAAATAGTAAATTTTTACTATACCTTATCAACTTCTGTTTTTATAAAACAAGATCTGACTTTAACGATGAACGCAGTGTTAAATAAGAGATTATAAAAGATATCCGTAATCTACGATTAATCCAAATTAGATTACGAAGTATATTTGATATGAGGCGAATAGGCAGGAACGAGTAGAGCTTATATGCTACGCGGCTAAAGCTCGTAAGGTATTCGCAGTATATAATATTACTATCAAACAACAAAAGTAGTCCCTTATTTAACACTGCCTGTGGCTATACAGACGAGGAAACGCCTTGCTCCATCTCGAACCAAGAAGCTAAGCTCGTCCTGGCTGATGATACTATCCGTTACTCGGACGGGGAAAGTAGGTCGCTGCAGGCTTTGTTAGAATCTCATAACTTTCCATGCAATTTTCAATTTAAATTCTATTCCGGTATCTTTGGCTTATCGCTTTTTTTAGCCAATAAATATTGCTTGATAAATTTAAAATTCCATAGCCTTTTTAGAATTTTAGAACCTTCTGCAAATACAAATTTTAAATCTAGCCCTCCGCCACAATACAAAATCTCAAAACTCTGCATTAAATTTAACTTATATTGAGTGAAAAATGATACGGATTGAAATTTTTCTATAATACTTGCTCGTTCGTATTGCTTTTCCATACTGTCCTGTTGCGTTTGTTTTTTAACTTCTATGGCGCGGCCGCCCTCCTAGCCTCTCCTAGCCTCATTTATGATTTATACGTTCGTTCGTTTTTTAATACATTGCCGCGCTTTTATATCTAAATTTAAAGCCGCCGGCACTTATAAGGCTTTCGAATGATTTAAACTAGATGCCAAATAAAGCTTGGCAAGCATTGTTACTTAAACTGTTACTTAATATAACCAGACGTTCTATAAAAATCAAGCCTATAAAAGCATGTCCTACAAAAGCAAGCTTATTGATGCGGCTAAATTTTATGAAGATTGCTCGTCTAGCTTTGCACGTAAAGTATCCGCGCCTTTCATAACACCAGCATCCCGTCGCCGTATTGTATATAGTCTCGCACGTAAAAAGCCTCCGTGCGTGGCAAGGTGGGGTTAAATTTCATAAATACTGCTGCTTAACCTTTTACATGATTTAAATCCAAATCCCGTTTCAATGCTTGCGGTATTAAATTTAATCTATATAGCTTTATCCTTTTCGGTCTCCAAAGAGGAGCAAAAAAAGCGCTATTAAATTTAATATATCTAGCCCTTATCCGCGCCTATCTGCCTTTTAAGATCAGGCTAAAATTTAACGTATTTATTTAATAAAATGATCGGAGCAGATAAAATTTCAATATATCTCTTAAATTTATCTTCCTTTAAGCCCGCTACAAATATAATCCTTACCGTATTGCAAGGTAGCGTAATAGCTATGGGCGGCATACCTTCTCTAGCACTGGCGCGGGATAGGTATATAAAAGCTCTCAATGCTAATAAACGTTTTATTTAGCGATACAAATATTTCAACCTCAAAGGAATTTCAATGAAAAACCTGTTTAAATCCGCACTATTTCTATCGCTTCCTGCATTTAT
>NZ_CALIMY010000061.1 GCF_938045205.1 uncultured Campylobacter sp.
AATTAAATTTTAAAATCAAACCGCTTCGCAGCGCGGGATATATTTGATCCGAGCGGCGCGCGGCTTAAAATTTCCGCACGGCGTTTAGATTTATCTCATCGCTTGCAGCGCACGGTTTTACTCGCGCTTTCGTAGCCTCAAAGCGGGCGGGCGCTAGATATCACGGAGTGGCGCTTCGCAAACAGACCCAGCTCCCGAAAGAATTTTAAAGTCCGCTTTGCATAGACGGAGCCGCATGGCGCAAACGGATTAAAATTCGCAAATGGCGCAAGAGAATTAGAATTTGCAAACAGCATGAGTGGATTAGAATTCACAAATGGCATAAATGGATTAGAATTTACGCGCGGCGCAAATAGATTAAAATTCACAAATGGCGCGAGCAGATTAAAATTTTGCAAGCCGCGCTCGCAGGCTGCGTATGTGCAAAAAAGTGCGAGCGGCAGGGCTTATTCATCTTTTAAGCCTAGCTCGCCAACGAGCCTGTATGTGCGAGCGCGAGCGGCGACCGCGCCGTCAGTGAAATTTCAAGCCGTGCCAGAAGTAAAATTTCAAGCCGCGTTGCGGTAGCGGACTTGTAGCGGTAGCAAACAGACGTAGGACGTAGAAGCCCAGATAATACGCGCCCCACAAAGCAGACGCTCTCGGACGCGAGATATGTTATAATTTCGCGAAATTTTAAAATTTACGCCAAAGGAGCGAAGATGAACGAGAGGGTGCCTACTTATCTAGTAAACAACCTATTTACGTAACTCGGGACGATTATCTAAATGTCCAAATCAGATCCGGCGCGGGCGGCGAATACTTTGAAATTTATTATTTCGGCGAGCTTTTTCGCGGCGAAACTTTGCCGAACGATTACATCGCCGATTTTTACGACGACGAGGACGAGCTCGTGCCGTGCAAGCTCGTAGCCAAATGCGTAAAAACGGGCGAGGAAATTTTACTTTTCGACGGCGCTGCGCACGGCTACAACGCGATGTTTTGCGACGAGCTTGACGCAGAAAAAGTAGCGCGCCGCAAGCTTGTGAAATTTAACCTACCGCCGTGCAAGATCCGCTTAAAATTCGGTTATAGCACCCTCTACGACGACGAAATGAACGAATACGAAACGGACGAGCGAGGCAGGGTCCTGCTGATAAACGGCGGGACCGCCTCGTGGGATGAGGTCAAGGCAAACGGCTTTGATTATATCGCCGTAAGCTGCGAGGACGAAGCGGGTAAGGTCACGGAGATACTTTCGCTCGAGCTTGCATAGGCAACTAAATTTAATAGCGACCTTTCTAGGCTTGCCTTTTTATCCGTACTTTGCCGAATTTAATTTATCACGAAGCGTATTTTAATTTTGCGGCGTGCGATACAAATAAGCAGAACCGATACGTTGCTGCGAGCGGCAGGGCTTA
>NZ_CALIMY010000062.1 GCF_938045205.1 uncultured Campylobacter sp.
ATTTTAAGGAGGAGGTAAAATGAGAAAAATTTTACATTATCTATTGTTAAGTTTTACATTATCCGCGACCGTTTATCGGAGGCGATAATCGATGAAATTTTATCTTTTCATATAAATTTATGGGTAAATTTTATAATGTGATTTTACTAAAACCCCGCTTAAAAATAGAGAAATTATGTCGCACTTTATCGCTAAATTTAGAGGTCCGCGGTAAAATTTTAATGTCTAACGCGGCTTGGAATTTTAAATTTTAAAGCCAAATTATATCAAGACGGCTTTTAAATTTAATCGCAAGAAAATTCGCCCGAGTTTGCTTAGCGCAACTTTAAATTTGACGCGCCCACAAATCCGCACTGAAAATCAAAATTTATCGCTTGAATCTACGCTTGAGAGACGATCTTGCTTTTTAATAGCATTAAAATCTCAGCTTGTAGCACCAGGATCCGATTTTTGCTGAGCTTTAAAATTTTTATTTCGCAAACTTTAATCTGTCTCTCCGCCAAGCTCTAAAATTCTAGCCCGCAGCTCCTCGATCTCGTGCTCATACTCGGCAATCCTTTCTTGCAGGCGAAAGATCACATCCACGCCCGCAAGATTGACGCCAAGCTCCTTTGTAAGGTTTAAAATCATGCGTATGCGGTCCATATCATGCGCCGAGTACAGGCGCATCTTGCCCTCCGTGCGCCCCGGGCTCACGAGCCCTTCGCGCTCATATTGCCGCAATGTCTGCGGATGGATATCTAGGACCTTCGAAACTATCGATATGAGATAAACTGGCTCATCGTAATCATGCATTTTGATGCCTCCTTATAGCTTTTGCAGCGCGGCTTTGACGTCCTCGCCCAGCGAATCGATATCGGGCAAAACGACATTTACCACCGCGTATAGATCGCCTAAAATTTTACTCTTGCGGTTTTGCACGCCGTAGCCTTTTAGGCGGTATTTCTGCCCGTTTTTGGTATTTTTTGCGATCTTTATCGTTGCGCTTTTGCTCGGCGTCGAAATTTCTACTTTTCCGCCAAACATCGCCGTTTTCAAAGGAATGTCAATCTTTTTGAAAAGATCGTCGCCTTCGCGGCTATACTCGGTGCTTGGCGCGATTTTTATCTCTAAAATTAGATCGCCGCTTTGAGCGCCTGATTTTTGTCCTTTTCCCCTGATGCGCAGCTTCTCGCCCGCATTGATGCCCGCGGGCACTTTAAATTTAACCGTCTCGCCGCCCACGCGCACGCTCATCTCGCCGCCTTGTATCGCGGTCTCAAAAGGAATTTCAATCGAGCTGTGCGTATCTAGGCTCTGTGTGCCGCCAAATCCGCCGCCGAAACTGCTGCCGCTAAAGCCGCTAAAACCCTCGCCACCACCGAAAGAGCTGAAACTAAATCCGCCACGTGAGCCTGCGCTTTTTGCGCCGAAAGAGCCGCCGAAAATGCTGTTTAGGATGTCGTTTAGATCGCCCATGTTTGCCGAGCCCTGCGCGAAATCGTGGAAATTCTGTCCGCCGAACATCTCGTCGCCGTGGCGGTCATACTGCGCCCGCTTTTTCTCGTCGCTTAAAATTTCATACGCGGCGTTGATCTCTTTAAATTTATCCTCAGCTCCTGGTTCTTTATTGATATCTGGGTGATACTTGCGAGCTAGCCTGCGGTAAGCTTTTTTAATCTCCTCAGCGCTTGCTGATTTATCCACGCCTAAGGTTTCGTATAAACTGCTTGTACTTGCCATTTTAATCCTTAAAATCTTAAAATTTATGTAGATTATATCATAAAACTTTAGTGAGTGTCAATCAAGTTTGCTAAATTCTATTTATAAATTTTAATTTTGCGTTAAGAATATATTAGCGGACAAAATTTATAATTCCGCCAAAATTTCATTATCACAAAGGAAGCAAAAATGAAAAAATCGATCATCATATCGATAGCTTTAGCAGGTGCGCTTTTTGGCGCCAGTATCGACATTAAAGAAGCTCCAAGCAATTATGAGCGCGTAAATCCGGGCTTTAATCAAGACGTGGTGCTTTCGTATCACAGCTCACTTGCGGACGTAAAAAAATCCGTCGTCAATATCGCAACTAAAACCAAGATTAAAGCAGGCAATAGCCCGATGTCACAGATGTTTGACGATCCGTTTTTTAAGCAATTTTTCGACTTTGACATTCCGCAGCAGCAGGAGCGCGAGGGAAGCTCACTAGGCTCTGGTGTCATCATCTCCGAAGACGGCTATATTGTCACAAATAATCACGTAATAGAAAACGCTGACGAAATCGTAGTTACACTACTAGAAGGCGATAAGGAATATAAAGCCAAGGTAATCGGCACCGACCCTAAAACCGACCTTGCGATCATCAAAATCGACGAAAAAAATCTCTCTGCGGTTAAATTTGCCGACTCGTCCAAGGCTATGGAGGGCGACATTGTATTTGCTATCGGAAATCCTTTCGGCGTGGGCGGCACCATCACCCAAGGTATCATCTCCGCGTTAAATAAAAACAATATCGGACTAAATCAATACGAAAATTTCATCCAAACCGACGCTTCGATCAATCCGGGCAACTCAGGCGGCGCGCTAGTGGATAGCCGCGGCGCGCTTTTGGGAATAAATTCCGCTATTTTAAGTCGCGGAGGCGGAAATAACGGCGTAGGCTTTGCGATCCCTTCAAATATGGTACAAGAGATCGCTGAAAAGCTCATCACAAACGGCAAGATCGAGCGTGGCTTTATAGGCGTTACGATTTCGGATATGTCTAAAGATCAAAAAGAGCTCTATGAAAGCAAAGAGGGCGCGCTAATCTCAAGCGTAGAAAAGGATATGCCTGCCGATAAAGCAGGTATCAAGCGCGGCGATTTGATTACCAAAATAAACGGCAAATCTATCAAAAACGCCAACGAGCTAAAAAATTTAATCGGCTCAATGGCTCCAGGAAGCTCAGTGGATGTAGAATTTGAGCGCGACGGCAAAAGCAAGAGCACCACTATCAAGCTAGACGCGATGAAATCCGACTCCACCACCTTAGGCTCAGCCGGTGAAAACTCACAAAGCGCGATAGAGGGGCTAAAACTAAGGACGTTAAATGACAGCTTGCGCCGCAAATATAACCTCGACGACGATGTCTCGGGCGCCCTCGTCTTAAGCGTCAAAGATGGCTCAAAAGCCGATGATTACGGCTTTGAAGTAGGCGACGTGATCATCCAAGTCGGTCAAAACGATGTCAAAAGCTCAGACGACTTCGATCGATATATCAAAGATTACAAGGGCAAAAAGACCCTAGTCTGGGTTATCAGACGTGGAATTCCGCAAGGTCTTGTAATCCGCTAAGCTTGGTCCGCCAGGCTTTAGCTGCGAGAAACGCGCAAGCATTAAATTTTAATCGCGGCAAGCCCGGGACAAAGCATTAGCGGAGCTTGCGAATAAGCAAACAGAAGCTTTTGGGATTTGAGCTTTTTGGCAAGTGGAATTACTAGCTTTCGAGCGTAAGAGATACATAAACTATAAAAATGGGCTTTTGGTGAGCATTAAAAGCTGCCGAAAGCCCTTTGTTATTTCAAGCACCTCTAAAGGCCCTCTGTTATTTCAAGCACCTCTGTAAGCCCAGATTTAGCTTGAAATTTTCATAATTTTGCTTTTTTTGCTTTTATTTTCACTTAGAATTTTTAAAATTTAACCCTCCGCGCCGCTACTTTATCGTTTTTATCGCCTCGCCCGGAACTTGCTTTAAAATTTTAATCTCTTTGCTAACAACATATCGCAGAAGTATGTACTTATAGTCTAGAATTGCTTCAAATTTTAATTCCTCTCGTATATTGCTTCACTTTAAATTCTACAAATCCAAATTTATAAAATTTATGCCCTACCTATTTATCATTATCAGAAACTGCTGCCTTTTTATTCTAGCGCTTTTCTCGCAGCGACGCTTCTTGGGAATTCCGCTAGCTAAATTTTAAGGTCGGAATTTTAAAATTCCATCATTTTGTAATCGTAATTTTTCGTTTAAGCTTTGATAACAAAAATAAGCTGAAATTTTACTTTATTATCGAAAACGTTGCATCGCGATACCGATTTTTTCGCATTAAGCTACTTTTTGTTAGGAATTGTATTAAATTTATTGTAAATAGGTATTTTTATAGTATAATGGATAGTTTTTATTTTTTACGAAGGATTACAACTATGAAAGATATTAAGATACCGATTATTTCCGGTTTAAGTTTGGCGGCATGCTTAGCCATTGCTCCTTCACAAGCTTTAGCCGGTAACGGAGTCATAACGGTAACTAAAAGCGACGGCACCCCAAGTCAATTATATAAATCATCAGGCGAAAATTACTCGGGCGGCTTTGAAAGTAAAGCAAATGCTCACGGACAAAACGATAATAATATCGTAACAATAAGAGGCGTTACCTCGGGCGGCGAAAGTACTTGGAAGCGCACGATCTATGGTGGAGGCAACGGCGATGGTACCAATTTGGGGCAGGGTTTTTTATATGAGCAAGTTACCTCGGCAAATAATAATATACTTAATGTCAATAATGGCGCTACGGTGGCGATACTTGTGGGCGGCGAAGGAAAAGGCGCACAAAACAATACTGTAAATTTGAATGACGCAGAGGTGCATTATGTCGTACTCGGCGGCAACGGCACATGGTACGGTAGAGCGAGCAATAGCGGAGACGCCATACACAATATCGTAAATGTTAGCGGCGCTACTAAGATATACTACAAGAATTTCAATAATTTTAACAGCACATCGCTAATGGGCGGTAGAGCGACCGGTACAAATCAAGCAAATAATAACGAAGTAAATATAAGCGGTACGCCTATTATCGTCGGTAGAGTCGCGGGCGCTGCGGGTCCTGCGACCTGTGCGGGGGCCTGGACCTGCCTGACGCCCCTGACCAGGAGCAGCTCGGTGCCGCCCGAGCGGTGCTCGGACGGGTGGGGGTCGAGCTGCAGGCACGTCGCCAGTGGCCCTCCGGGATGGATCGGCTGGGCCTGGGTCGTTTCAAGGGTCGTATCGGGGCCGACCGTCAGGCGGCGACCGGTCTGGCCGTGGGGAGGCTGGACGGGTTGGGGACCTCGGGAGCACTGCGTGAGCTGGTGGCCTCCGCCGCCGACGGCGAGGTCCCGGTGGTCGTGAGA
>NZ_CALIMY010000063.1 GCF_938045205.1 uncultured Campylobacter sp.
CAGGCCATAAAGGCGAGCTTGTAGTGTTTAAAAAAGGTAGAAACGAGATCGAGCCCGGAATGTGTACGTTTTGCTACGACTGCCCTATCATTACGAGGGTTTTTGGCGAGCAGTCGATCTTCGTAAACGTTAAAGACAAAGGTCTTGTGAGTATCACGGGCTGCTGCCATCAAGGCATCATTACCTTCTCGGATTCCGCGCATAAGGAGCTTAAGTACGACAACGACCAACTCTATGGGCTTTACGGCGGACTTCATATTTCGCCGTTTGACGACTGGGACCCAAAATACGACGATCTGGTTATCGGACTGAAAAGATGGAACTACCAGGTCATGGCGTGCAACCACTGCACGGGTTTGCTGACCGTGCAAAAATTCGTCCGCGAGGGCTATCCGATCGTAAAGGGCACGGCTAGGTTTAGAACCAAAACGTCCGATTATCTGGGCAACGGCGATAAGGTTAAATTTGGATAGAAGAATGGAATTTCAAGATATTTTCCCTTTGAAATTTAAATACTCATTTGAGGATTACAGATCGCTTATGAGATGCATATTGATGAAGTCTCTTTACGATAGCGACGTAAAATCCTCAAGCAGGTATCAGGGGATGTATAAGGGGAACTATTTTAACGAATGCTGGAGCATCAAATTTGGCTTTTACAGCGGAATTTACGGCATCGTTTTGCGGGAGGTGAAAGATAGCGCGGGCGTGTTTGAGCTTTATTATTTTCCCTCCGCAAATGACGAGCTGCTCGGTAGCGTCTCGCTTTTTGAAGCCGTTTTAGCCGGAGGGCCGGAGTTTTTAACAAAAGTGCGAAATTTCTCCGCGCACGAGGAGCTTTTAAATAATTTCTGCGTCGCTACGATCTACTTAAAGCCGCAAGAGCGAGGCATAGCGCTATATTTTAAAACAAAGCTCAGAGATAGGTCATACGCAAAGGACGGCGTCTGCGTAGAGGGCAAGCAGATCATCGCAAAAGAGGGGCTCGATAAAAATTTCCCCTGCTTTAGGGTGTCGCTTGCGTTTATGAACTTTTTGCATATCGCGCTTTGCAAAATTTACGAGCCGCACTACGAGAGCTTTGAAATTTACAAAAAAGCGGCTCGCGCCGTGATTTACGACAAAAATCGAAATTTAAAAAGCAAAGCAGATCCGCTCTGCGGTGAAATTTTTGTAAATTTAATCTACGGCGCAGAGGATGCGAACGACGCGTGCTTTAAATTTAACGATAAATCCTTTAAGAAGCTACCCGGCTCGGCGCCTTTGTTTAAATTTTTGCTGCGTTTAGCCAAAGAGGATAAAAAGCAAATTTTTATGCAAGGCGGCGAGCGGCCGAATTTCTTCATCATCACCGGCTATCTGGGCTC
>NZ_CALIMY010000064.1 GCF_938045205.1 uncultured Campylobacter sp.
AATTCTGCCGTGCGGGCTCAATGCTCATCTTCGGCGCAGTTACGTTTTGCTCGGCGATCTTATCAAGCTCCTTTTGAATCAGAGCTTCCTTCTCCGCAGCGCTTAAACGCGGTCGCTTACCCTGCGGCTGCGAAGAGGCTTCGGAGGCTTGTTTGCGCGAGCTTTGTTGCAACGCGGCTTTATTGCTCGAAAATACGAGATCCAAAACCGCGTAGGTAACCGCACCGCTTAAAAAGCATAAGATTACGACAAAGGCGATCGCTATATAATTGATCGGGCGCTTTTTGAGGTGCCCGCGTGGATTTCTATTAGCCAAAGCTCAGCCGAAATCAGTTTTTATCTTTGTTTATAAGCTTACCTTTGGCGATCCACGGCATCATCGCGCGAAGCTTATCGCCGGTTTTGCTAAGCAGGCTGTTTGCCGTGATGTTGCGCTCGGCGTTCATTCGCACGTAGCCAGCTTTGCGCTCGAGGATGAAGTCTTTTGCAAATTTGCCGTTTTGGATCTCCTTTAGCACCTCTTTCATCGCCGCTTTGCTGCTTTCGTTTACGACGCGGTTTCCGCTTACGTAATCGCCGTATTCTGCGGTGTTTGAGATCGAGTAGCGCATATCAGCCATGCCACCTTGATAGATGAGATCCACGATCAGCTTCATCTCGTGCTGACACTCAAAATACGCCATCTCAGGCTCGTATCCCGCTTCGACGAGGGTCTCAAAGCCTGCGTTAATGAGCGCGCAAAGTCCGCCGCAAAGCACAGCCTGCTCGCCGAAAAGATCGGTCTCGGTCTCTGCTTTGAAGGTCGTTTCGATGATGCCGGTGCGGCCGCCTCCGATCGCGCTTGCGTAGCTTAGAGCAAGCTCTTTGGCTCTGCCGCTTTCGTTTTGCGAAACAGCGATCAGCATAGGCACGCCGCCGCCGCTTACGAACTCGTTGCGGACGGTGTGGCCCGGGGCTTTCGGAGCGATCATAATGCAGTCGATGCCCTTTGGAGGGACGATCTGTCCGAAGTGGATATTAAAGCCGTGCGCGAACGCAATCGCGTTGCCCTCGCTTAAATTTGGCTCGATCTCCGCTTTGAAAATATCGCCTTGAAACTCATCAGGCGTTAGGATCATTACGACGTCCGCGGCTTTCGTAGCTTCGCCGACGCTCATTACTTTAAAGCCCTTTGCCTCGGCCTTGCTCCAGCTCGCGCCGCCCTTTTTAAGACCCACGATAACTTCTACGCCGCTATCGCGCAAATTTTCGGCGTGAGCGTGCCCCTGCGAGCCGAAGCCGATCATAGCGACCTTTTTAGCCTTAATCAAACCCAAATCGCAATCTTTGTCGTAAAAAACGTTTATTGCCATAACGCATCCTTTTTTAAAAATTTAGGCGAGATTGTAGCTAAAATTTGCTTTTACGTAGATAAACCGCGCGCCGCAAGGGCGGATAAAGAAATTTTGAGCTATCATTGAGGCATAATTTAGCTTTAAAAGGAGCGAAAATGAAAGTGGGATTTATCGGCGGCGGAAATATGGGCGAGGCGATGATCGCCGCACTTTGCAGAGCTGGCGGGCGAGATTGCGCAGCGGGCGGAGAAAATTTTACAGAGGATAAAGAAAATTGCACGGCGGGCGGAGAAAATTGCGCGCACGACGGGCAAAATTTTATGCCAGATACTCAAAGCTTTGCGGCTTGCGGGCAGAATTCCGCAAATTTAGAGCAGAATTTTGCGAGCCGCGAACGTGATTTCGCCTGTGTGCAGCCCCGCTCCGAGACAAAACTAGAAGTCCTAGCCTACGCCAGAAGCAAAAACGAAGTCTTACGCAAGCGCTACGGCGTGCAGATTTTGCAAGGCGAGACGCAACTGGCACACGAAGCGGATATTATCGTGCTCGCGACCAAGCTCGCCAGCTACGAGGGGATTTTGCGCCTGATCGCGCCCGAGCTCGCGGGCAAAATCCTGCTTCTTTTGGCGCCGAATTTCAAACTGGAGTGCGCCCAAAATATCGTAGGTGCGGACGTTTTCGTGGCCCGCGCGATGCCAAACGTCGCTGCGGGTATCGGCGCGTCGGCTACGGCGCTGTGCTACGGCGAGTATTTTGATGAGGCTAGTCGGGAGATCGTACGAGCGCTAGCCGCCAAAATCGGCAAATTTTACGAGATAGACGAGGCTGGCTTTGCCGCATTTACTGGGATTGCGGGCAGCTTGCCTGCCTATGTGTGCGCCTTTATCGAGGCTGCGGCGGATGCGGGCGTGCGGGGCGGACTGCCACGGGCGCTATGCTACGACGCGGTAGCGACGGCGGTAGAAGGCACGGCGCGTCTGCTACAAAGCGGCAGGCGCCCATCGGAGCTCAAAGACGCCGTCTGCTCGCCTGCGGGTACGACAATAGAGGGGCTGGCGGCACTGGAGGCGGCTGGGTTTCGCGCAGCGGTGATGGCGGCGATCGAGGCGTGCATCGCCAAAGCTCACAGTTAGCCTCGTCGCACCTCGTCGGTTTTGGATTTCAAACACAGCGCGTTTAAGAGCGCGCTAACATCGGAATTCTTTTCGGGCGCTCTCTAGCGAAAATTTTGTCTTATCCTTATCGAATGAGTTCGTCGCTTCGATTGCGGCAGAATTTGCGAGCCCTATGACAAGCGAACCAACAAGCTCATATTGCGTTTAGAATTTTAAAATTTAGAGATTTTAGAAATTTTAGGTCAAAATTTTACACTCAAAATTCTAAAATTTATTGGTGCTATATTGTATAGAAAATACAATTATTAACCACTAGTTTAAGACAAAGCCACCAAATATAAATATCGGCATCGCTTGGAGATTCGCCGACCAGTCCATGACATATTTTATTTCTGTGGTTTAGGCCCATCGGCTCCGTTAGTAAAAATTTTAGTTCTTCCGTCAAATCTTTCCCGAGCAATTCATATATTTTTGGTTCTTGCAAAAGCGAGTTTATACCTTTTTCCGATTCTACGCCGTATTCATCGATAGTAGTCGTAGGGATTTTTTCTTGTTGCAGTAAAATTCTCGCTAAATGCTCTATTTGAGGTATCAGCAAATGGCTTGAAACCAAAAAGTCTCTATCAAAACCGTAATATAAACCTTGTGCCCAGATATCTGCCCTGTTGGTCGGAACCGCGCTAGAATTTCTGCAAATATCATAAATGAAACGCATAGACACTCTATGCTCCTCTAAAATTTGCCAAAATGCGGGCAGTATACTGCCGTCTACGTATATGGTATTGCTGGTACATTTCATGTTTTAATCGGTCATCTTTTGTAGTTGCTTGTTGTAGTTTTCTTCCGTCGGCATCTACGTAAATTTGAGTAATAAGATTTGAAAAAAGATACTTTTTTTAAAAGCTTCTCGGATGACTTTTTGATATCTTCATATAGTGGATTTGCTGTGATATTAGCTAGGCATAATACCGCTTCAGATAGTTGCTTGCCTTTTACTGCTAGCTTTGCATTATTTTGATAACGCGAAATATCGATCTTATCGGTAGTAATCAAGCTCATTTCGCTTCCAATAACATGGTTATTTTGCCCCATTAACTTGCGTATTTCGTCTATTTTTTGATCAATTTCGAGCACATTTCTATCTTTTGCAGGAATGCTTCTAAGTTCTTTTAGTGCTTGCTCTAGGTCTATTTTTGATGATATAGCGCTGCTTTCTTTTGCTTTTTCTATTAAGATATTAGCTGTTTTGAGTGCGATTTCGGCTATTTTGGGGCTATTTTTGAGCTTCTTATACCATTTTTGCGACTCTTGATAATAGTCTATAGCCGCTATAAATTCTTCCTCTTCGGCAAAGGTATCGGCAAAATTTTCTAATTTTTCAGCTACGCTTGGTTGCAGTTTTCTGTTCAGCTCCGCGATATCCAATAAATACGACATCCTTAAGCAGTAGTATTGATCGGTTGGCTCCGCCTTATTAAAACATTCTAAAATTTTATTCGATATTTCGGCGTATTGATTTTTTGTGATTTCGGATAGTCGAGATAGCCTGATAGCTCTCCCAAACGCATTTATCTCAAACTGATTTACCAATTTTGGCTCTAGAGATATTTTCGAGTACTCATTTACGGCGATCTCTAAAAATTTGATATTTTTAGGGCTTTTTAAAATCCATAAAATATCTGCTATCCTTGATTTTAGTCTGCAATCGGTTATTTCATCCAAAATACTCGCTAAAAATTCCAAATCTTACTCGGTAAAATCCTCTAATATTGCCCATCTGCAATCGCCCGCGATGCACCCGGCTTCGTACGGCTCATTTGTGCTTTTAGGTTTTAAGGTCATAGAGCAAGCGTCCCTTAATAAATAAAATACCTTACTTACTTTTAAATCCCCGTTTTTAAAATTTTCCTCGCACAAATCCGCGAATTTAGAACTGTAATCATGAAAATATTTTGTGTCTTTTGATATTTCGTCTAAGTTTATACCTAAAAAATCATCTTTGGTTATCGTTATTTGCTGTATTTCTTCGATCAAATTTTTCCTCCACGCTCATTAATAAGCTAAAATTCTAAAAGTCTCGCATTAAAAGAAAGCCTTGCGTAAATTTTATCGCACTCTAGTGACACGCCGCTTTGCAGCGCATCAAGCCTAGAGCTGATAAATTTGCCTACATCTCCCGTCTCGTCCTCGCCGGCCCAGTCAAGCATCCAAACAAGCCCTTTTCCGATAAGCGCATCCAAAAACTCGCCGTCATTCATCTCGCCTATCTTCTCAAAACCGCCCGTCTCGCCCGCTGTCAAATGCTTTAGGACGCAGCACTGATCTTTCGTCATTTTCGCTCCTTTGATTAAATTTACCACCTACGTGGGTCTGTTTAAATTTTACTCCCAAAAAGCTTTAAGCTTACTTTTCGCAACTCTTTAAGCTACAAATTTAGCCCGCGGCGGCAGGTAAAATTTCGCTATAATTTCACAAAAGCGCTAAAATTCCAACCGAAAAGGACGCAAATGCAAACGGATCTGCAAGAAAAGATTAAGGAACTACAGCGCAAGATCGCGCGCAAGATCACCTATTTTCAGACGGGCGGCGTGAGGCCGCGAGGCGCGATCGATGAGTGCTGGATCGGCCGCGTGTTCGCTTGCGCGGCGGACGAGGAGCTGCCGACGGATCAAAACGGCGCGCCGATGCTCCCTCTAGCGCAGTTCTACCTGCCCGCGCTACCCTACGTGCCGCAGGTCTTGGACGGCGTCAAACTGCTGGCAGTCTTTATCTCACAGGATCTCATCGGCAAATTTGATGAGGATATGGACGGTCTGTGGGCGATCCGCGAGTATAAAAACGAGGGCGAGCTCGTCATAAAGGAGCTTGCAAATCCGCGCTCGCAAATAAAGCCCTTCCCTTTGCAGCTCAAATTTGCCGCGGACGATACACCCGTTTGGGACGGCGGCGGGCTGGATGCGGATGTCGTGCACGAAATTTTGGAGCTTAAAAGGTCGGTCGGGCTTTATTATCCCGACGTCACGGCTGGGCTGGAATATTACAACTGCACGAAGCTCGGCGGCTACCCCTCCTTTTGCCAGTCAGGAGTGAGCTTCGGCGATGGTTTTCAGTTCGTTTTTCAGATCTCAAGCGATGAAAAGGCGGGCTTTAACGTCATAGACGGCGGCAGCTTGATGTTTGCTAAAAACCCGCAAAACGGCGCGTAGAGCCTGTATTATGATTTCGATTAGGCACGCGAAAGGCTTTAGCTCGCTCGTAAAATTCCGCCGCTTCAAACGGACGCCGGGAGCGAGTAAATTTACGATGAAATTTTATCAGCGTGCGGCTTTGAGCCCGCTCGATGCAGATTAAATTTAAACGGCGGCGCGCTCCGATCTAGATTAAATTTAAGCCGCCAAAAGACGAGCCGTATGGTTGCAGACACACCGAATACGGCGAGCGGGCCATGAAAAATTCGGCGCCGTAAAATTTTAAAATTTTATAGCCCGAGATTTCAGCTTCGAGCTTGAAATTTAAGCCTGAGTTTAAAATTTTAACCCGCAAATTTAAAGGAGCGAAAATGAATGCAAACGAGCTTGCAAACATCTGGCGCAGGCCGATCTACCTGCCATATCTGCAAGAACCGCTCACGCCCGAGGCGCTGAGGGCCGCGGAAGAGGAGCTAGGGCACGCCCTACCGCGCGAGCTAGTTATGATGCTAAGCGTACAAAACGGCGGCTACCTGCGCTACGAGCTAGAGGGCTACCCGCTGGACGCCGTCAGCGGCATCGGCGAGGCGCATCCGTCGCTTACGCACTTTAGCTGGGGCGAGGAGCGTGAGTGCGTAAGCTTCGAGCTTGACGGGCTAGTGCCCTTCAGCGGCGACGGACACTGGTATCTGTGCCTGGACTACCGCGCGAGCGAACGGCCTGCGGTCGCCTACATCGACGTCGAATGCGACGAGCAAAACATCATCGCGCAGGATTTCGCTTCGTTTTTGGCGCTTTTGCGGCTCGACACGGGCAGCAAGATCGCGCTGCAAACAAGGCTCGATCTAGACGGCACGAAGGCGCGACTGGAGGAAATTTTGGGCGTGCGCGCAAGAGCCGCCGATCCGCAGCTTTACGGCTTTAGCGTGTATAATTTCGCTCGCGATGGCGGCATGCTGAGCCTTAGCCCGAACGAGGTTCGGCTCGGATTTGCCAGGCGAGGCGAGCGGCGGTTTAAAGAGCTTAAAACTTCAGCGAGCCCGCCCTGCGCTATGCTGAGCTGGACGCGGGCGCGATGATACTGGACGTTTTTAAGGAGGAGCTGATGGGCGAAATTTTGCGCGAGCTAAAGGATGCGGGTTTATGCGCACAGAGCCTAAAAGACGCGATCGGCGCGTAAGCTTTTGCGATTGAGAGTGTAGTTTTGTGTCGGCTGCGGCACGCATTCGCATGATCGATAATGCGGACTTGCGCTCGTAAATTTAGCGCAGAAGCCCGCACTGCAAAATCTACGCTCGCGACGAACGCAAACTGCGCGCTAAATTTTATAAAAGCCACAAAAGCTCTCATTGCGGTAAAATTTTAACTCACAAATATTCAGGCTGTACCGCGGGTATGTAAAAAATCTACAGGCGAGCTAAAAATACGATGCGAGAGGATACAAATATATGCACAGTGGGGGGCGCAAAATACGCAAGCTGTCGCAAAGGCAGAGCGTAAATTTAGCCCGCGGCGGCGGGTAAAATTTCGCTATAATTTTGCCAATTTAACAAAGGAGAAAAGGGTGAGCGTAGAATTTCGCGTCAAAAACAAAAAGCGCCCGCTATTTATGGGCTATTCGGACGCCATGAGCGTAGGCAAGGCATTGGAGCTCCTGCCCGATCTATCGGTATTTGACATAGACGAGAGTGCCGAGGGCTTTGACGAAAGGGCGTTTTTAAAATCGCCTTTGAGCGAGCAGGAGTGCTTGATCTTGGGCGTGCGGGACAAGAGCGGGCGCGGAATGGAGCTAAGATATGACGAGGAGCGGCAAAGCTACGCTGTGCGCGTAAATACGCCCGCGACGGTATTTGATTGGGTTTTGGCGATCTCATATCTACAGGCGCTATCCAAGCAGCTGCAAAGCGAGATCGCGGATGAAAACGGCGAAATTTACACCCACGACAGGATAGAACAATTCGACTACGAGCGCGATATATCGGCGGGACTGCATTCGATAGATCAGCACTTAAGCGGCGATACGGAGGTAAATTTTTGCTACGGGGTAGAGAGACCTTTTGCGATAAACCGCACGATGATGGATGAAATTTTAGCCTCATACAACCCCTCTGCCGAGTTTAGCAAGCGACTAACCGAGGTGCAGTATCTTGACGCTTACAGCGCGCGCCAGAGGTTTTATCGAAATGGAGATGACGGCACGATAATGGGCTCATACGCGCTCACGCAGGACCTGCCCACTATCCTGCCCTACAAGCCGTTTGTGGAATGGCAAAACGCGGAGATGCTGAAAAATAACGACGTAGCGCGCTGGCAGATCGCACTCATAGGCATAGAGGGCGACGAAAACGACGCAGGTAACTACCATGCAATCGCCGAGCTGGAATACGACGAGTTTATCGCGCGCCTGCCGAAGCAAAACTACCGCTTCATCGATGCTAGCTATATTTTGGTGGATGGGCTAAGCGCCGAACTGCTAAAGGCGCTGGCGGGCTAAATTTTACTTGCGGTGAAATTCTACAGAATTTTATCGAGGATTGACGCCGCAAAATTTAAAGACGCGGAATTCGCGGTAAATTTCGCGGCGCACAAAATTCCGTCGCGGTAAAATTTAGAAAGGTTAAAATGAAAAGGACCTACTACGATCTAAAAATTTACGATAACGGCATGATGCGAGGCGTGCTGCAAGATGATATCGAGGTATTGCCGTTTTTCGGCTACTGGCAAAAGATGAGTCTTGGCTCGACGCAGGGCATATACATAGACGAAAGCGGCAAAGAGCACAGGCTCGTCTATCTGTACGACTGGGAGAAATTTTGCAGATTATTCGCTCGCGAAAAGGAGCTACTTAAGCGCGCCCCGGTCGGTAGCAAAAATGAGCGATCCAAGCCGTAGCGGATCTCGGTCGGCAGCGGAGAATAGCGGCGATCCTGGCGCAGCGCAAGTAAATTTTAGCCGATAAATAGCGGCGCGCATTAATCAGCCAAAATCGCCGCCCCGCTTAAATCCGGGTTTAAATTTAGCTCGTCTATGATAGATAAAAGCTCTGAAATTTCCTTTTTTATCTGCGCGGCGTCCTCTAAGCTCGGCGGCGGCGAAAAAAGCGTTGTTTCAAACTTATTTTTCGCTCCGTTTAAAAATAGATAAAGCTTATCGTCCATAAACGCCGCGCTCAGCCCCATTTTCCCCGCGAATTTTTCCTTTAGCTCTCGCAGGCGCTGCATAAACGCGGGCGTCAAAAGATACCTCGCCTCAACCTTATCGTCCGCAAAGACCCGAAATTCTTTACTAAAAAACACGTCGTCCATCTGCTCTTTTTCGCCTAAAAATCTGGTGTTTAGCGTGCGACTCGCGACTATAGTTTGCCCGCTAAATTTCTTGTAGAACTCGCAGACCAAGACCGAGCCGCTGAACGCCTGCATATCCTTCATCGCCTCCCATGCAAAAATTATCGCGGATAGCAAATTTAGCGCCGCCGAGTCGCCAATTTCTAGCGTCGCGCCGTTTGGGATGCGGATCGCTTTGCTGAGGCTAAATTTGATGCCGTTATAAATGCCGCCTATTTGATCCTCGGCGCAAAACTCATCCGGCGAATAGATGCCGATTTTGCGAAATTCTTTACGGCTGATGCCGGCATTCGGATCATAGTTAAAATTTGGACCAACCTCGCGGATGGCGGCGCGGACGAAAACGTCTTTATAAAACGCTTTGTAATCCCCCAGCTCGCTGGTCACTCGGCTCGCGTTAGCCATTAGCGCGGCGAGAAAAAACGGAATATATATAATGATGAAAAATAGCGGTGCAAGGCGATTTTCAAAAAGATGCCATACGGCAAATCCGCCGCCCACGGGCAGCACTATTATAAATAAAATTCCCAAAAACAGATACTTTGCAAACGCGCGTCTGCACTCTTTTTGCTTTTTTGCGGTTGCCTCTATCGCTTCGTTTAGATTCAAAATTTTACTTTTTTCTAAATTTACGCAGCGGATTTCGCGCATGGAGTGAATTTTAGCAAAATTTACGCCGTAAAGATACGGCCGGCGCGAGTAAATTTTATTAGGCGGATTAAATTTATGAAATTTACGCCGCGGCGGCGATCTACTCGGACGTGCGTTGATTCAACCACGCTCTCAGATTGCCCGCACCCTCTTTTAGCACCCCAAATCCTGCCGCGGCAATACAGACAAAATTAATTAGAGAGCCCCTTCCGCCGACGTTTAAAACCCCAAAGCCCACGATCCACAGCGCCGCGCCGAAGCCCAGCGTGCACACGGCGGTCGCGATCCCCAGCTTGCGGCGTAAGGGGCTTGGTTTGCGCGCTACCTGAACTTGAGTAATCACGTAACTGCCCGCATATCCTCCGCGGATGAAATACGCGCGCGCAAGCTCGCCCTCCTCCACAGGGATATCGTTAAACTCGCCGCGCAGTTTCACGCCGTCTATCTCGAAAAATACCCAAATTTTGCTATTTCCTCTTGCAGCGTGGACGCGGAGATTTCGAACCTCGCCCGTGATCTCATATTCCAACTTGTCTCCTCAAACAGCTTTGC
>NZ_CALIMY010000065.1 GCF_938045205.1 uncultured Campylobacter sp.
GCGCTATCCTATTTAGTGTTTTTAAGGAGTGCGTCCAAAGCAGGCAGTTTGGAGTTCTTACGCTTCTAATTTATCTTTTGATAGATTGCCAGTTCGATCACGGCGCGTATCTATCGAAAGAAGCGCTAAGCTTGGCTACGATTTTGAGCTTTTTAGCTTGTCGCATAAGGATCGAGCGATGATCTACGCGGCGGCGGTTTTGGCTTTTGCGGCAGCGGCGCTTTTTGCGTGGTTTTGCCTGCGCTTTGCGTGGTGGGCGAAGGATCTGCCTTACGAGTATCCGCGCGTGCTGATGTATCATATGATCCGCGAGCATCTGCCGAAGCGCGCCTCTAAATTTAACCGCCTGCGCGTGACCCCTGCCGCGTTTGAAAAACAGCTTGCGTGGCTGAAGCGAAACGGCTTTACGAGCTACACTCTAAGCGAGCTTACAAGCTTGGATAAAAAGCCCGCAAAGGCGGTTTGTATTACTTTCGACGACGGATACCGCGATAATCTCACGGGCGCTCTGCCGATACTTCAAAAATACGGCTTTAAGGCGACGATTTTCATCGTGAACCGGCGCTTTGAGGGGAATTGGGCGACCGATAAGGATCTGAAAAAATCAAGCGACGAGCTAAATCGCGAGGAGATGCTAAGCGATGAGGAAGTTCGCGAGCTTTTGCAAAGCGGGCTCATCGAGATCGGCTCGCATACGCTCGATCACGCAAACCTACCTAGCTTGGATCCGCAAGAGCAGCTGCGTCAGATGAGCGAATCAAAGCGCGAAATAGAAGCAAAATTTGAGATCTCTTGCGGCGCCTTTGCCTATCCGTTCGGCTTTTACGACGAGATTAGCGTGCGCTGCGCGCGCGAGGCGGGCTTTAGCTGCGCCGTTACGACGCAAAACGACGTGTTGCGCCCTCACTACTCAAATTTTGAAATTCCGCGCATCATGGTTAGCGGCAGGCAGGGGCTTTTTAGCTTCATTTTGAAGATGAAGAAGGGCAGAAATAGATGAAAATCGCCTATCTTTGCTGCTCCAGATTTTACGGCGGCGTCGAAAAGATCGTGATCGACTCGCTAAATGAGCTTTGCAAAAGCGAGCAGGCGGCACTCATCGTGCCCGATAGATGCGAGTTTTTGCAGCGTCTGGATGCTCGCGTGCAAATTTATCAGTACAAAAGCCGCGACAAACGCTACAATCCCTTTTTGTTCGTTGAAATTTATCGGTTTTTACGCTCGGGCGGATTTGAAATTTTACATTCGCACGGCGCTAAAGCCGCGCAGATCGGCTTCGTGGTCGAAAAATTTTTAAATCTTAAGCTCGTTGCGACCAAACACAACGACCGCAAGGCGCCCGTTTTCGATCGCGTGCGAAACGTCATCGCAGCCTCGCGCAAGGTCGCAACCACAATAAATCACGCCGCGAAGGTGATATATTTCGGCATAGAGCCGCAACAGGAGTTTGCAAATCATGAAATTTTCGCGCGCTGCAAGGACGCGGAAGGCGCCGCAAATAGGGCGCTTGAGAGAAAAAAAGATGCGCGCGACGACTCGACTAGCGCTGTGGGCGCACCGCAAAACATAGCTGGCGCTGCATTTGCGTCGCAAGATACGCCTTTGGATGCGGACGCATCGCAAAATAAAACTGGCAGCGTATTCGTATCGCAAAAAGGCGCAAACGCGGCGGCGGAAAATTTTAAATTTAGCATCGTCGCGGTCGGCAGGCTCGATAAGATCAAGGGTTTTGATCTTTTGATCCGCGCCGCAAGCGAGCTAAAATTTGATTTCGAGCTTAAAATTTACGGGCAGGGCGGCGAGAGGCAAAATTTGCAAAATTTAATCAATTCGCTAAATTTACAGGATAGGGTGCGGTTGTGCGGCTTTTGCGACGACGTTGCGGCTGCGCTTGCCGCATCGCACCTGCACGTCATCAGCTCGCGCAAGGAGGGCTTTCCGGTGATTTTGATCGAAGGTATTTTTTATTCGCCCGTGCTGATATCTACCCGCGTGGGTGGAATTTCGGAAATTTTAAGCGAGGAGTTTTTATGCGAGGCGGCGGATCTGGGCGCCAAGATCGATGAAATTTACCGCACTTACGGCAAATACGCCCGGGCTTTTGCGCAAAAACACGCCGGTCTTAAGCAAACTTTGACGCTGCAAAATTATATTAGCTCGCTTAAAAATTACTACGAGGAGCTGTTATGCGAAGCCTAAAGATCGTGCATTGCGGCATTTTCAACGAATACGACGACGGTAATTTTTTCTACGGTATGGAGCGTAAGATCAGCCACGGGCTCGTTCGCAGCGGACACTTCGTCTATGATTTTAGCTACCGCGATTGGGAGCGGAGCCTGCGCTTTTGCGGGCTGAAAAATAGCGGCTTAAAAAAGATGAACGCCAAACTCGTGCGTATCTGCGAAAACATCGGCGCCGATCTGCTTTTAATCGGCAAAGGCGAAAAGATCGGTCTTAGCACGCTGCGAGCGATAAAATCGGCGCTTCCTAAGATTAAAATCGCGATCTGGTATGTCGATCATCTTCAAGAAAAACGGGAATTTTTCGAAAAATTAAGCTTCATCGACGCGTTTTTTTGGGCGAATGCGCTGAAGCTGCGTGATCTTTCTGCAAGATACGGCGCGAAATTCGCTTTTTTTCCAAACATCTCCGACGCGGCGTTTGATAGACGCCTAGAAGCCGCTAAAACGACCGACGTTATATACATAGCGCGCGATTATCAAGAGGACGTGAGGTATAAATTTGCGCTTTTGCTGCGCGATTTTTGCGAAAAAGAGGGGCTGCAGCTTAAAATTTTTGCGAGCCTCGGCGCGCCTGCCGTATTCGGAGATAAATTTCATCGCGAGATCGCGGCTGCTAAGATTGCGATAAATTTTAATCGCGACGACGAGCTTGAGTGCGCGCGTGCTCATAAATTGCTCGGCGCGAGCGACCGCATGGCACAGTTTTTGGGATGCGGCGTCTGCACTTTTAGCCCAAAGATCGCGGGGTTTGAGCGGCTTTACGAGGATGGCTCGGAGATAGTTTATTTTGACGGTCCTGCGGATTGCTTTTCAAAGATCAAGCACCTTCTTTCTAGCGGCGAATACGCGCGCATCGCGCGGCGCGGCAGAGCCAAGACGCTAAAGATCGCAAACGCCGCTAGGGTAGCAAAATTTATGCTTGAGACGATCTTTGAAGAGAGCTTCGGCGCAGATGCTTGCGGTGAAATTTCTGATGAAAAATGCAGCGAGGGTGGCGGCGAACGTCACGACGCACCAAGCGGAAAAGATAAAAACGATCGGGGCGATTTTTACAGCGAGCATTACGAGTGGCGCGAGTTCGTCTATATAAACGGAGAGAAATTCAGATGATTTATTTTGTAGCCTTTCTGATCTTTGTCGCTGCGGTGGGCGTTTCGCTGCGGTATAACTGGTGGCGGATCCCGCAAGGCTGGCATAAGGCGCGAGTGCTGATGTATCATAGCGTAGAGGAGCACAAGGGCGATAAATTCGACAAATGGCGTCTAAAGCCCGCTGATTTTGAAAGACAGATTGCGTGGCTTGCGAAAAACGGCTTTAAAAGCTTTAAATTTGGCGAGCTCATTGCGCTAGAGCGGCTGCCTAAAAAGGCGGTTTGCATCACATTCGACGACGGGTTTGAAAATAATTTTACCAGCGCCTTTGAAATTTTGAAAAAATACGATTTCAAAGCGAGCATATTTTTGGTGCCGGACGCCGTGCAAAACGACTGGGAGCGCGCTAACACGGCCCATCTTGCAAGGATGCTGAGCGAGGAGCAAATTTTAAAAATGCAGGCAAGCGGGCTGGTGGAGTTTGGCGCGCATACGATGCACCACGTAAATTTAGACCTTACCTACGCGAGCGATCCACAGCTTGCCGCAGATGAGATCATCGCGTCCAAGGCTCGCGTAGCACGTATTTGCGGGCGGCCGTGCGAGGTGTTTGCCTACCCCTACGGTAAATTTAACGACGAAATTTTAAATATCGCCAGATCAAATTTCAAAGGCGCGGTGGTCGTCAAGCGCGGGCTTTACGAGGCGGGCGACGACAGATACGCCGTAAAGCGCATCGGCATTTTAGGCACGGAGGGGTTTTTTGATTTTTGGCTGAAATTTACGAGGATAAGGAACAAACTATGATTAAAGCATCCGTTTATGCGATAGTGATGAATGAGGAGCGCCACATCGAGCGTATGCTGCGTAGCGTGGCGGATTTCGCCGAGATCATAATCGTCGATAGCGGCAGCACCGATGCCACGCTGCAAATTGCGCGTAAATTTACCGATAAAATTTACCATCACGACTGGCAGGGCGAGGGGGTGCAGAAAAACTACGCGTTTTCGCTATGTAGTAACGAATGGGTGCTCAATCTCGACGGCGATGAGGAGGTAAGTCCTGAACTAAAAGGCGAGATAGAGGAGTTTATGAGCCAGAGCGATTACTCGGCGCTGGATATTAAATTTCATGAATACTCGCTAGGGCGCAGATGCTCCGATCTCGTGCGCAAAAACACTCACATCCGCTTCTTTCGCAAGGAGTGCGGCGAGTATAAAAATATGGGAGTACACGCGCAAATTTCGATCATAAAAGGCGCGGTAAAAAAGAGCAAATTTTGCATTAATCACTTTAGCGAAAAGCCGATCGCCGAGCTCGTTATGAAAAACAACAACTACTCCACGCTGCGCGCGCAGGGGGATTTTGAAAAGGGCAAAAAGCCGAGCCTTGCGAAGCTTTTGCTGATCTATCCGTTCGCGTTTTTTAAATCATACATTTTGCGCAGATCGCTTTTTGACGGGCGTAAGGGATTTATCACGGCAAACATTAACGCGTTTTACGCGTTTTTAAAAGAGGCGAAACTTTACGAGAAGTATCTTAAAAAGGGCGAAGATTAATCGAAATGATAGAAAATTTTAGCTATTATTGCGACCTAAATTTAACGGCGAAAAGGGCGAAAAAATGGATAAAAAAACGATAGCGGCACATAAAATTTCAGACGAAGAATATGAAAAAATTTTAAAAATTTTAGGTCGCGAGCCGAATCTGCTCGAGCTTGGGATTTTTAGCGCGATGTGGAGCGAGCACTGTAGCTACAAATCGAGTAAAAAATACTTAAGCGGCTTTCCGACCAAGGCGCCTTGGGTCATCCAGGGTCCCGGCGAAAACGCAGGCGTCATCGACATCGGAGGCGGCATGGCTGCGGTTTTTAAGATGGAAAGCCACAACCACCCTAGCTTCATAGAGCCGTTTCAGGGGGCTGCGACCGGCGTAGGCGGGATACTGCGCGATATCTTTACGATGGGCGCGCGCGTCGAGGCCAATATGAACTCGCTTCGTTTCGGCGAGGTGCGAGGAAGAAGCGAGAATGCCAGGAAGCAGCGATATCTGCTAAAAGGCGCGGTCGCGGGCATCGCTCACTACGGCAATTGCATGGGGATCCCTACGATCGGCGGCGAGACGAGCTTCGATAAGAGCTTTGACGGCAATATTTTGGTTAATGCCTTTGCTTTGGGTATCGTTAAAAAGGATGAAATTTTCTACGGCAGGGCCGAAGGCGTGGGCAACAGCGTAATCTACGTGGGCTCTAAGACGGGTCGCGACGGGCTCGGAGGAGCCGTGATGGCGAGCGATAGCTTTAGCGACGCGAACAAATCCCTGCGCCCGACCGTGCAGGTGGGCGATCCGTTCGCCGAAAAGCTGCTGATGGAGGCGTGCTTGGAGCTTTTTAAGACCGACTACGTCGTGGGTATCCAGGATATGGGCGCGGCGGGGCTTACTTCAAGCAGCTTTGAGATGGCGGGGCGCAGCGGCAGCGGCATGAGGTTAAATTTAGACTGCATGCCGATGCGCGAGGAGGGGATGAGTCCGTATGAGCTGATGCTAAGCGAGAGCCAAGAGCGCATGCTGATCTGCGCCAAAAAGGGCTGCGAGGAGAAAATCAAAGAAATTTTTGCTAAATGGGATCTTGATGCCGCCGTAATCGGCGAGGTGACGGATAGCGGCAAGATGGAGCTTTTTTGGCACGGCGAGCTGGCGGGCGTCATTCCGATCGAGCCGCTTAGCGAGGCGGCTCCCGTGCTGGATCGCCCGATAAAAGAGCCTGCATATATGGCGCAGATCGCGCGGCAAAATTTATGCGGCTGCGGCGCGAGCGAGCGCGAGCTGGACGCGGCGTTTGATAAAATTTTTGAGGACCCCGAAGTGCTAAATAAATCCTACATCTACGATCAATACGATGCCAACGTGGGGTTAAACTCCGCTAAGCGTCCCGGCATGCTGGGCGCTGCGGTGATGCGAGTTAAGCAAAACGGCGTCAAGCTCGCGATGGCTGCGGACTGCAACACGCGGATGAATTACGTCCATCCTCGCATAGGCGCGGCGCTAGCGGTAGCATCGGCGGGGCGAAAGGTCGCGATGAGCGGCGCGACGCCCTTAGCTATCACAGACTGCCTAAACTACGGCAATCCGCAAAATCCAGAGGTTATGTGGCAGTTCGCGCAGGGCTGCGAGGGGATCAAGCAGGCTTGTGCCGCGCTAAATACCCCCGTCGTAAGCGGCAACGTAAGCCTATATAACGAAACGGGCGGCGTTAGCATCCAGCCCACTCCCGCGATCGTCTGCGTGGGCACAAACGAGGGCGAGATCATCCCTAGCGATTTTTGCGCTAGCGGCGTGAGCGTCTATCTGGTAGGCGATACGAAGGGCGTTTTTGGGGGCTCGCTTTATATGAAAGCGGTAGAAAACCGCGTCGCAGGCAGCCTGCCAGAGTTAAATTTAAAAATCGAGCGCGCTTTGTGGGATTTCGCGATAGAAGCCGGCAAGAGCGGGGTTTTGGCATTTGCAAACTCTGTAGGTATCGGCGGCGTAGCGATCACGCTTGCGAAGATGGCGTGCGTAGGCGGCGTAGGCGGCGAGTTTGAGATGAGCTGCGACGATAGTAGAGATATTTTCGACGAGAGCTTTTCGCGCGCGATTTTCGGCGTGCGCGACGAGGCGGAATTTAAAGAGCTGGCCGCAAAATACGGGCTAAGCTTGATGCGCCTAGGCACCAGCGGCGGCGAAGAGTTTCGCATAAATTCCGTCCGTAAAAACGTAAACGCGCTAAAAGAAATTTACTTCGGCGAGTTTGCCAAGATCGTAAAGAGCGAAGATTAGCGCGTGCTCGGCATCGTATTTCTTTTAATCGCGCTTTATATTTTCGCTCAGATCGGCGGAGTTTTCGGTAACTCCGGCTATCGCGGCAAGGCGCGAATGCAGCTAGGAGAGGCTAAAATTTTAGTAGCGCTTCTAGCCAAGGTTGCCAAAAGCGACGGGCACGTAAGCGAGTCCGAAGCTGCGATGATAAGCGAAATTTTGGACGATTTGGTGCGCCAAATGGGCGCCGGCGAGCGCGAACGCGAGGCGCTGAAGCTCGTTTACAAAGTCGAGAAAGAAAGCCTTGCAAACGTGCGCGAGCTCGCCGAGAAATATAACCAAACCTACCGCCCGAGCCCGAGCCGCAAAACTGGGCTAATCTATTTCTTTTTAAATTTAGCCTACGTCGATCGCGGTTTTAGCGCGGCAGAGCGGCGCACGATCTCGCAGATCTGCGACGGATTGGGCTTGCCCGAGCATATCCAAAGCCAGATGTTTGCGACCTTTGAGCGCAGCTTTTACGGCACATATTACGAAAACGGCGGCTCGCAAAGCAGCTCCGCTTACGACGAATACGACGGCTATAGCACAAGAAGCGGCGGGTATTGGGACAAATACGGCGGCAGAAGCACCGGCGGCTACGGAAGCAGCAGTTACGGCGGCGGCACCGGCTACGGATATGGCGGCACGGCGGGTTCGGGCTACGGAGGCTCGCAAAGTTCTAGCGGCTCATACGGCGGCGGGTATTCGAGTGGATATGGCGGCTATTCGGGCAGCT
>NZ_CALIMY010000066.1 GCF_938045205.1 uncultured Campylobacter sp.
TTCGCGAGCAGGGCTTCAGGGCTTGGGGCGGAGAGACTAGCGATGTTGATAGCATTTGGCAGGATCTTGCCAGGGTAAGGATTTTTGATCGTATCTCGCAGGCTTGCCAAAAAGGGGTGTTTTTCGCGATAGATCGCAAAGCCGATCAACTCTATCACGCAAAAAGAAGCGTAGATGAGCTACTGCGGGCTCTCGTAGGAGCTAGAGTACTGCTCGGGTATGAACTTAGCTGGAGCGCAAAGAATACTTTAGCAAATATCACGGCAGGTAAATTTTATCTTGACGTCAGAATGCAAAATAACCCAATCGTAAAGCAACTAACGCTAGATTTCATCTACGTAGATACATACGGCAAGGTGCTAATGGATGCGCTCAGCAGATAGAGAGACGGAGAATTTTAAAACAAGGAGAAAAGTATGAAAAGAATTATCCCTCAAGCGGTGCAAGAATGCAACGTATTCATCAACGGTCAGGGCTATTTAGGCGTTACAAAAACGCTCAAACTTCCTACTATGGAGTTTGAGACGATAGAGGCCAAAGGTGCGCTTAGCGCAAATTATAGCAGCGGCATTTTAGCCGCTACCGAGGTAAGCTTTACGATCCGCATTGCAGATAGAAACACTTGGCTTGCTATGGGCCTGAATGCCTTTAGCTCGCGCGTGCCGTTTCTTTTCACCGCCTCGATCTATCAAGCATCAGGCGAGCCGAAGCCGTTTAGCGCAGCTTTTACGGGTGATATTACAAAGATTGAATTTGCAGATTTTGAAAGCGGCGCCGAGATGGAAGTTACGATCACGCTTCAAGCGCACTTTGTCGATATCAATATAGACAAGACGCCGATGGTGTTAAAAGATGCCGAAAATATGATCCTAATGATCGGCGGGGTGGATTATATGGCGAAAGTAAGATCAAATTTAGGAGAGTAAAAAATGAGAAATATCAAAGTAAATCTGCCGATTTGCGGCGAAGAGATAGAGGTTTTTGCGCCGAGCGTAAAAACCTTCAAAGCTGTTTCGGCTGAAAAAACCGAGATCGAGCAAAGCATAAAACTCTGCGCTGCTTGCGCCAACAAAACCCCGGCGCAGATCGAGGAGCTCGATATCGCCGATTTTAACGTTTTACAAAAGACGGTACAGGGTTTTTTGGACGTTTGAGCGCAGCCGATAATGAAAACATCGCGCTGCTAGGCTACGTGTTGCATTTTAGCTATAGCGAAATTTTAGATATGGATATGATCGATTTTAGTGAATTTGTGGCTATAAGTATTAAAATTTTAAAAGCGCAAAGCGGAGCGCTCAAGGGCGCTTAAAAATGCGTTAAACAGTCTTTTAAACGTGCGGTGGATAGGTCGTAAAAACGCTATTACTCCGCCTGCGACGATAAGGATCGTAATGAGCGGATTAGGTTCTAAGCCCAATATCAAGCTCACCAGCAGCACAGCTGCGGTGATGATACCGGTATAAAATGTTATTAGATCGCTTTCTTTCATAAGAAGCGATTGTATCATAAATTTTCAAATTTGCAGCAGGAAAGGAGGTAAAATGGATAATCAAACTACGCTCGGCATAAGTATAGGGCTGGTTTTGAAAGGACTTTCTAGCGTCAAATCTGCCGATAACGCGATAAAAGGGCTTGCGCGTAGTGCAAAAAATGCCGGCGTAAGCGTAAAAAGTATAAGCGAAAATTTGCGCGGGCTAAAGGGCGTAAGCAAGGATATAGCTCGCTATAAACAAACAATTTCGGACGAAATAGGAAATCTTGCGGGCACTCTTGCAAAAACCGCAAGCCTTGCCGTGCCGATAAAATTTGCCATAGACGACGAGGCGGCCTTTGCCGACGTGAAAAAATATGTAGACGGCACCGATGAGGAGATGGCAAAGCTTAAAGGCGAGCTTAGAAATCTGAGCGCAAGCTTCGGCAAGAGCTTTAGTGACGT
This sequence comes from uncultured Campylobacter sp., assembly GCF_938045205.1. GTDB lineage: Bacteria > Campylobacterota > Campylobacteria > Campylobacterales > Campylobacteraceae > Campylobacter_B. The sequence goes on from NZ_CALIMY010000066.1 coordinate 1,937, forward strand.
TGCCTCTATCGCCTCAGAGGGCGGCAAAGCAAATTTAAGCGGCGATGAGCTCATAAAATACGTCAGACTTACTACGACGGCGATGAGCGCCTTTGCTATGAGTGCAAACGATGTCGGTAAAGCTACGAACAATATGTTTGTAGGCTTTGGTATCAAAAACACCCAAGGTATCGAGGAGCTTTTCGACACCATAAATCTACTCGACAATAAGGTAAAAAACGCTAACGCCGATCAAATTTTAGAGGCTACCTCTTTGCTTGCCGCTACGGCAAGGATGATAGATTTAGATGGCAAGACTACGGCTGCATTTGCCTCTACCCTGCTTAGCACGGGCAAAGCTACGAGCGTAGTAGGCACTTCGCTGAATGATTTTTTTACGACATTAGCAAGCGCGGAAAAACAACCGAAGAAATTCCATGAAGCCCTGAAACAGATCGGGCTGGATGCCCAAACACTCAAAGAAAATTTGAACAAAGACGCTACTGCCGCAATGGTAGATTTCTTAGAGAGGATCAAGGCTGCGCCTAAAGATGCGCAAGCGGGGATTTTATACGATTTAGTCGGCGGTAACTACAACGATGAGATAGCATCTCTAGTGCAGAACATAGACGAACTTAAAGCAAATATCGCTATGGCGCGCTCTGCCGAGGCCAAGGGCTCTATGGAAAAAGAGTTGCAGGTTAAGCTCAATACTACCGCCTCGGCATTAGATAGATTGCATCAAAGCTGGATCAATTTAGCCTCACAAATCGGCGAGACCTTTTTACCCGTCGTAGATAGCGCAGCGAAATTATTTGCGGCTTTCGGAAACGCACTGCGAAAATTTAACGAAAAATTCCCTACGCTTGCCAAACTTCTGACCGGTGCGGTAGGCGGCTTCATAGCTCTTGGAGTAGCGATCAGCGGCGTTAAAATAGGCTTTGCAGGCCTTATGCTTGCTTTTGCGCCGTTTAGAACGGCTTATCATATCATTGCCCTGATGGTCAAAGGAATGTGGGCGCTTACTGCCGCCACGCTTCGTACGAATATTGCGCTTATAACACAAAGAGCTGCTATGATCGCTCACGCCGTGGCAAGCAAAGCCGCAGCAGCAGCTATGGCCATATTGAGAGGCGCAAGCATTGCTGCAGCTGCAGGCTTTCGCATAATGAAGCTGGCTCTAATCACTACTGGCATCGGCGCCATAGTCGTAGGACTTGCTACGGCGGCGGTGTGGCTGTATGAGAATTGGGATAGAGTCAAAGCCTTTTTTCAAAACTTTTGGCAAAAAATCAAGCCTGAATGGGAAAATTTTAAGAGCTGGCTAGATAGCTGGATAAAAGCATTCAGTAGTGTATTTGATGAGACGGTGGCGTGGTGGAAGGATCTATTTGCGGACTTTTTCGGCTGGATAGGCGAAAAGATCGATTGGGTGCTTAGTAGTGTAAAAAGCGTAGGGGAATTTTTCGGCTTTGGAGATAATAGTGCGCCGGTTACGGCGCCTGCTTATGCTAATGCCGATCGAAATTTCACCCCAGTTCCGAATCGCCCTATGGGCGAAGCGCTCAGCACTCTTAGCTCAAGCCGCGCCGGGGGCAGCAATACAAATATAACCTTTAACGGAGATTTTAAGATCGACGCTCACGGAGGCAGTATTGATACCGAAGCTTTTAAGCGGCAGATTTCAAAGGACGTGCAGGAGGCTATCAGACGAAATGAGCGAAATGCTAAAAATACGGACGTGAGAGGTTAAAAATGGTCTTAAATTTGGGCGGTTTTAAATTTGAGTGGAAGCAAACGAGCGAAATAGCGGTAGAAACGGAATTCGGTATAAACTCCGCCGAGCGGATAAATAATCACTCCGCGCTGCTGAACGCGAACCTGGGTACGCAGAGCATTACCCTTAGCGGACAAACTCTGCCATTCGCTTGCGACGGACAAAGTGCGCTTAAGCCGCTTTACGCTTTGGCAGAGCTGCGAAAATCCTTACCGCTCGTGACGGGGCTGGGTAAATATCTAGGCAGATTTGCGATAGAAAAGATCAGCGAAAACAGATCCGTATTCGCTCCAAATGGAGCATTTTTTACGCAGACGTTCAGCCTTACGCTTAGAAGGGATTACGATGCGAACGAACTTAATCAAAAAGAGAAGAGATGATTTATAAAGCAAAAGACGGCGAGCGATTGGATCAGATCGTATATAGACATTATGGGCATTTGCGATTTTTCGAAGCGGTGCTGGAGCTTAACCCGAAGCTAGAAATTGTTTTAAAAGCAGGCGATAGCGTAACCCTGCCGGAATTGAGCGAAGAAAAAATACCGCAAAAGCAGGTAGCGCTATGGTAAGAAAACCGATCTTCAAACTTGAAGCAAACGGTAAAGATATTACCGAAACGCTCAGGCAAAATTTGATCTCTTTGGGCTTTGACGACAAAGAGGGCTTTAAAAGCGACGAGAT
>NZ_CALIMY010000067.1 GCF_938045205.1 uncultured Campylobacter sp.
AGTAATTTTACCTAAAATTCTATTTAACGCATTTTCTCCGCTACCGCCGAATTTTCCTACACCATCCTTGTCTTTGTAAAAGCCCTTAAATACACCACCTGTATTTGAATGGATGCTAGCCTCGCTGAGCAGAGGCGCTATAAAAAAATGCCTAAAATCTAGATCTATTTCTTCTATTGCTTTACGCAAACCACCGATTATTAGCGCATTTTCACGAGAATAAAATACTCTCTCGCCGTGTTTTATATTAGCGTCATCTTTTGGAGCGTAAAGTTCGCTTATAAAGCTCTCGCTGGGTTTAAATTTTTCTAAAATTTGCTTAAAACTTTTGTCGATTTGCTCTTTGAGCTCTGGCGTGAAATTTGAAAGATAACATGAGTTTATCACGCGCGAATAATCCTCTAAGTCGTTTGCAACAACGAGGCTCGAGTATGCTTTGGCTGCTCTTACAACCACGCCTGAACCACTAAAAACGTCTACAAAACTTATCTTTTGTTTTTTTAGTTCGCTCTTTATCTCGCAAAGCACGTTTAAAATTTCGTTTAATATTGCGCGTTTATTACCCAAATAGCTAATTAGCTGTTCCTTTAAAAAGGCAGGATTTTCGGCAATTTCAATTTCTTTTATAGTATTCTTCAAGCTTTGCCTCGCGTATAGTCCTCAAAATATCGGTAAATCTTGCCCGATCCGATCGCCTCTAAAATGAGCGGCTTAGCCTCCGCAGGGCTTGATACGATATCGGCGCAGTATAGCGCAAACATCGCATTTAGCACGACGATGTCAAATTTTGGTCCGCTCAGCTCGCCTTTTAAAATTTGCTTTAAAGTTTCGGCGTTAGCCTCGCCGTCGCCGCCTTCTATATCGCCGTGAAATGCACGTTTAAAGCCGAACTGTTCGGGATTTACGCGGTATTCTAAAATTTTGCCGTCCTTGACCTCGTGGATTAGCGTCTCGTCGCACAGGCTGATCTCGTCCATGCCGTCCATTCCGTGTACCACCAGAGCGTGCTTGCGCCCCAAAATCATCAGCGTTTCGGCGATGAGCCCGTTTACTTCCTCCAGATAATTGCCCACGATCTGATTGCTTAGGCTTAAATTTGGATTTAGAAGCGGCCCCATTATATTAAAGACGGTGCCGATTTTTAGGCGATTGCGCACCTCTTTGACCTCGGCGGTGATCTTGTGAAAAAACGGCGCGTGAAAAAACGCTAGCCCAGTGCGATCTAGCAGCGCTCTGATCTGCGTCAAATCGCTAAGTAGCGGCACGCCCAAAGCATCGAGCGCATCGGAACTACCCGATCTGCTGGTAATCGCGCGGTTGCCGTGCTTGGCGACGCGCACGCCGAAGCTTGCCGCGATAAACGCCACGGTCGTGGAGATATTGATCGTCTTTAGCCTATCGCCGCCCGTGCCTACGATGTCAAACATCGGGCTCGGATCGTCGTAGGTGATCGAGTATTTTAAGATACTGCGCACGAGCGCCGTAAGGCTGCTTGGGTAGAGCGACTTTTCGCTGATGAGCACGAGCAGCCCCGCAAGCTGCACGATGTCGTAATCCTGCTCGTAAAGCGCCTTGCAAATGACCGCATAATCGTCGCTATCTAGCGGGAAGCCCTTTTGTAGCTTCAACATAAACGGGGCGAAATTTACCACGAGTTTCTCCTTTAAAATTATCTTTTTGCCGTAATTGATGAAATTTTCGATGATCTTTTTGCCGTATTGGGTAAAAAAGCTCTCGGGATGAAATTGAATGCCGAAAACCGGCTTGCTTCGGTGCTTCATCGCCATTATAATGCCGTCATTTTCGCTCTTTGCTAAAATTTCAAACTCGCGCGGTAGCGTAGCTTCGTCCACATAAAGCGAGTGGTAGCGCATCACTTCAAATTTACGCGGCAGGCCGCTAAAAAGCACGCCATCTGCGTAAATTTCAATCGCCGAACTCTTGCCGTGTAGCGGCACCTCCAGCTGCTTTATCTCCGCGCCCGCCGCATATCCGATCGCCTGATGCCCAAGGCACACGCCCAAAATCGGCACGTCCAAATCCGCGCGCAAAATATCCAGGCAGACGCCGCTGTCTTTTGGGTGATTTGGCCCGGGGCTTAGGATTATGTGCGACGGGGCAAGCTCGCGCACCTGCTGCAGCGTTATCTCATCGTTGCGGAAGTAGCGCACCTCCTCCTCGCTTAGCTCCAAAATGTATTGATAAATATTAAAAACGAAGCTGTCGTAATTATCTATCATTAAAATCAAAATTTTATCCTTTTTTAGGGCGTTGCGCCTCTTTAAAATTCTAAATAGTTTAAATTTGACCGCTTTGCGGCGGCTAAATTTAGCGCCGTTTTAGCGCCTCTTGCAAGCTAAATTTAAAATTCCGCTCGCGGCTGCGGCATTACTACATCAGCTGCGACGTTACGCTGCTTTGCAGCCGATATGTATCTCGGCTTTGCGGCGCCGAATGAAGCTCGCCGTTGAATTTAACGTCCTTACGCCGAAACTGCTTTAAATTTAGCGGCGCCAAACTCGCGCCGAAGCAAACGGCGCGCCCAGTTAGCTAAATTTAAAGGGTCTAAACTTCCTCGCATAGCTCCTCGATCGCCTTTAGCGGGCTTTTGCGCTTTTTGCAGATCTCTGCGTATTCGCTCTTTGGCGAGCTGTCGTAAACGATACCCGCGCCCGCTCCGATAAATACGAGATTGTTTAGCCCTTCGCAGCCGAAATTCTCCGCGCTAAATTTGGCAGTCTCAAACCGCATCGCGCGGCTAAAACGCGGCTCGCTTTCTAAATTTAGCACTCCGCCGCCTGCGCGAGCTTTGAAATTTAACGTCGCGTCGCGTTTGCTTGTGTGAGCCGGTAAATTTTGCGCCTCGCTGCCGCCCTTTTGCGCTGCGAAATCGCAAAGCTCCGTTGCTTCGGACTTCTCCTCGCCGCAAACAGAGTCTAAATTTAAGTTGGAATTTCGCTTAAAATCCTCGTCCGAGCAGAAATTTTGCGCGTCGCGATTTACGAAGATCGCCGAGCGAATCAAGATCGCCTGCATCACGTCGCCGCTAAAGCGCCAAAACCCGATTCCGCCGCCGTATATACCGCGCTCGTAGCGCTCCAGCTCGTTTATGATCTGCATCGCGCGAATCTTCGGGCTACCGCTTAGCGTGCCCGCAGGAAAGATCGTGCCGAGCACCTCAAACGCGCTTACCCCGCGCGGCTTACTGCCGTAAACCTCGCTTACGATGTGCATCACACTTTCGTAGCGTACGATGCGCATCGCGTTTTGCACCCGCACCGAGGCGGGCGCGGCGAATTTGCCGATGTCGTTGCGAGCTAGATCGATCAGCATCCGATGCTCCGCAAGTTCCTTTTCATCGCTTAAAAGCTCGCGCTCAAGCGCCGCGTCGGCCTCGGCATTCGCGCCTCTGCTGCGTGTGCCCGCGATGGGAGCTACGAAAATTTCGTCCTTTTTGATCTCCATAATGAGCTCGGGGCTGGAGCCCGCGACGCAACCGTACGGCGTCGGGAAGTGAAACATATAGGGACTCGGATTGTTCTTTTTGAGTCGCTCGTAAAACTCCAGACTGCCTAGATTCGTACCGACTTCTAAAATTTCGCCCAGCACGACCTGAAACACGTCGCCGCTTTTTATCTTTTCTTTTGCAGCCTCGACCATCGCACTAAAATGCGACTCCTCGGCGCCCAGATCGGTTAAAATTTTAAATTTAAGCTCTTTTTTCTTAGGCTCGGGCTTCGCCGCGGCTTGCGATTTCGATCCTATTTTTATCGCGGCGTCCGCTCTTGCGGCACTCTGCGGCGTGCCTTCCGCTTCGGCGGAGCTTTGCTGCGAAGCTTGCGGGCTAAGCTCGCGCAGGCTTTCGTAAATTCTAGTGTCTTTGCCGTAAAAATCGTAAATTTTGCTGATTTTATCGTAGTGCAGATAGTTTGCGGCATCGGCGTAAAAAAACGGCGGGAAGTCATACAGCGTCTGCTTCGGCGCGCCGATATTTTCAAATGCGCGCACGATGTCGTAGCCCAAAACGCCGAAAAGTCCTGCAAAGCTCGCGTTTTTAAACTCGCTCGCGCCTTCTTTTGCGCCCTTTACCTCATCAAATTTAAGCCTCAAAGCCTCAAAACTCATCTTAAATCCGTCGAAATAATCGCAATCTATGCCGATGATGACCTGCCTGTCGTCCTCTGCGAGGTAGCTTTGCGGATGCGTCTTTAAAATTTCGCGGTAGTAAAACAGCGGCTCTTCTAAAAGCATTTTCGTCCTTGGAATTTTTAGCGCCATTATACGCTGCTTAGCTTAAATTTGAGCGGGCGGCGCGAGCTCAGGCTGGCTTAGTCCAAGCAAAATTTTAGTAAAATTAGCAAATTTCAAGGAGAACGTATGAAAATTTTATTTTCCCCAAGCGAGATGAAAAGCGAGCTGGGCGGCGACACGCGCATTTGCGAGCGAAATTTCATCTTTGCAGATCTTTACGAAAAGCGCCTGCAGATGCTGCGCGCCTACGCGGATTTCGTGGATAAAGCAAGCGAAGCGGAGCTTTGCAAGCTTTTCGGGCTGAAAAAATGGGATGCGGCTCTGCGCGAAAATATCTTTGAAAAAGGCTGCACAAAGGCGCTTTTGCGCTACACGGGCACCGCGTATCGCGCCCTAGGCTACGCGTCGCTAAGCCCTGGCGCGCAGGAGTTTGCGGAGCGAAATACGATAATTTTTTCAAACCTTTTCGGCCCCGTGCTGGGCGGCGACGCGCTACCGAACTACAAGCTCAAACAGGGCGAAAAATTCGGCGGCATAGACGCGGCGAAATTTTATCGCGACAGCTTTTCTGCCGCGCTGGATCGGTATCTGGCGGATGAGTGCGTCGTGGATCTGCGCGCGGGATTTTACGAAAAATTTTATGAGATGAAGCGCGAATATTTGAGTTTTAGTTTCATCAAAGGCGGCAAGGTGCTGAGCCACTACGCCAAGGCCTGGCGCGGTAAGGTATTGCGCGAAATAGCTATTGCCCGCGCTTGCAGCGAGGCGGAGGTGCTCGCGCTGCGCTTGGGCGGCGCTTCCGTGCTAGAGATCAAACAGATCGGACTAAAAAAAGAGATCGTGCTGGAAATTTCATAAGGCGCAAAGAAATTCCGTCCGGAGAAATTTACGATAAAGCTTGCAGGTCTAATGCGAATTTTTGCGTAAAATTTAGCCCGGAAAATTTGCCGCGAGTCCAAATCCCGCCCCGTCTAAAGCACTTCTGCCCGGAGAAATTTGTGGGCGGAATTTCATCGTGAGGATTTTGCGATGGCGGCTTTTTGGTTTTTGGGCACTCTTCTTGTGAGCTTTGGACGGGCTTTTAGCGGCGAAATTTCACCGCAAGGATTTTTTAGAGTAAAATTTACGCTCTTTGCGTTTGCTCGCTCCGCATAAAATTTTATGCCGATCTTGTCTTGATTTTGCACCGCTTTTGCGGCGATTTTTAGAATACAAAGCGCGGAAATTTTGCTGCCGTCCTCCGCACAGAAAGAATTTTCACGAAGGAGATGCGCCGCGCGTGCAATCGTGGATGGAAGCGTAACTTTATGCGGAAGGAATTTTACTTGCAATCCGCTGTAGGAATTTTGTCTAAAATTTTACTTTGCGGAATTTTGCCGTATAAAATCCTGTCGAAAATTTAATCGCGGCAAAAATACTGCGCCCGCGATCTAAACGTAAAATTTTAATCCAAATTTACGCTAAACCGCCGCAGTCCAAGCGCAGAATTATGATCTAAAATTTATACTTGCCGCAACACAAACAAATGCAGATCGAGCCAGCTCCGTATAAAATTTCGAGCAGAAATTTATGGCTTGCGTTCTGTTGCGATAAAAATTTTGAGCCAAAATTTCACGCTTTGAAATTCCAAAAATCCGCAAACGCAGTAAAATACGCCGTCGCTACAAACTCTAGTAACCCAGTGCATAAAGTTCTTAGCCGAATTTCTGCAATTAAAATTCCGCGCTCTGAAATTTCATACTTTAAAATCCCGCAAATTTCCCGCTTTCAAATCCAAAATTCCGTAAATTTAGCAAGCTTTAAATTTTAAAGCTATAAACTTCGTCTCAAATTTCAAGGATTATAAATGCTAGAACTCCCCTTTATCGGCGCCGTTGTGGGCTTCATATCGGGCTTTTTCGGTATCGGTGGCGGCACGGTCGTAATGCCCGTGATGATGGCTCTAGGCTACGACGTCAAGACCGCCGCGGGCATCTCGGTGATGCAGATGTTCATCATCTCGCTTTTTGGCTCATATCTGAACTACCGCGCGGGCAAGCTTCGCCTAGATAGCGGCATCGCGGTGGGGCTCGGAGGGCTGTGCGGCGCGAGCATATCGGGCTTCATCGTAAAATACTCGCCAGAAATCGTGCTTGAGATCGGTCTTTTGCTGACGCTTGCGATCTCATTTCTTAAACTCTTTAGCACGAACGTAACAAGCGGCGGCAACGCCGATCCTCACGGCGCGGCGCTGTTTTTTATCGGCTTTGCTATCGGCGCGATCGCGCTTAGCATGGGCGTGGGCGGCGCGGTATTTCTAACGCCCGTATTGGTCGGATTTTTGGGCGTCGATATCAAAAGAGCGGTCAGCATGGGGCTATTTTTCATCGTTTTCGGCTCATTTAGCGCGCTTTTAAGCCTTTCGTACAACGGCCATGTGGATTACGAACGCGGCGCGCTGCTAGCTGTGGGCGGGCTTTTGGGCGTGTATTTCGGTACCTCTCAGGCTCGCCGTGCAAAGCGCGAAACGCAGAAAAAATGGCTGCTCGTCCTTTATGTCGTGCTATTTGCGCTAGCGCTAAAAAAGGTGCTACAGTAGCGCCCGCTGTAGTAGCACTGCGGACGATTTTGCCGCGCTATTGTTTTGCTTTGCGATCGTTCCGCTACAAGTGCAGTTTAGGCGCCTGCTACAGGCACGTCAGAGCGATTCTATGTGCTCTGTTTTGCTACGCCGCCCTTTTGCGTCTCGCAGTTTTGCATTACCGTCCTCTTACTCTGCGCGCCGCTTGGTCTCCGTCTTTCGGCGGCGCGTAAAACGTCGCGTTCCGTCACGCGAGTAAAATTTTAAAACGAAATTTCAAAAAGCGCGAGCAAATTTTAAAAGCGGAAT
>NZ_CALIMY010000068.1 GCF_938045205.1 uncultured Campylobacter sp.
TTCATCGCTCAAAGCTGCGTTAGAGTTCAAGCTTTTAGCCCCCTTTAGCGCAGCATCTATTAGCCTGCTTTCGTTATTTGCCGCTTGCGGCTTAGGCATCGCGGCGGGCTTTGCTTCTACTATGCGCACTATCTGCTCAAAATCCGCTCGGTGTGCGATCGATGCAGCGTCCATCTGCTTTTTGGTCTCCTTTAGGCGCCTATTAAATAGCTTTTGCGCACTTTTAGCCTCCTCGGCACTTACTCCCTCATCCAAATCAAGCGTAGAGGCAACGCCGATAAATTTGTTATCCTCGCTCCACAAAAAGCACTCATTTATATTATTGACGTTTTTGCTGACCCATACGCGCTCAAGCCCATACATCTCCACGCTGTAAAACCTCACACCATCTAGGCTGATGCCCTTTTTATGCACGTGTTTTAGCTCTCGTCCGCCAAGACGCGCGCTGATGCTTAGAGCGTCCATATGCTCGGCGTCGTTTATCTTTGTGCTATACGCAGCTGCGCAGGTAGTATCAAGGCGCTCAAGGTAGCGGGTGTTTAGAAATTTTTCCGCATACATATCCATTAGCTCTTGCACCTCGCTTAGGTTTTTTAGCATCGTTAGATTCGTCTTGTAGCCTCTTTTTAATCGGCGCTCTTTTTTAGAGCGAAAAAACTCTATGGCTTGGCGCTGCGAGATATTGTGTCCGATGAAGCCCGCCAAATTTGCGCTGAAGCTATGTTGCAAAGCTCTAAAATTTCGTTCTACGTATGGCTTTAGCCAGCCGCTATAAGCACGCACGGCTTTATACTCGATCTCAAGCGCGCCCAAGACTTCGCGCATATACTCGCTTTTAAAAGCTTTGCCGTTATCGCCCTTGATTACCTTTGGCTTGCCGTAGCGCACGATATATTTGGCGACGGCTCTAGCGATAGAGAGAGAATTTTCACTATCGCTGATGTGAAAAGTCGCTACTCCGCTATACGTATCGATTAGAGCGATGATGGTGTAGCGCTTTTGCCACTCTTTTACATAGTTTTGAAATTCGTCTTTGTCTTTAAAGATGGTGCTGACGTTTTGCCAGCCGATCATCTCGCAAAGCTCGCTAGCGTTGCAGATTAAATCAAGCGGGCTGCCGTCTATCTCCACGACTTCGTTTATCGTGCTTGCGGCGTAGTTGCTGATACCAAGAGCCGGCAAGCCGCGACCGACCGCTCCATCCTCGCCGTAAAGGATGATGTTTTTTACCAGCTTATTTTTGTTTAGGTAGTTATTTACGAAGCGATTTACGACCTCATAGCTTACGACCTCGTCTTTTTTGCCTTGAAAATCCTCGAAGTTTATGAGAGAATTTTTTACCGCGTGGTAATTTAGCGCCTTGTAGATGTTTGTTATATCTACCTTGCCCATACCGCTGCATGCGAGTATCAGCTCTACGCAAAGCGGCGCAAGACCTAGCGCGTCAAGCTTTAGGGTCTTATTATTATCCCGCTCGTCCACTAGCGCATCCAGCCCGCCTCTTTTAAATTTACGCTGCCAGTCGTAGAGCTTATTTGCGGTTACCTTTACGCAGCATATCTTTTTCGCGTTGATATACTCCAGAAAAGCAGCCTCACTTATCTTGCCTTTTGCATCTTCCCAAGCCTTGATTACGTCGTATTTCTCAAAAGCGGCCTTGCGTTTTTTATCCGAGCAAACGGCGATAGCAGGGAGGCTTGTCGCGCTGCTCGGATCGCTTGAGCTTTGCTCTGCGCCGTTTAAATCTCGCCTCGCGCCGCCCGAGCTCGGCTCGGTGCTTGAGCTTAACGCATTGCTACCTGCGGACGGATCTGCCGCAGCCGCGCCGTTTAAATTTGCTCCGCCGCACTCTACGCCTTGCTCCGCCTTCGCGGAAAGCTCTCGCGCGCCCGGAGCGCTTACGCCTGTTTGCTCCGCATCCTTGGCGGCTACAAGGGCGTCTTGTTGCAAAATTTCGCCGTTTTTATCGTTTATTAGATCGTCGTCAAGCCAAATTTGAAGGGTTTTGCCGGATGCGCCGCCGCGGTTGCCGTCAGTGCGGGTAAAATGTAATATATTACACTTAATTGAGCAAAATTTTTTTGCTGATTTTTCGGCGCGATAAATGGCTTGTATTAAGCTCTTATTATTTACGCCCAAAATTTCAGCCGCACGTTTGGAATTTACCCACATTAGGCTACCTTTATGCCGTCTTTTTCTAGTATCTTTTTAGCTTTTTGGCTTATATAGCCCTTGTAAAAGCTGCTTAAGCTTAGTCCTCGCATCGCACAGTAGTCTTTTAGATCATACTTTAGCTTTTGCTTCACGGCCTTTGAGACCGGTTTTACTCTATATCCTGGCATATTTGCTCCTTTTTACTATAAAATCTTATTGTTAAGCGGATATTTGTAAGCCCTTTGATATTATTATTTCGCGACCAAGCAAAATTTAATTCAAAGGACTTACAAATGACTAAAGAAGAAATTCAACTTGAACTTACCAAGATTATATTAAACGTTAAGAAAATGGAAATCGCAGGTTATGTTGACAACGCAATAGAACCCGTCGTTAATCTTTATAAAAAAGTCGGAGAGTTGTTAGACTCTCCTAAACATCAAGACAATAATAAGCCTTCAAAAGCTTAATTATTCTCGCTTGGTCGCTTATTTCGCCATCTTTGGTGTATTCATCTATGAGCTTAACTATGACCTTTACGATCTCTAGTATCTCACTTACATCCGGTGCTTCTTGCATGCAAGTATCCTTTAAAATAGATTTATCCGCTTAACAATAAAATTTCAAAGAACTTTTAGAAAATCTTAACCTTTTTATAGGTATTATCTTTTCTAAGTATATTTTGAATTATAGCGTAATTTATTACGCTTGTCAAGGAAAAAAGGTGTAATGCTATGGAATTATCGCAAAGGCTAAAAGAGTTAAGAGCGCAGAAAGGCTGGACGCAAAGCGATTTGGCTAAATTTTCTGGTGTATCTATCGATAGTATCAAAGGTTATGAGATCGGAAAAACCAAAAATATTACAATAGAAAATCTAATAAAAATAGCCTCTGCTTTTAATTTAAATCCAAATAATTTTTATACCAAAAATTTGTCGACCAATGTGTCGACCAAAAACAAAGGTTTTGTCGACCAATGTGTCGACCAATCGCAAATTTTGTCCGTCAATCTGTCCCCCAATACTTCAAAGCTTAAAGAAACCGAGACGGATCAAATTTTTATCCGCAAGCTTAGCTCATCCGTAGGTGCCGGCGAAAGCGTCGATATAAACGGCATAGAGATCTACGACACCGATGTATTGGTGCCTTTTTCTCGGATGCTTTTTAAGGTATGCCCTAAAAATACGAGTAGGATTCGCTGTATGCCGGTAGAGGGCTACTCTATGGTGCCGATGCTTTATCCGGATAGCTGGGTGATCGCAGACGTCACGGCAAAATTTGAAGGTGATGGGCTATATATCGTCAACTACTGCGACCATTTTATGGTAAAGCTGCTACAAAAAAGCCCCGACGGCGTACTGCACATCAAAAGCGTCAATAAAGAATACGATAGCTACGAGATAGGACCGGATAGCGATTTGCAAGTATATATCGTCGGCAAGGTCCTACGCTGCGTGATATGAGGTTGCGCCTTTAATACCCATTTAAACGGGTGTTAAAGGCGGTGTAAAATTTTGTAAGATTTTTGTCAAAAAATATAAATCAAATTTTGCCACTTTGATTTTGAATAAATTTGCTCTCAGTCCCTATCCTTAGGCGACTATCTTAAATTTTTTCTCACTTTGACTTCTGACAAAACTTTACAGTAGGGTAAATTTGCTGATCCTACGAAGATCTCGATAAAATTT
>NZ_CALIMY010000069.1 GCF_938045205.1 uncultured Campylobacter sp.
CCGAGCTTTTCTGACTTAAACGCCCTTTTTGCCGTCATATAAAAGCCGCTAAAGATAAAAAGCGCCATGCAAAGCGAGACGAGCGACCATAAAATTTTACCCGCGAGCCCAAAAAAATAGCCCGTATGTAGCTGATAGTTCGCGTCTTTAAACTCGCCCACGGTGATACCCTCCGTTTGCTTCTGCTCCGCGACCTTGCCCTCATTTAGCTTCACGCTCGCGCCTTTTGGACGGGCTGTAGCGGGCGCATCGGGCTCATAATACCTGACGCCGATCTTATCTCCGGCTGCGAGCATTAGGGTAAATTCTTTATACTCTATGCCACTTGATCTGAATATCTCATAAGCCCTCTGCGCGTCGCTAAATTTATACGTAGCGGGCTTTTTACCTCCCTCTTTTGCGGGCGCAGCGGCGCGATCATTATGCGCAGGCCCGCCCTGCGCTCCGGCTTGCGGCAAATTTTGCGAACTTACGAAAAGCTTCATCACCGCGTCGTTATACCAGCTATACGACCAGTTAAGCCCGGTTAAACAGATAAGCAGGTAAATCACCGCGCTTAGAGTACCCAGGCTCGTGTGCAGATTGTAAAAAAGAGCGTATTTTTTGAGTTTAAAATTTGGCTTTATAGCCTCGGCAAATTTACGCTTTAGCCTTGGGAAATACAGCCAGACGCCGCTTATTACGAGCAGTATCATCACCACGGCGCTCGCACCCACGATCTGCTTGCCGATCTCGCCTGCAGTTTTATTGCCGCTTAGCGCTAGGCCTAAATTTCGATGCAGCGCCATCACCGTTAGCACAAAGCCCGTGCCGCGATCCTTGCCGATGATCTGCGCGGTGTATGGATTGACCAGATACGCATCATTTCTGTTTGCGTAAATGACGAAGGCTTCGTCATCGCTTTTGGGCACGACGAGCCTTACGGGCTGCTTAGCGCCCGTTTGCTCGCTAAAGCTTTGCAGGATTTTCTCCACGCTTTGCATTTCGCCTGTTTTTTCGACCTTTTTAGAGCCCGCGTTTATTAGCGCCTCAAGCTCGTGCTGATACGACAAAATCGCGCCCGTAACGCCAATGATAAGCAGCGGGATAGAAAAAACGATCGATAAAATAAGATGGACGTTAAACAAAATTTTATTGCGCTTCAAAAACGAGCTCATTGCAGTTCCTTGTAAATTTTGATTGAGAATCGCAATTATATTGCGCGATTTTAAATATTTTCAAAGCGAGGGGTTGTTATTTAAATTTAAGCAGCAATTTTAGAGGAAACGTGCCGCAGCGCAAGAATATAAGCATTACAGGAGCGCACAGGCACTTCGCGCAACGTCATAAACCGCGTACTTCAGGATCTCAAAGCCAAAATTTAATCCGCCTTTCGCGCGGCAAGATCACGCTGGTGAAGTAAAATTCTAAGCGCACCTGATCTGCATAAGAGTAGTCTGCTTTTATTTTAAATGAAACATTGGTTTTAACTTAAGAAGTCCGAAATTACAATATCGAAATAGTAGTTTTTGACCCATTTTTTGATATAATCGGCGTCTAAATTTTAACGAAAAGCGGCCACCTTGAACGAACAAAGACGCCGCTTTAGTATAAATTTAAAAGAGAAAATCGGGGACTTATAAAGGAGTTTAGATGATAGATCCTAACGCAAAGAGAAAACGACAATTTACGATATGCTTTGCTATTTTAATGGTTATTCTGCCGCTTGCTTTTTTGTGCATGAAATATATCGATAAAGAGCCCGACGATTTAAAGCAGAGCTCTACTATCGATCAGCCGACGATGCAGAAAAAAGAGACGAGCAAAGAAAATTTTCAAATTCCGCAAAATAGCGATAAATTTATCGGCAAGAACGACGCAACGATTGAAAAAGATATCGCAAACAACTCCGTTCAAAATCCGCCTATCGATAAA
>NZ_CALIMY010000070.1 GCF_938045205.1 uncultured Campylobacter sp.
TCTTGCGAGCCGAGATTGTGCTTCATCGTGCTTTAATCCAAAAGCTCTATTCGATCGAGCTTGCCGTGTCTTAGGCGCACCACTTTGTCGGCAAATTTACCGAGCTCTTCGTTGTGCGTAACCAAAAGCAGCGTCTTGCCCTCGCTGCGAAGCGTCTGAAAGAGCTGCAAAACCACGCGCTCGTTGGCTTCGTCGAGGTTGCCCGTAGGCTCGTCGGCGATGATAATATCGGGGTCATTGATGAGTGCGCGCGCGATGCAGACACGCTGCTGCTCGCCGCCGCTAAGCTCGCTAGGGCGGTGCGTGATGCGGTGCCCGAGCCCCACTTTCTCAAGTGCTGCCTTGGCGCTGTCCTCGTCCACGCAGCTGTGGTAGTATTGATTTAACATAACGTTTTCGACGGCCGTTAGATAGGGGATTAGGTGAAACTGCTGAAACACGAGACCGATCTTTTTGCGGCGAAATTCTAAAATTTGCTCGTCGTTTAGCGCGCTCGCGTCGGCTCCGCCCAGGATATATCTGCCCGCGGTGGGGGTGTCCATCAGGCTTAGGATATTTACGAGCGTGCTCTTGCCGCTGCCGCTTGGGCCCATTATGCTGACCCACTCGCCGCTTAAAACGTCGAAGCTTATATTATCGAGAGCCTTAACCTCGCCGAAGTATTTGCAGATACCTTCAAATTTTAAAATTTCCATGTCATTCCCTTAATAGATTCGCTAAATTTGGATTCAGCGCCTTTTTGATCGGATAGTAGCTTGCCGCGAGCGCAAAAATCAGGCTCAGCGCGACCGCCGCAAAGAGGCTAATCAGCCTAAAATCCACGCTGCTTGAAAATATCAGATGCCCCAGCAAGATCGCTAGCAGGTATCCCACGAAGACTCCCGCTAGCGAGCCTGCGACGCAGACGGTTAAAATTTCGCTCAGGATCAGGTGGAGCAAATTTTGTTTGCTCGCGCCGATTGCGCGGATGAGCGCGAACTCTTTGATGCGCGAAAGCAGGATCGAGCTAAGGCTCGTATTGATGCAGACCGAGGTGATCAGAAGGATCGTAATGCCGATAAGAAGCATCAAAAGCTTGATTTTGTTTAAGATGATGCCTTGGGTCTTGGATACCTTGCCGATCGGCGCGAAGCTCATCTGCGCATCGCTTAGACTTTTTGAAATTTCGCTAAGCTGCTTAAAATCGCCACTTACGATCGCTTCGGCGTAATTTACCTGCGCAGGCTGATTTAAAATTTTTTGCGCCAGCGGCAGCGAGATTAGCAGCATGCCGTCCTCTTTCTGCCCGTCATAGACGATGCCTTTTATCTTTACCTTGCTCGTTTCGTTTGAGCCGATCGGCGTGATCTCGATACTGTCGCCGAGCTTCGCGCCCAAAAGTTTGGCGAGATCCTGCCCGATGAGTGCGTTTTTATCGTCGAAATCTACGCCTATAAACGAGCCCTCTTTAAGATCCAAAAACGGCATAGTATCGCGCAGAGAGGAGAAATTTACGCCCATGATGATGCCTGAGTTTACGCCTAAATTTGCGCTGCCGAAAAGATATTTATTCGCGCTTTTTAGAGCTGGAATTTTGGCAAATTTTGCATCGAGCGCCGCTTCGTCCATATGGGAATTTTCTAAATTTGCGGGGCTCACGATTAAATTTGCGCCGTAGCTGTTTAGCTCGCTGGCGACCTTTTTATCGATGTCGGCGTAGATATTTACGAACGCCGCGCAAACCGCGCTGCCTAGCATGATCGCGACGAAAATCACGAGGCTGCGGATGCCGCTGTTGATGATACTTTTAAAGATCGCGCCTCTAAAAAACGCTCCGTTATTTCCTACCATAAAGCACCTCCGCAGGCAGTAGCTTGATCACTCCGCGTAGCGGTAGAATCGAGCCGATAATGCAAATAAGAAGTCCAAAGACGATGCTAAGCGGAAAGACCATAAGCGAGACGCCGATAAAGGAGCCAAAAATTTGATACGCGATCGCCCAGCTAAGCGCGTAGCCTACGACTGCGCCCACGAGTGAGCTTGCTACGCAGATGACGAAAATTTCGGCGGCGAACTGGATATAGATCATAAAGTTGCTCGCTCCCAGCGCCTTAAGCAAGCCGATCTCCTTTTTGCGCTTGTAAATCTCGCTGCTTAGCAGGCTTGTGATGCAGATGCTTGAAATTAGCAGCGACAGAATGCTTACGACACCCATTAAATTTTGAATTTTTTTCGTGATGCCGCTTTGAGCTTCGCTGACGCTAAGCACCGCCTTGGCGCTTGCGTTTGGATACTCCTCGGTGATCTGATATGCGATGGAGCTAACGTATGCTGAGCAGTACCATGTGTCGTATTCTGTGGCGTCCAGGTTATCGAGGCTCCTTCTTGCCTTTACGGACAGATCGTCTTCGGGGATCGTCATGGCGCTGACTTCTGCCTTGGCGATGAGGCCCTCTTTGTGCGTTAGCTTTTGTACCAGAGATAAATTTGCGATCAGCTTTTTGGCTTCATCCTCCGCGCCGTGCAAAATCCCAACGACTTTAACCTCATAATCTCCAAGCTTAATCGTATCGCCGATCTTTAGCCCAAGCGCGTCTCCTGCAAGCACCTCATTCTCGGCGCCGTCTTTTACCCACTGCCCCTCTACACTCCAAAACGGATAGAGCGAGCGCACGCCAGATCTGAAATCAGGCTCATCGCTAACGCCCACGTCCTTTTCAAAGTAGGTTCCTACGACGTCGTAATCTCCCGCGTGGGTAGTTAGAAACGGCGCAAAGGTGGTGATATTGTTGCGCCAAAAAATTTCTTTGATCTTGTGTAGATCGCTTTCTTTTAAGAAATCGTCGTTTTTAAGCGGCGAGTATTCACGCCCGCCGATCTCGATACTTAGGCTTTGCGAGCGCGGCAGCACGACGATATTCGAGCCGTAGCTGCGTAGCTCCTTAGCGACCTCGTCGCCGATTTTTAGCGTGATATTTAGCATGCAAGCGATCAGCGACACCGATAAAAATATGGTCAAAAACGCTAAGAATTTACTGTCTTTGGAGTTTAAAATGGAGGATTTGATTATGCGTAAAAACATTATTTAAGCTCCTTTAGCGTGCCGTTAAAATCCACGTAGCGCTCGGGATGCGCGGTGAAAGCGTCCTCATTTTCTTTGCTTTCGAAAAAGTAGGTGCGTCCGTAGTAAAGATAGCTAAATTTAGAGGTGTTTAAAATCTCTTTTCTGCTGACCGGATCGATTACCTTTTTATCCACTATCTCCGAGAAATAGGACGCGCCGTCCTCGATCGTCTTAAGCGCGATGACGATATTTTGCCCCTCTAGCTTATAATCTAGCGGGATCGGATTGCAACCGCCAAGCTTGCCGACGCTCGGTAAAAAGATACGCACGTTGCAAGCGATGCAGATGAGCTCGTCGCCTTTTTTGATATAGCCCATATCGCCGCAGATCGAGCACGCGTCAAAAACCGCGACCGGGGCAAATTTATCCGTGAAGCGGTTTAGTAGAAAAAACCTGACTTTATGCCCGTCATCGGTGACGTAGGCAAAGCGGTGCAGCTTGCCGTCCTTTACGATGTTTGCATCGATTATGAATTCCGCGCCTTGCGGCTCGATGATCTTAGGCTCATCGATCGCGGGCGGTTTTGAAGCGACCAAGATATAATAAAGCCCCAAAAAGCTGATTAAAACCCCAAGAGACAAGATCAGGCTAAAATCTCTAAAAATGGCAAATCTGCCCGCTTTAACCTCTCTAAATTTTATAATGTCCGCTTCGCGAGGTACACGCCTTGGCGCACGAAATACCGTAAGTAGCGCAATTAGCGCGGCTATAAGGCAAAGAGCTAGCGTCAGATAGGAGTTATTGTAGTGGATGATTTTAGCGATGACGCTTAGAAACTCGGACGAGCCAATCGCGTTTGAAAGCCCTTCAAAACCCTTCGCAGCTAGCGCTTTGGGCGCGTCTGCCTGGCGCAGATCAAGACCCAAAAAGCCGATTTTGGCGATAAAGGCAAACGCCCACGCGATGACGAATGACGCCAGCTTTGCACCTCTACTCGCACGCGCTAGAGCTGAGCGATAAATAAAATAGAATAAAATGAGCGCCAGCGCACCTAAAACCGCCATAAAGAGGTTGGTTAGGCTGAAGCTGTCCAGTAGCTCGCCGGAGAAAATTTTAAAATTCATCCCTATGAAGCGGTATTCAAATCCATACGCGCAGCCAAGAGCAAAAATAATCGCGGCTGTTAGGTAGAAGCGTTTAAGCTTAAATGCGAGCAGCAGCGCTAACAGCGCCAAGAGCGCGAGCGCGTCAAATATAATCTTGCCTGTATCGGCGTTTGCCGAGCGCGCAAATGCGCTAAAGCACAGCGCCCCGAATGCAGCTCCTAAAAGCGCGGGCAAAAACGATGCGCTGATAAAGCGCCTGCCGCCCAGATACGCGCTTAAAAACGCGAGCGGAAACAGAGCCAAGCTAACGTGATAAAAAAATATCGTCATTAAAAATCCTCATCGAGCCTAATGCGCGTAAATCGCCTATAATTGCTTAAATTTTAAAATTTTAAAACCTACGCCATTTTGTAAATTTTAAAATTTCAAATCAGCCCGCAAAAAGTTCGCAGCAATAGAGCCGCCCGCAAAGAGAAATTTCGCCTCGCTATTGCTTTGGTTTTGTCTCACCCTCGCGACGTGCTAAATTTTAAAATTTTGCCGCAACTAAAAGATTCGTAAGCTTAAACGCATTAAAGCAAAAACGATGCGCTTTGGCTGCGGCGTAATGGCAAATTTAAACGGGCTAAAGTAACTGCCTTAAATTTAAAGCGTGCGGCTAAACCCAATACCGCTAGAGCTCCGCCAAAACGGACTCGGCGGAGCCTGCTACGATTTACTCTTTAGGAGCGCCTGTGTATTGGAAGGTGTATTTAACCGAGAACGGCTCCCACCATTTGCCTACGCCGGTCGCTTTGTCTGCGTGGCGTCCGAATCCGTTGGCGCTTGGATTTTCGATGTTATAGGTTAGCTCGTAGTTGCCTACGCCGTTTACCATCTTGATATTGGCGCCGTAGTGAGGGCCGTCGCTAGCTACCATCGGCATGAAATTTCCTTTTTGAATCTTGCCTGTGTCTAGGTTTTTAAGTATATAAGCGATCTTTAGGTAAGGGATCCACTCGCCCTCGCCAAATCCGTTTGCGTTGCCTTTAATGGCGTGGATATCCGCCTCAAGGTGGATGTCCGCCTTGCTAGGAGCTAGATCAATGCCTTTAGGCTCCATATCGATAGGCTGAAGATAAACTGCCGCGATCTCCATTCCATTTTGCTCAATCGGCTCGCCGATTGGATGTTCTCCTGCCATTGCTATAACAGAGGCTAGGCTTAGTGCCAACATACCTGAAAAAATCTTTTTCATCTTTTCTCTCCTTATTAAGATTTGTTTTTTTGCTTATTTTTTAAGATTAAAATTCCTACGATCAAAAGTACGATCATCACCGCTTGCGGCACGAGGCTCTGGACGTAAGGATAAAATCCGATCCACGTAATCGTAGGAAGCCCGTCTATTACCGTAGGCACGAATACCTTGCCCTCGACTAGCTCCATCACGCCCTTGCCCACAAATACGACGGACATATAAAAGATAATGACCGATGTAGCGATGAAGAACGGCTTGATAGCGATTTTAAGCGAGAATTTTTTGATGACGATATAAACTATAATAAGAGCCGCCAGACCCGCTACGAAGCCTGCTGCTACCATGCTGGTAGCTGCCGGACTTTTAGCATCGAAAAGTAGTGCCAGATAAAATAGCACCGTCTCTGCACCCTCGCGATAAACCGCTAAAAATACCGTCCACCAAAGCATCTTGCTATCGCCAGAGCTTAGGCTGCTTGAAATTTGACCTTGGATATAGGCGCTCCACTTTTTGGAGCTTGCATTTGAAAGAAGCCAAAATCCCACGTAAAATAGTAGAACTACGGCGATTAACATCACCGCGCCCTCCATCACTTCGCGCGTTTGTCCTGCATTTTCGCTACCGAAGATATAATTTAGTCCGTAAGCCGTGGCGATACTTAGCACAACCGCGACGCCAAGAGCGCTGTAAACGATATTTAGGTGCTTTGAGTTGCCGGATTTTATAAGTAGAGCGATGACTGCGGCTACGATGATGAGCGCTTCAAATCCTTCGCGCAAGATGATGATAAACGCGTATAAAAATAGATCCCAGTTGCTTGATTTCTTCGTTAGCTCTAGGCTTTGGGTAAGCTGGTCAAATAGCTTATTTTGCGCCGCTACGATCTGCTCTTTGGAAGCACCCGCGCGCATAAGAGCTGAAATTTTATTAAAGCTTGCTTCGGTGTCTAGCTTGAGCTGTGTGTCTTTGGCGCCGACAATATTTTCCATACCGCTCTCTTCGTATTCGTCGAAGTAGATATTGCCGCTCTCGTCGATCGCGTCATCAACCTTGCCGCTCTCGTAAAGCTGCAAAACCTTAGCCATTTTGTCTTTGATATTTTGCACAATCGGCGTAAAATCCTTGCCCTCATCCTCGCTAGTATCGCTTTGTGCTAACGCAGTCTGCGGCGCTATGGAGTAGCTTTCTTGCGGCAAATCATTTACGGCTTTTAATGCTAGATTATCTAGGGCGTTTATCGCTTCGTCAAATTTTGATTTGTCCGTATCTGCATCCTCGCGCAAGAGATTTCCGATAATTTGCTGGATTGATTGATCGGTCTGAGATGAGACATATTTTCGCACTGCCTCCTCTAGACGTTCGTTGCGGTAGATATCAAATTTCGCGCGATTTAGCGCAGCTTTTAGCGCAGCAGTGTCTTTCTTATCAAACGCAGCTTTAGCGTTATCCAGCTCAGTTTTAAATTCCGTATAGACGCTCATCCACGGCGAAGTTGTACCGGATGCTGCGGAATTCCCGCCTGAGGCTGGCGCAGAAGTGCTGCCATCGCCTCCGTCTTGATACTCGGCTACGAGACGATGACCAGATTCAATCACAGGTAGAACCTCGTCAATCTCGCGATTTAGATTATCGATCATTGCTTGGATCTCATTTAGAGGCTTTTCAGCTTTGATCGCTTTACGGATATCGCCGAATTGCTTCTCCATATCGTAGGATTTTTTCTGACTTAAATTTATGCGAATGCCGGCTTCTAAATTTTCAAAATGCCCGAAATACGCCTCTTGGGTTATCTTTCTGGCCTCCGAGTTATTGCCGTCTACATAAAATTTAACCGCCTGGGCAAATTTTTCTTTAATCGCCGCCGCTTCGGCGCGATAATCGGTCTGCGCCAGCAACATGCAAAATGGAAAAATAAGAGCCAAAATCGCAAATTTAAAAAATTTCATCTGAACCTTCTTGAGTTGAATTCATACATTAAATTTCAAAATTAAGTAGCAATTATATGTAGAAAAATCTTAAAAAGTAATAAAAAAAGTGGTTATCATAAAGCACGAAAGCGGCTAAATTCTCAATTGCAAGAGCTTTTTGATAGATGGAATTTAATAGAATTTAGGATATGGCGGAATTTTAAATGGCAGTCGGATTTTACTCCGACCGCTAAAATTTTAATGAAGTTTCGACCAAATTTTACTTTTCCAAAGACCTGCAAAAACAGAAAGGATCAAGAAATAGATCATAATATTTATGGTTGTAGCTTCACGCTGCGATTTTTTGCTGTCGCCTACGTCAGCCAGATACTCCACGACCTTGGCTTCAGCGTTTTCGTTCAAGCCTACGCGCGGCATCGAAGTGCCTGGAAGCTTCTTTTGCGTATCATTGATAAACTCGTGCAGATAGTTGGCGCCCTTAGAACGGATCATCATCGAAAGATCAGGAGGCGTCGAGCCCATATACGCAGTCAAGCTAGCCTTGTCGCTGGATGCAAAGAGCTTATCATATTTGACGTCGTGGCATCTTAGACAAGCATCCTCAAAAACCGCCTTGCTTAAAAGGAATTTTTTCTGCGCTTCGTCTAGTTCGGTGCCTTGCTTGATGCCGCTAGCAACAGCCTCAGAGGCGATTAGCTTATCCTCGCTAGGAGCGAGCGATTTTAGATAGGCTACGATATCGGCGATCTCTTGATTTAGATCACCGCCCGCACCGAAAAATCCAGGCATCGGAAAAGGCTTTTCGTCGCCAAATTTCTGATCTAGCTTAAGAGCCATGATTGGATCTTTGATGAGTGCAGCTAAGAATTTATCGGTGTATAGATAGCCTGCACTGCTAAGATCCGGAGGATTTACGCCGTATGCGGCACTAGCGCTTGCTGCGTCCATAGGAGCGGGGATATTTGCACTTTTTACTCCATGACATGCGGTGCAGCCTGCATTTGTAAAGGTTTCGGCGCCTCGCACGGCATCGCCTTTGCTAAGATCGATTTTATTTATCTCATCCCAAAAAAGCACCGTTTTGTCTTGTTGCTCTTTCGCACTGGCTAGGGCTTTTTTAGAATTTTTTATCATCGTCTCATCCCCGCCTTTTTCAGCTGCGGCCAAAGCGCTTTCTGCTGCGGCTACGTTATGCGCGGCTAAAGCCGTATCGCCTGCTGCAAAATCGTAATTTACCGGATCGGTGTGCGGACTGAGCTTAGTATGAGCATAAGGCTCGATAAACCAGTATAAAATTCCCACACAAAAAAGCACTAAGATTAGGGTTCTTATCTCTTTCATGGCTAGACCCTCTTTCTTTCTGCGATTGTAATTAACGGAAGCACTACGACAAGCAATCCGATATAGATGATCGATAAAGCAAAACCCCAGTATTTATTTTCGATACCGAGCTCCATACCGTCTGCGGGGAGCTTTCCGAATAGGCTAAGCAGAATCATGTCGATTACCAAAACCCAGAACCAGATGAAAAACGCCTTGTTTTTGTGCGCGGGTGCTACTACGCTGCTGCGATCAAATAGCGGTATGAAAAATAACGAAACTCCGGCGAATGCAAATGCGATAAGCCCGATGTCGGCGGCCTTAAGCGGTCCTACGTCGAAGTAAAATCCACGCAAAATTTCATACTCCCAAAGGAAGTACCACTCCGGATAGATATGCGTCGGGGTTTTGAGGCTGTTTGCCGGCTCGAAATTTATCGGATCCATCGCAAAATCGAAGTGAAAGCCGACCAGATAAAAGAAAAATATCATAAAGATACTGACGTAGAAAAAATCCTTCGCCAAAAAGCCCGGCCAAAACGGAATTACCTTGCTTTCGCTAGTTTTGCCCTGCAGATACTTCTCACCCTCGAGCTCGAAGTCAATCTCCTCGCCGTCTAGGTTATTTACATGCGGGAATCTAAGCGAATAAAAATGCACTGCCAGCACCGCAACCACCACGAGAGGTAGTAAACAGACGTGAAGCATAAAAAATCGCGTCAGCGTCGGATCACTAACAGCGTAATCGCCGCGAATCCATTCGACTATTGCATCGCCAACTACGGGAATTCCACCGAATAAATTCGTAATAACCATCGCTGCCCAGTAGCTCATCTGCCCCCACGGAAGCATATAGCCGCTAAAAGCCTCCGCCGAAAAGATGATGAAAAGCAGCATTCCGCTTACCCAAATCATCTCTCGCCCTTGCTTATACGAGCGGTAATATATAGCTACTAAAGTATGAATGTATAAGATCAAAAATACAACCGATGCCGATACTGCGTGGATATGTCGCCATAGCCAGCCGTATTCGACCTCCTTCATAATCGTGAAATTTACGCTATCAAATGCTAAATTTACATCCGGCTTATAATACATCACGAGCATTAGTCCACTAACGAACAAAACTATAAATAGCGTCATCAAAATAACGCCCATCGCCCAAAGGAAGCTGATATTTTTAGGAA
Source organism: uncultured Campylobacter sp. (assembly GCF_938045205.1). Taxonomy (GTDB): domain Bacteria; phylum Campylobacterota; class Campylobacteria; order Campylobacterales; family Campylobacteraceae; genus Campylobacter_B. Next base: position 9,821 of record NZ_CALIMY010000070.1, read on the forward strand.
TCCAATACTCGCTTACCATCACCTTGAAAAATTTCGTTACGGCAAGCCTTTGGTCGAACCAATCCCAAACTCCCGTAGCTTTTCTTATATGTGCCATCTGCGCCTCCTATGCTTTCTGCTTTAGGGCTTGGTATTCGGGGCCCTCTTCGCCTAAAACGAGTTTCGTTCCGTCGATTTTAAAGGGCGGTATATCCATAGGACGCGGCGGCGGACCGAACACGTTTACGCCGTTAGCATCGAAAATCCCACCATGACATGCACAGATGAATTGTTGCGTCGATGGCTTGTAGCTAGGAATACAGCCTAAATGGGTGCAAAGACCGATGCAAAGCGTATATCTAGCATCTCCTACGACGACGTCGCGGGCATCGTTTTTAGGCATATCGGCAGTCTTTTTAAGCACGAAAATCGGCTTTTTGCGCCACTGCGTTTGATACAGCTCGCCCTCTTTGATCGGACTTAAATCTACCGTAGTGACGCCGGCGGCGCGCACGCTAGGAAGCGGATCCCACGATTTTTTCATCCCCACTAGCGCAAAAACACCACCCACAGCGGCAACTGCGCCGAAAGTAAGCCCGATAAAGCCTCGTCTATCTTGTTTTAGATCAGACATCTTTATCCTTTCAAATTAAGAAATTGATAAGTGTCAATTTTAGCCAAATAAAGATTAAATCAATATGATTATAAGCAGAAATTTAGCTTAACCTTGCAAGCTAAATTATATTTTAAGATAATTTTAATGCCTGGCGAGGCGTTTTCGCAGTTTAAAATTTTATAAATTTTCAAATTCTATTATATTCTATCACGACGCGGAATTTAAAATTTTAAAATTTTGTCGCGCAAGAGTTGCTGCAACAAAGGCGTGCGAAATTTTAAAATTTCGACATCATAAATAAAATTCCATAAAGCGCGAGATTTTAAATTTAAAGACGAGCATAGAATTTATAAAATCAAATTTTAAAATTTCACTGCTCGGTCATGGCGGCAGTAGGGCAGAATTTTACGCTAGCGCGCTAGCTGAAATTTTAAAATTCTAAATTACGTCGCGCTTCCGTCGTATGAAAAAATTCCACTAGAAGTAAAATTTAAAACATTAAAATCCCATAGCGGTGCAAATTCTAAATCATTAGAATTTTACGACATCTTAAAATTTCAAGCATCAAAGTCCTGTCGCGATACAAAATTTTAAAATTCAGCGCCATCGCGAGTCGTAAAATTCTATAAAATTCTGCGGGATTTCAAAGCCTAGCCAAAATTTAAAGATAAATTTCATAAATCCCTAAAGCCTCGGCAAGCTGCAAAATCAGGGCGAAATTTCAAAATTATTATTCTGAAATTTGGGCCCCACCTATCTAAAGCCTAGCCGATTTGCCCGAGCGAAAATACGCCGCGATCGCAAGAGCCACCATCGAAGCGACCATCGCGTACGCCCAGCCCGGCACTGGGATGCGCTCGCCGCTAGCGTATGAGTGCATTCCGCTTAGGTAGAAATTTACGCCGAAATAGGTCATTATAACGCTAAAATACGCAAACATCGAGGCTACGGCAAAGGCGAACTGATTATTGAGCTTAGGCATAAACCTAAAATGTACGACTACCGCGTAGATGAAAATCGTAATGAGCGCCCAGGTCTCCTTCGGATCCCAGCCCCAGTAGCGCCCCCAGCTTTCGTTCGCCCACACGCCGCCTAGGAAGTTGCCGACCGTCAGCAAGCAAAGACCTAGGATCATCGACATTTCGTTGATATGCGTGGCTTCTGCGATATTGCGAGCGATTTCGGGGTTTTTCTTGTCGAATAAAAACATCACGAGGGTAAAAATTCCAAGCAGCATGCAAAGCCCCAAAAATCCGTAGCTCGCGGTGATTACCGAGACGTGGATCGTAAGCCAGTGCGATTTTAGAACCGGCTGGAGATTGGTGATTTGCGGATCGATGTCACTAAGATGCGCGACCATCAGCGTAATGCCCGCCATTATCGAGGTAAGCGCCAGCGAGATCGCGGATTTGCGCGAGAAAAATATTCCGCTTAGCGACAGCGCCCACGCGATGTAGATGAGCGATTCGTAGGAGTTGCTCCACGGCGCGTGCCCCGAGACGTAGCCGCGCAGCGCAAGACCTGCAGTATGCGCGATGAAAGCGACGATATTTACGACATAAACGAGCTTAAACGCGCCGCCTAAGCGAAGAGTAGGCTTCATCATTCGCAAAAAGATAAAGATTAGAAGCAAAAATCCCGAGATAGTGTAGATCGGAAAGAGGCGAGAAAAAATTTTAGCCTTATTAAATAAAATTTCATATTTTATCGCACTCTCGCTAGGCATTAGGTTTGCGCCGTTTTGTGCCTGGTATTTTTTGACGTAGCTTAGCATCTTTTCCGCGCCGCTCCAATCCCCGCTTTCTTGGGCATAGACCACGGACGAAACGAATATTCCCATCATCTTTTTAACTTCAGCAGATTCGTTTTGATCCAGCGCATCGCCTAGATATAGCGGCGAAAGCCACTCGTTATTTTTAGCGTTCTTAACCGGAATAATTCTAAAATAATCCCCCATAAACGCCGAGTAAAAGACGTTTACGCGCTCATTTACCTTGATGATCTCTTTATCTAGCACACCGCGATTGCCCAAAGGCTTGCGGTTGATCTCCTCGACCATTTTATCGAGCTTGTAGTAGCTCTCGCCGCCTTTGAATTCAAAAAAATCCATCATACTGGCGTGGCTTTGCTTCTCGTCCATACCTAGAATTTTCTTAAGCTCCGGCTCGCTAACCTTGATAATCGGCGCACGCCTCCAGTAGCTTTGATTTAGCATAAACGAAAGCGCAGCGGCGTTGTGGTTTAAAATTTCGCCATTTGGCGCCTTGTAGTTGTCGGCACGGTAAATTTTATTTAAAAGCTCCCTAGAAACGGTATCAAAAGGCTCCATTCGCCCATCAAATCCCTGAATTACGAGGCTTGCTAGATCTTCGCTAAATTTAGGATCAAATTTCGGCACGGCTAGCTCGCCTCCCATAGTAGAAAAATTATGCGGCGGGACGGAGTCTTGCTCCGCTGCAGATTCTTGCAAAACGGAGCTCTGCTTGGAATTTTCGGCGGCGGAATTCGGCGCGGAATTTTGCGAAGCGGGATCTTGCACGCTAGCCGGGCTTTGCGACGCGGAATTTTCTGCGGCTGCATTTGAGGCGGAACTTTGCGAAGTAGAATTTTGAATCGTAGAGTTTTGTTTGGCATTTGCTGCGCTAGGATACAATGCAGCCAAGCTCAAAGCCAATGCGCCTACTAATGCCAATGCCGCACCTTTAGTGCCGCGTCGCGATTTTTTGGCGCGTTTTGATGCAGAGCTTTCTGCGGAGCTTGCGGGCACCGAGCTAGACGCCGAATTTTTAGAATTTACATCTTTTTCTCGAGCAAGATGCGTATTTTCGCTGATTAAGCGCGAGAGCTTGAAAAAGCGCGAGCCCCGGTTGAAAAAGTTAAAAAACATCCCTACGCAAAGCAAAAAATAGCCGATGTAAGTTGGAGCTTTGCCGGGGTCTTTATTGACCGAAAGCACGGTACCACGCTCATCCGTATCGTATGAGCTTTGGAAAAATCGGTATCCGCCGTAATCGAGCACGTGATTCATAAAAATATCATAATCAAAGCTCGTATTGCCGTCTTTTAGCGTGATTTCGCTTTTATATCCGGAGGGCGAATTGGTACCCGGATAGCGATCCATCACAAAGTCGCGAAGCGCGATTTTAAAAGGCAGATGAAGCATCTTTGGCGCCAAGGCTACGATGAAATTCTTATCGCCTACCTTGTAGCTAGCGCCATGCGAATCCCTAGGCACGTAGATTTCGCGACTCTGCCCCGCAAAGCTTAGCGTAGCTACTACGCCGGGCTCACCCGGTAAATTCGCATCGACCGGGACAAATTTCTCGACCGCGGAGCTAAGCAGACTAACAGGGGCGAAATTTATCCCGTCGAAGCTGTAAAGCAAGAGATTGCCTAGCGGATTATCCTCGTTTTTCTTAAGCGACGAAGTGCTCATATCAGCCATTTTAGTGGCGTTTATATCAAGACTTGAGTTTAGATAGAATTTGCCGTCTTTGGATTTTATGTAGATGAAATTCTTACTTTTAGGCTCTGCGTTAAAAGTGATACTAAGCTCGCCTATCTCCATGCTTTCGCCCGATTGCAAGGAGACATTTTGGCTGCCGACATTGTTTGAAAATAATAGTTCCACGCGCGCAGGAGCCTGTCCGGTCGGATCTTGCACCCATTTTAGCTCGCCGTGTTCTACGAGCTCTTTAAATTTTAAATTTGCGATCCTACCCTCTACGTCTAGATTGAGATCGAAGTTCATCCGTCCTGCGCCGTTTAAAAATTTGCTCTCGTCAGCAGATATAAACTCGCCGTCGCTGCCTAAAGTAAGAAGTTGAACGACCTCGTCTTTAGTCGTTACGATCGAGCTCTCGCCGCCCTCTCTTATATGGATATTGCCCTCAAAGCCGAAATATCTCGTCAAAATCGCTCCAGCAAGCATAAACAAAAAGCTTACGTGAAAGATTAGTGCAGGCAGCGTGCGAAGTTTAATCATGCGGTAGCGATAGATATTGTAGGTTAAATTTACTCCCAAAAGAACCATCAGCGCGCCAAACCACGCAGTAGAATAAACCATCGCCCAAGCTACTTCCGTGCCGTAAGCGGTCTCTACAAAAGTAGCGATTGCACAGGCTAGCGCCAAAATCAGTAGCATCACTGACGCGCACTCCATACTAAAAAATGTCTTCATTGATTTCCTTTAGATTTACGAGGGTTTTCAAAATCGCGAGATTTTAGCAAAAATTGCTTAATTTTTCATTTTACGACTTGCAAGCGCATGCCTACTAGCGTAGCTCAAATATGCGTTAAGATGCTCTGACAAAGCGATCAAATTCTCTTCTTAGGCATTCGCGCAGGAATTTAACGGCGCTGATAAAATTTTATAAAATGCTGCGGAATTTGGCGAAATTCTATTAAATTTAGTGCGCCATCTCATAGCGTAATTTCTAATTTAGAATTCCGCTGCGATAAGATTCTATCTTGGCGAAATTTCTTCTTATTATTTTTTGCCTTGGGTATATGCGAGCTCGCACACGTCGCCCACCGCTTGGTGGCACGGGATCGCCGAGATCGAGTTATTGGGCGAGCCGTCAATCACTTTGTCTGAATAAACCAAATAGATTAGCGAGCCCTGCACCGCGTCGTAAAGCCTAACTACATGGGTCTTTTTGAAGATCAACGAGCTGCGTTTTTCAAAAATATCCTCTTTTTTCAGCTCCTCTTTAATGATGATTTTAGGCGCTGTCTGCACGCACGACACAGAGGCTTCGGAGCGGTCCTCCTCCACGCCGATGATCTCTTTGGCACCGCCTTTTTTGGCGTAAGAGACGTAGCAGGTCACGCCGTCGATCTTAGGATCTTTAACCGCGATAACTTCGATGCGATCGTCTTTGCCAAAAATTCTAAACGAAGTATTTACGCTACCTACGAGCTCGTAATCGCCCGCAAAAGCAAAAGCCGCTAAAATCGCTGCTAGAATAAATTTTTTCATAATCATCCTTTGGAATTTTAGCGGCGATTTTATCATTTATAATATAAATATTAAGCAAGTTTTTATAAAATACCGCGATTTAAATTTAAAGGAATTTTATGATCGAAGATATCTTTAGAGAATACGATATTCGCGGTATCGTGGGCGAGGAGCTAAACGAGCGCAGCGTAAAAGCGATCGGCTTCGCGCTTGGCAAACATATCGCAAATCTCGGGCTTGAGCGCGTTAGCGTGGGATACGACGCCCGTCTTAGCGCAGACGAGCTTTTCGGCTATTTCGTAAGCGGGCTAAATTTCGCCGGGTTGCGGGTTTATAATATCGGCTTGCTACCGACGCCGGTGGGCTATTTTAGCGTATTTACGCATAAATTTGACGCAAACGTAATGATCACCGGCTCGCACAACCCCAAAAATTACAACGGCTTTAAAATAACGATCGGCACGGACAGCTTCTTTGGCGAGGATTTAAAGCGTCTTGGCGCGCAGGTGCGAGAGCTAATGAATTCAAATTTTGAAATTCCAACCGATACAAGCGCCGAGAGATACGACATTTTAAGCGAATATCTAGCATATTTTGAGAAGGAATTTGCAGCGCTTAAGGGCTTTGCCGCGCCTTTTATCATTGACTGCGCAAACGGCGCGGCAGGCGTTACCGCTACTAAAATCGTCGAAAGGCTAGAGCTAAACGCTAAAGTTTTATTTCCACAGCCAGACGGTAATTTCCCAAACCACCACCCAGATCCCAGCGAGGAGAAAAATTTAGCCGATCTTAAAGCTGCGATGAAGCAAGACGGCGTGGCTTTGGGCTTCGGCTTTGACGGAGATGCCGATAGGATCGCCGTGCTAACTCCGCGCCGCAATATCAAAGGCGACGAGCTAGCCTGCCTGCTTGCCCTAAATATGACCCATCCGCGCATCCTAGGCGAGGTTAAATGCTCTCAAGCGATGTATGACACCATCGATAAGATCGGCAAAAGCTTCATGGGCAAGACCGGCCATAGCAATATCAAAAAGGCGATGAAGGAGCTCGGTATTGATCTTGCCGCGGAGGTTAGCGGGCATATTTATTTTAAAGAGCGATATTTCGGCTTTGATGACGGCGTATATGCGATGATGCGCGTGCTTGAGCTCGTAGCTAAAGGATATGATTTAGACGCCGAACTAGACAAGCTACCGCGAGTTTTTAGCACCGACGAGATAAAATTTAATACGAGTGAGGAGGCGAAATTTAAGATCATCGAAGCTCTTAAAACTCAAATCCACGCAGGTATCGCGGAGCTGCCACCCATCCGCGATATTATCGAGATCGACGGCATCAGAGTGCGGTTTGATGACGGCTGGGCGCTCGTACGGGCAAGCAACACTACGCCCGTGATCGTAACTCGCTTCGAGGCCTCTAGCCCTGAGTTTCGCGACGAGATGCAGCGCGTATTTTTAGGTAAACTAGAAAATTTAAAGGACCAGAGATGAACGAATCTGAAAAGCAAGAGGTTGAGAAAAATATAAAAGAGCTTTTGGCTGCGAGAGCGGAATTTTTTAAATTCTTAGATGAGCGCGTGCCAAAAATCGCGGGTACCGACGTATTTGATTTCGAGCGTGCAGGTGCGGCTAGCTTGAAAGAAGTTTATGCGAAATTCTACGGTTACGACTACGCCGCACGCAAGCTGCTACCATATTTATACCGCACTTACGGGCTAGACTTCGATGTCTGAGATTATCTTAGATCGCGCCGCTTATATGCACAATCTAGCGCAAATCGCCGCCAAAGTAGGTGGAGCGGAGCGAGTATTTTTGGTAGCCAAGGATAATTCATACGGCCATGGCTGCAGGCTTTGCTGCGAGGAAGCGGCAAAGCTAGGCTTCGTACGCGCCGTAACGCGAAGTGCTGCGGAAGCTGCGCAGATCGCGGATCTATTCGGCGAAATTTTAGTGCTCTCACACATTCCGCGCGGGGACGAGAACGAGCGATTTTGCTACGCGGTAAATGATCTGAGCTACTTCTCGCGTCTTAAACGAGGGCTTAAAATTTATATCGCTGCAGATACTGCTATGCACCGCAACGGCATCGCTGCGAACGAGCTAGATGAGGCGCTTAGGCTATGCAAGGCGGGCGGATTTAAGCTTCGTGGCTTTTTCACACACTTTCGCGCAAGCGACGAGCTAAGTGGAGATTTTTTCGCGCAGAGGCAAAATTTTATAGAATTTAAGCGCCTTGCGAGGCAAAAAGCCGCCGCCGCGGGCTTTGAAAATTTAAAATTTCATTCGAGCAACTCCGCAGCTATCGAGCGAAGTGCGGGCTTTGAGGACGAATATGTGCGCGTAGGCATGGCGCAATTTGGCTATCCGCAATTTGACGAGAGCCTAAATTTACGCCCTGTGCTAAAGCTCTATGCCGATCTGATCAGCTCGCGCGTGCTGAAAAAAGGCGAGCGCGTGGGCTACGGCGCGAAATTTGAAGCGCCGCGCGATATGAGGATCGGCACCTACGATTTAGGCTATGCCGACGGGCTATTTCGCTACGACGGCGAGGACGAGCTAGCGCTTGCAAGCGGGCAAAGAATGCTTGGAAAAATGTCGATGGATAGCTTCTGCGCGGAATTCGGCGGCGAGCGAGTTTGCGTGCTGGACGACGCGCGGATTTGGGCAAAACACTTCGGTACGATCGAATATGAAATTTTAGTCAAATTAAATTCCAACATCCCAAGGAGATTTCAATGAAAGAGCTGCAAGGAGAAAATAACGAGCGTATAGGTTATGACGATAAAGGCTTATCCGCACGAGGCGAGAGCTTTGGCGGAGGAGAGTATCCGCATCAAAAAGGAGGGCTTCATATCTTAATCAAAGCTCTAATCGTCTTAGTGATTGCGGCGATTGCGTTTGCGATATTTGCAGTACCGGTTTACAATAAACTCGTAAGCAAAGACGAAGAAGTTAAGGCCGCGTGGAGCCAGGTACAAAACCAATATCAGCGCCGCACCGACTTGATTCCAAATTTCGTAGAAACCGTCAAGGGCTACGCAAGCCATGAAAAAGATACCTTAGAAAGTGTTATAAATGCCCGCGCTAAGGCAACCGCTGTCAATATCAATGCAGAAAGTTTAGCGCAAGATCCGGAGGCGTTTGCGAAATTTAACGGCGCTCAAGGTGAGCTTAGCTCGGCCCTATCGCGCTTGATGCTGGTAGTCGAGCGTTATCCGGATCTTAAGGCAAATCAGAATTTCGCCGAGCTGCAAAATCAGCTCGAAGGCACGGAAAACCGCATCGCCGTAGCGCGCAAGGACTACATCGCTTCAGTGCAGGAATACAATAAGCTAATTAGAACCTTCCCTACGAACATCATCGCGCGCATCGTAGGACTAGGCGGCGCCAAACCTAGCTTTAGCGCTGATAGCTCAAGCCAAAAAGCCCCTAGCGTCTCGTTTAAATAACGCTAAAGGCGGCAAATGCTAAGCGAGCAGTGCAAGCAAAAAATCCACGAGCTAATCACGAAAGCCGAAGCTGCAAGCGGTGCGCAGATCGTCTGCGTGGTCGCGCGCGAAGCAAGCGAGGAGTGCGAAGCTAGCTATGGCGCGGCGGCAGTGATGGCGTTTGCGATCGGCATCGTTCTGTGCTTCGTGCCACAAATAAGCAAAGCTGAGCTACTGCAGATCGTAGCGCTCAGCTTCATAGCGATTAAAGCTCTGCTAGCTAAATGCCCTGCGCTTTTAACTCTAATCACGTCTAAATCTCGCAGACTTCGGCTCTCGGGCGAGTTTGCGATGCAAAAATTTTACGAGCGCTACGGTAGCGTAAAAGAAGCTATAATGTTTTGCGTCTGCGTCCGCGAACGCTGCGCTCATATCATCTGCGGCGCGCGAACGGCGGAGTTTATCTCTAAGGGCGAGTTTGAACGTATCACGACGGAATTTAACCCTAGCGCGCAAGGCCTTGAGCCTGCTGTTTTAAAGGCGATGGACGCGCTGTGCAAGCTAGCCATGCAAGTGCCTAAAAATAGCGAAAATAACGAGATAGAAGAGACCTTGGTGGAGCTGCGATGAGGGTAGCTTGGAGATTTGCTTTTGCCCTAATGGCGCTATTTGTAATAAGCGTCGCCGCACCTAGCGAGTATCTAGCCCATCCAAACGGCACCGCTGTAATCGATGAGGCTGGTATTTTACGCCCAGCCGCGAGAGAGAGTCTGAATGAAATTTTAATGACTTTCGATAAAAATTCCACAAACCAGATCATGCTCGTAAGCCTAAAATCGCTCGGTGGCTACTCTATCGAGGAAATCGGCGTAGAGCAGGCGCGCGCTCTTGGTATCGGGCAAAAAGGGCGCGACAACGGCGTACTGCTGCTTGTTGCTCCGCACGAGCATAAAGTGCGTATCGAGGTTGGATACGGGCTAGAGGGCGTGCTAACCGATATGCGCGCCAAGCGCATCATCAGCAATAAAATTCTGCCCTATTTTAGGCAGGGAGATTACGAAAGTGGCGTCATTAGCGGGATTTCGGCGATCATCAGCACGATCGAAGGCGGCGATATAAAATTTGATCCCCTTAACGCCAACGCGCAGCAGGATCCGAGCAACAAGGACTTTGCGATCTTTATGGCGCTTTTTGCAGTCTTGCTTTTTGCAATACTAAGCCGCCGCGTGACGCGCCGCAGAAGAAGCGACGAGGATATAATCTCGAGCGCAGACATCATAAGCGAAATCGCGCGCTCATCGCGCATGAGAGGCGGCTCATCCGGGGATTTTGGCAGATTTGGAGGAAATGGCGGTTTTAGCGGAGGCGGCTTCAGTGGGGGCGGCGGAAGCTTCGGCGGAGGCGGTGCTAGCGGAAGCTGGTAGTTACGGAATTTTATCAAAATTCCAAATCGTAGAATTTTATCTAAATTTTAAAATTTCAGAATTTCTAAATTCGGCTACTTGCGTAGAAAAACAGCACGAGCGGCTTGTCGTTGCCCTCGATCTTTAGCGTGCGCTCGG
>NZ_CALIMY010000071.1 GCF_938045205.1 uncultured Campylobacter sp.
CAGGTAAAATTCTCGCCGCCCTGATTAAAATTTTGAGCAAAATTCTTATTGGCAGAATTGAAATTTCGCGTAGAATTCTCGGCGTCCAAATTAAAATTCCGCCCAGAATTTTCGCCGCAAAAATTAGAATTTTTCATTGAGCTCTCGCCATCTGATTGCGGTAAATTTTTAGCGTCGTTCGCGCGCTCTAAATTTGCGCATAAAGCCGAGCTACACGCCAGCACCGCGCGGGCTTCGGCGGCGCTTTTGATGCCGCAAATTTTAATCTTACTTCTGTACGACATATAAAAATTCCGTCACGTAAAGCTCGCGCGCGTTTAAATTTCTGCTCGCGCGGTAGGTCGGATAGCGGATCTCTATCGTGCGCACGGAGCCGATTCGTGCGAGGTTTTTTAAAAATTCCTCTTTAGAGATAAAGCCCTCGGAATTAAAAGAGATTATTAAAAATTTCGCCGGAAATTCCGCCAGCAGCGCAAAAAATTCCTCCGCAGCGTTTGATTTTTTATTATATGCCGAGCGGTTCCAGTCTGCGGGGATCCCGGAAACCCTGCTAAGCTCCGCAGCATTTGGGCGCTTGCCATCGTTTATAAAATCCGTGATCAAATTTAGCATAAAATAGTTCGAGCCGTAGGGGTGCTGATTGTAGGGCGGGTCGAAATACGCGACGTCAAGCTGCGAAAAGCGCTCGCGCGCGCTCTGTGCAAAGCGCGCGGCATCCTCTTGGAAGACCGCGCTTTCGCAGGCAAAATTTGAAAGCACGGGCAGGCGCAGAGAAATCTCGCCCATTATGCGAGCTAGCGCGTTTTCGCCGCTGCCGCCGAACTTGCCCACGCCCGCTTTGTCCTTGTAAAAGCCCTTAAAAACGCCGCCCGTGTTTGAGTGGATGCTCGCCTCGCTAAGCAGCGGCGCGGTGAAAAAATTGCGAAATTTTTGCGGGATTTTACCGATCTGCTCGCAGAGCCCGCCCAAAATCAGGGCGTTTCGGCGCGTGTAAAAAGCGCGCTCGCCCACCTTGATATTCCGGTCGTCCTTCGGCGCGTACAGCTCGCTAAAAAAACTCTCAAGCGGCGTAAAATTTCTTAAAATTTCAGCGTGCAGCTCGCTCAAGTCTCGCCACAGCTCATCGCTAAAATTTGAAAGATAGCAGGAGTTTATCGCGCGCGAGTAGCCCTCCAGGTCGTTTGCGATCACGAGGTTTGAGTGCGCTTT
>NZ_CALIMY010000072.1 GCF_938045205.1 uncultured Campylobacter sp.
TTCATAGTCATTACCCTGGAATAATGATACAGTAAAAAACCAATTTTTTCAAATTTTACGAGCGAATTTGAAGTTTATCAGCAAGATGCCTTAAGGCTAACGGATATTTTATCCCCTTTGGATATCGCTTACTTCGATCCGCCGTATAACCAGCACCCTTATGGCTCAAACTATTTTATGCTAAATTTAATCGCAAATTTTAAAGCTCCGAACCTTAAAAATTTAAGCGAGGTATCGGGCATACCAAACGACTGGAATCGCTCTAATTTTAATAAAAAGGCAAAAGCGGCAGATGAATTTTTTGCCTTATTATCTAAATTTCCGGCTAAATATTTAGTCATCTCTTTTAATTCGGAAGGATTTATCAGCGAGGTGGAGTTTCTTTTAAATTTATCAAAAATCGGCAAAGTCATAAAACACGAAATCCGCTATCCAACTTACCGCGCAAGCAGAAATTTAAATAACAGGGCGCTTTACGTAACCGAATACATCTATATCGTAAAAAAGGTTTAAAGTGGCAAATAGTGATGATCTAAGGAAAAATGTAAATCAGCATAAACCTAAAAATATCGAGTCAAAATTTGACGACAAAAATATAGCGCAGGCCATGCAAAAAACTATTGATTATATAGAAAATAGATTTAGTCAAATTCCAAATTTTAACGGTTTTTACCTTGAATTTAGCGGAAGATTGTCGTTAAAAGGAATGATGGAAAATATAAAAAACGGTAGCATCAGAAAACAGTTTGATACAACATGGGAAGACAACACTATCATGCCTGATGGAGGCTTTTTGATACTCAAAAAACGAGGCGACACAAAATATCAAAAACTCCTTCTAGCGGCAGAAGTTAAAAGACAAGGCACAAATGATAAACGCGCTAAAGAAGGGTTAAAAAAACAAGCTAGGGGTAATGCAATAGAGCGCCTAGGCAAAAATTTAATCGGCATAAGAGCTATGATGAACCACGAAGACATAACGCCTTTCGTATGTTTTGGTAGCGGTGACGACTTTAACGAAAATGACGCTAGTACAAAAAACATATTTTCAAAACTTAGCACAATGAACGAATTTTACTACCTCAACAAAACTTATATTTTTAAGCTAGACGGCAACAGCGAGCACAATAAATTTTCTCCCGTAAGTATGTATTTTCGAAAAGAGGAGTGGAGTGCAAACGAGATGTTTGAAATAATGAAAGAGATCGCAGAGACTAGTTTGCGATATTATATCTTTTAGGCGAAAATATGAACGTTTTAATTAAAATTTGCGGTATCAAAACACCTGAAGAAGCATGCGCTGTGGCAAGTCTGGGCGTAAATTTTTTAGGCGTGATATTCGTATCAAGCTCCAAACGCCGCGTTAGCGTAGAAACGGCGCGCGAGATCGCGCGTATCGCGCATGAAAACGGCGCAAAGTGCGTCGGAGTTTTTGCTTTGAGCTCTGAAAAACACAGCGTCGCCGCGTGCGAATGTAAAAATTTTAGCAGCAAAACTCGCGGCGAAGAAATTTGTGAAGATAAAATTTATGCAGACACGAGCGGCGGCTTAAAATTTTACGAAAATGAGCGCGAGGATTTGAGTGTAAATTTAAACGCAAACCCTGACGCACCTGCTTCTATAAAGGATCTAAATTCTAAAATTTTAGACGCGGAAACTCTAAACGGGGAGCAAATTTTAAAAATTTGCAGCCTTTGCGAGCTTGACTGCGCTCAAATTTATGGACACATAAGCGCGGACTTTAAAACGCGCCTCAACGCAGCGGGCATCGAGGCGTGGCAGGTGCTAAGCATTGGCGCTGAGATGCCGCTGCTTGAGGGTTTGAGCTGTGATCTAGTGCTATTTGATACTAAAGGCGCAAATTTGGGCGGCAACGGTATCAGCTTTGATTGGGATATTTTGCGGAGCGTCAAATTTGACTTCGGCATGGCGGGCGGTATCGGCGAACATAACGCGTGCGATGCGATCAAATTTAGTCCGCGAGTGCTCGATCTAAACTCAAAAGTCGAGGACGAAAACGGCATAAAAGATATGCGAAAAATAGAGAGAATTTTAGAGGTTTTAAAATTTAACAATACATTGGAGTAAATAGAATGTTTAGTAATTTTTGTGGCATAAAAATTCAGGGAAAGTGCTTTCAAAGCGAAGTAAATTTAAATTTTTTCGAGAAAGAGCATCATAGGTTGTGTTTAATCTATGGCAAAAACGGAAGCGGCAAAAGCACTATTTCCCAAGCTTTTGATGCCGTCAAACACAACAGTCAATCTCTTATTGCTAGTCAAATTATAGACAAAAGCGACGCAGCAGTAGATTTAACAAACGAAGATCAGAAAAATAATATTTTCGTATTTAATGAAGAATATGTAAATAGTAAAGTTAAAATTAAAGATAATGGTTTGGACGCGATAGTTTTACTTGGGGACGTGGCAAATATAGATAAGAAGCTTCAAAAAGCAAAAAGGATTAACAAAAAATTAGAAGAAAGAAAAAGTAAATATCAAGAAGAGTTCCAAAAATATAATGATAGACAAAACACGGATAATCCTGAAAAATACAAGGATGATATAATAAAAATTTTAAAAGAAAAATTTGGGAACAGATGGAAACAAATAAACAATAGAGAGCGCATATCAGGTGATGTTTGTTCTTTTGAAAGTGCAGAAAATATCATAAATGCTTTTGCAATAGATGCAAATGTGAATGAATTAAAAAATAACTTTGATGAAAAACTTAAATCTTACGAAGATATCCGAAGCGATTTAAATTTTACAGAAGAGATAAAACAGCTAAATTTTGAAGATATTAAACAGCTTTTGTTATACCAAGTAGAGCAAAAACAATTAAGTCCAAGAGAAGAAGAAATAAAACGAGCTATAGCAGAAGCAGACCATGTAGTAACTAAAAATATAATGGAAAGCGATAAAGATATTTGTCCATATTGCTTTCATAAACTAACAGACGAATATAAAA
>NZ_CALIMY010000073.1 GCF_938045205.1 uncultured Campylobacter sp.
CGTGACTGTACCGCCATCTTTCTTGACGATCAGTTTTTCATCTTCTAATAATTTATACTCTATCTTTCCATCTTCACTTATATATACTCCTTTATCCTTATCATATGCTCCGCCCGTTAAGATCGTGTCATTGAAGAAGACTCTGCCCTTACCGTCGCTATCAAAGATGACGTCTTTGTTTCCTGCGTAATAGGTATCAAAACCCTTGCTGCCTATTAATACATCTTGCGCTTCATCATCTGTATTATTTTTATCGTTCGAATACAATATATCGTCATATTCTGAACCCACTATATTATCGCTTCCTTTCCCGCCGACGTAGGTTATACCATTTTTTACATATTGTTTGTAATGATTTTTTATATCGCCAAGCTCACTAAGTAAAGGCTCGCTAAAATTTATATTTTTAGCCTGAAATTCAACAAGCCGATCATCCTTATTAGTTCCATACATAACAAGTTTACCGTTTTCGTCTAGGTAGTTTATAACGCCTGCGGTAAGAATTTTCTCGTTAAAATATTTAGCCCAAGCATTTTTTGTATCTATAGGTTCAACGGTATCTAGCCTGTTAAATCTAG
Organism: uncultured Campylobacter sp.; assembly: GCF_938045205.1. Lineage (GTDB taxonomy): Bacteria > Campylobacterota > Campylobacteria > Campylobacterales > Campylobacteraceae > Campylobacter_B. The sequence goes on from NZ_CALIMY010000073.1 coordinate 579, forward strand.
CTTTTTGTTTTAAAAAATCGCTCTTGCTAACTCTTTGATGCGCTATACCTTCAAAATCATCAAATACAAATTTTACCTTTCTACCAATATTTGATGGATCGCATAGTTTCTCCAAGTAGTGATTTGCGAATTTAGCCACTATTCCATCGCCTACAAAATCAAAATCACCATTTTTATTAGGATTATCTTTGCTCTGATATGGCTTAATTTGGAGATTGTCTATAAATTCGGGCTCAAACGTCTTTGCGTTTATTAGAAATTTAACATCCTTGGCCTCAAATGTCATCTTAGTGCTTCCAAAAACAAAAGCCCTTTCCGCATAATTATCCGAATGTATATCAAGAGTATAATGTTTTATATCGGTCGCTAAATTTTCGTTAAATTTATTTTTATTATCATATAAAATTTCACTCATTTGTCTTATATTTAATTCATAATATCCATCCGAATTTATTTTAGCATCAACTCTATCCATTTGCGCTTTAGTAAATTTATCATTGATTAATATGGTTTCACCGTTTGGTGTTTCTACCACATACGTTCTTTCGAAAAATTTTTGAAAGACGACAAAATTTGCCGCGCTAGTATATGTATCTACATATTTCATATATTTACTCGCAGAAATTTTGACTTCCATTTCTTTTCTATCCATCCATTCGTTAGAGGCTAATTCTTTCGGACCAGGAGGAGTTTTCTTCCCCCACAAATAATAACTCAATATATCGGCGCCGTAATTGCCCTCTAATTCTAATCTCAAATCAGTTTCTTTTTTGCCCATCTCTTATCCTTTTTCGGTTACATTCGTTAAGATAAAATTTCAACCAATCTTATCCGCCGTGAATCCACATATCCAGTTCCTGTTCCGCCGGAGCTTTGATATCAAAATTTATATTTCCGCAATTATCGTATGAGAATTTACGTCTATAATGTTTCATATGAGTATAAGCCAAGACTTTGTTAAAGTTTTCTAAACTCTCATATCCGCTTTTTATTGCCATTAAATTTTTAATAACATTATATTCAATGTAAAAACTTATATCATCGACATCAACATAATTCACAAAAAATTGATTTTCTTTAATTAAAAATGATTTTTCTAAAAACATTTTTCCGTTATGAAATGGATTTTTCTCTTCCGATAAGATAATAGGCTGTCTAAAGCCCAGAATTTCATCCTTATATACAAAATATTTTGATAGATCGGAGATATCTATTTGCGTCTTGTCTTTTATCTCATAATCAAAACTCTTTCTGTCGGTATTTTCAACTAAAAAATCAAACCAGTTTTCTTCATTAAAATCGCCGATTAGATAGAGCTTGGAGATGTGTGCCGTATAAAAACTATGGCCGAAAATTTTTATATCGTGCTCATCGATAATGGTATTTCGCAAAATTTCATAGTCGTAATATCTTTTAAAATAATTTATAGCGGCATTTTGAAGTAACTCTTCGTTGCTCAGAATTCTATTCTCTTTTAGACAATATCCCTTTTGATATTTGTAATAGCTAAAAATAGTAACTACGCAGGATCCTTGCGAAGTGGAGTAATCGGGCACGATGCGGATAAACACGGCGCAGAAAAGTAGCGCCGCGGCTAGGATTTTAAATTTAAGTTTGTGAAATTTCATAACGATCCTTTAAATGCCGCCAGCGAAGCAAACGCATACCTCATTGCCTCGTTAAATTTATACCTTCGCTCCGCATTCATCGCCCCAGCCTTTCTAAATTTGAGATAAGCTTTAGCGACACTCAGGGTTTTTCTACCGCGCCAAAATCCCTTTGCATCGCTAAATTTCACATCTCGCGCTAGCCAATTTTAAATCGCCGAAACATTTAAATTTTTGGTTCTCGCGACGCTTAAATTTCTCTCGCCGCGGCGCCAAAAATTTCAGATAAGCTCTAAAGCCGCGCCTTAGTTTTATGCCGGCAAAATTTAATTGCGCCGTAAAAAGTCGGTCTGCCGCGTAAAATTTAGCGGCGCGGCAAAAGAGGGTCCGTCTCGTAAAGCGGTGTCGCATAAAATTTAACCGCGCCGCAAAAAGCTACTCCGCTGCGCAAAATTTAACCGCGCCGCGCTAAAGCTCGTTACTTCTTCGGTTTGCTTAGCTCGTAGCCGAAGTGGATCTTTTTACTCTCGCCCGGCTTTAGCTCAAAGTCCCAGCTAAGTAGTCCGTCCTTGCCGAGGCTGCTCTGCTCGGGCGAGTTTTTTAGCGCGACCTTTACGTCCTCATGCGTCGAAACGGGCGCTCGCTCTTGCAAAACCACGTTCCACGCGCGCTTGGAGCTATTTTTGATCTCGTAATCCCAAGCCATGGAATTTTTGCTCTCGCCGCCGAAAAATGAGTTTTTCGTGAAGTTGTTCGCCTGCTCTTTTTTGACTTCGATCAGGCTGTTTTTACCCAGATACGCCGTAGCCTCTGCGTTTGCGGCAAAGCCTAGATGCACGAGCCCGATCTGCACGCCGTCGAGCTTTATTAGCGTTTCGCTCTCCTCTATGTTTCTTACGGGGCTAAATTTAGCCCGCACGTAGGCTGCCTCGCTGCCGTAGCCGTCGATGAGTAGATCAAATTTCGCATCCAGACTCTGTTTATCGAAGCTGAACTCGCCCGCCTCGCCCGCTTTTAGACTTACGCCGCTAATTTTCCACACCTTTGAGAGCGAGCTTTCGATATTCGAGCCCGTCCTTGCATACGACGATCTCGCCTCCGCCGCAGGCGCCCTCTGCATATCCGCCACCTCTAGCATCACGTCCTTTTTATAAGCCGCCGCGGGCTCAGGCTCCATAGGCTCGCCCTCGTACCACGGGTAAAAGGGCTGCGGCGCGGTCTGCGAGGAGTATTCGTAAGGATACAGCGCGATCGTCAAATTCGCTAGCTCGGCGTTTAGCGGATTTTGCACCGAGAGCTTTTGCGCGACCTCGATTTTGCCGCTTGCAAGATCGGCAGAGAGCTCGTTGTGCGTGTAGGCGCTTACGTCAACGGGGTAATTGATCTTAACGAAGCTCGGATCGCAGCCGAAGTTCGCGTTTAAGCGACGCTCGTTCTTGATCCGGTATTTTGAAATTTTCTCTTTGAGCTTTCCGATTTGTTCGTCAGTCTTTGAAATTTCACCCGCTACGAGCAAGACCTCGTCGTAAACTTTTTGCGAATCCGCCTTTAGGCTCGCTAGGCTTCTATCTTTTAGGCTTGTAAAATCGCTTAAAAAGCGCTGCTGCGCCTTAAGCGCGACCAGGCGGTCGCTTAGCTCGCGCAAGCTCTTTTCGTCCGCCTCTTTTTTGGCAAATTCCGCGTTTTTCACGGGCTCGCTCTCCTCCAAAGACAATTCGCGCACTTCGCAAGAGCCCACAATCTCGATGTTGCGGATATCCAAGTACTCCGGCACGTTCACGCTGAAGTTTGATTTTTGCGCGCCGAAGTTTTGGTGCAAGAAGGCGGAGTTCGCGTAGATCTCAAGGCTGTTTTCCTGCGCGCTCAAATTTACGGCAAGCGCCGCAGCTGCGCTTAAAAGAACTATTTTTTTCATTTTTACTCCTTAAAAATTTTACGTAATTGTAACGATAAATTTTGATTTTTATGCTTAAAATTCGGAGCGAATTCTAAAATTCCGGCCCCGCCGCTCGCTTTGAAATTTTAAAATTTC
>NZ_CALIMY010000074.1 GCF_938045205.1 uncultured Campylobacter sp.
AAATAAAAATTTTAGATAAAATTTCGACCAAGCAAGCTGCGAGCTTAAATTTAAAAAGCAAAATTACAAGATGAAATTTTAAAAGCCTTTTGGTCGCAGCGCCTCGCGGCGCGTTATTAAATTTGAACCCGCGCGCCCTACTCGCCGCTTTTGCCCGCTTTTATCATCTTTATAAATTCCTTTGCGAGCTTGGAGGGCTTTTTATACACGACCGAAAACGACACGTCCAAAAGCGGCTCATCAGCGACGTCAAAGAGCGTGATGTAGTCTTTCTGCGTCTCAAAAATGTACCGTGCGAAGCTGAAACTCACGCAAAGCCCCGCCGCGACCATCGCGTTAGCCACGTAAAAATAGGAGGTGTCACAGAAAATTTGAGGCGTAAAGCCGGCGTTTTCAAATATCTTTTTGAAGTTCGATTCGCTTTTTAAAATTTTACTGCTAATTGCAAATTTATCGGATTTAAACTCGCTAAGTGCGATTTTAGGGTATTTCTCGGTAGAATTTATACTAGCTCGCGAAACGGCAGGATGCGAGGAGCAGACGCTTAGAAGCAGCCTGCGCTTTTTTATAAACTCGCACTCAAGCCCCTCCGCAGAAAGCTCGCCGAAGTGCGCGGCATAGACGATGTCAAGCTCACCGCTTTTTAGCATCTCGATGAGCGCGGGCTCGGAGTGGACATGCACGATCCTGATATCAGCCTTCGAAAACCTACTGCAAAAGACCGCGATGATCTTTTCGATAAATTTAAAGCTGGTCGAGGTCGCGCCGATGACGAGCTTACCCGTCTTGATAGACGAAAGCCCGCGGATTTCGTTATTTAGCTCCTTATTAAGCCTAAGCATATTTTTCGCTCTGGCGATGTAAATTTCGCCCGCGTATGTAAGCTCAAGGCCGTTTTTTCTATCGAAAATTTCGATCCCGAGCTCCTTTTCTAAAAGCATAATGCTCTTTGAAAGCGACGGCTGCGCTATTCCAAGTTCGTTCGCCGCTTTTGTAAAGCTTTTAAGCTCCGAAATTTTTACCGCAAATTCCATATGTCGCAGGCTCATTTTTTGCCCCTTCGGTTGAAATTTTATAGCCTTTAGCTATTAAATTATATACCAAATAACATTTGACTTACATAAAGATTTAATATAAAATTACGACATTAATCTTTAAGATTAAAAAATCTCTAAGTAAAGGGGC
>NZ_CALIMY010000075.1 GCF_938045205.1 uncultured Campylobacter sp.
TTTTTAGTTTCTTATAATTGTCGAATACTTTGGCTAATGCCTCTTGTATATATGAGTATTGATCGTCTAGTTCGGTACTTAGTTTGCTTTTAGTAGTAGCAGACATTCTTGAGCTCCTTTATTATTCATGCTAGACTTAATTTGCTTGATTTACTTATTCTTTTAATGTTTTTGCTGCTTTTCGATATATTTGCAATCAAGCGGATCGTGTAGATATTCTCGTACCTCATTTTATTATGCTCTTGCGATGCTTGCCATGCTCGATTTATTTGCTATTATGCTTACTATACTTAATTTGCTTGTTATACTTATGCCTACTATTCTCGATATATACCCGATTTACTTACCTTTATTAATACTTTTATCATCATTGATCTTTATTACTACTTTAGGTGTTTGATGTATTGAGTTGCTACTTAAAAAACTACGGCTGCTTCAAGTTCTGCACTTTAAGCTTTGCTTTGAAATAACATTTAAGTGCTTTAGCACCTTAATGCTTTAATCGCTGCAACTATTAAGCCTTGATGCTTGCTTTTAGTGTTATAGTGCATAAAGCTTTTAGAATGTCTACTTTATCCTTTTATTCACTATTTGGTCTTTTCATTGCTCTTTGATACTCCTATACCATTTATTTGCTTTGTAATTTGATGGGTGACTGCTTTGGTGTTTGTTGGTATGTGAATAAATACTTTAGCGTTCTTTATTATTCTAGCTACTCTTGCCGTGCTCGATTTGTCTCCCTTCATTTCGCTACATTTTACCTGTCTACTTAAATTTTGAATCATACCCTCTGTATTTTAGAAATCTTGGCAATGTGTAGGAAATTGCATCGCTTGCCCATGCTTTTAAAAAATTTTAAAAGACTATCGAGCTAGTCCACTCTATCAAGTTTCCATGCCCGTTATGATTTTAAAGAAGCTTAAGGGCTTTTAGGCACTTTTCAGCTAAGAGGGAAAGCTCAAAAAGAGTATCAATAAATTTCGACTAAGTAGCTTTTAAGATCTTTCTAATATAATCTCCGACGCATAAGGACAAAAATAGTGTCTTAAGCTTTATCTATTGTATTCTTTATACCAATAAGAATATGTTTTATGGATAAGCGTTTAAAGCACTAAGTAAAAATTGTGTTTAATTAGCCTACTTAAGGGTTTAAGCCTTAAGCTGCTACAAAGCTTAAGCTAAATTTCTTAAGGTCTATAGGTTTTAACCCATTTTTGCTTATTATTTAAAGTTTCCTTAAGAGACGACAAATATTTTTATATAGTTTTTTAAAAGACTACATACGGATATTCTGTAATCGAGTGTTCGGGGGAATTCTGAGGGTTGTACAAATTCAACGCAGGCCATGAACTACGTCTTTGAGTACTTAAAAAACGATCCTATTGATGAAATTTTTCCAAATGAGAACTATTGGAATACGCAAAAATGGGGTCCGATGCCCGAAGACGGATCTCGCAAGCGAGCCGTTGTACTAGAAGCAGCCAAAATTGCACCTAAGATTATACCCGTATATTCTCATAGATATATGCCGTGTCTTAAATTGCCGGATCCGCCAGTCTTATCTATACACTATACCGATGTCATTTATTATGGGAAAAATTTATATGACTACTTTTTGAGGGAATTTGGTAAAAATCCTCTTGAGCCGGTCAGAAAATGCCCGTATGTGCCTTTTTGGTCTGATTTATACTAAAATTTAACAAAGGCAAGTTTGCGTTAATCTACGCTTATTTGATTTTTAGAATTTCAAGAAAATATGCGTTAGCATAGTTAGGGTGGGGAAAAATGATAGAAGCAGTGATTGACTTTGATGAGTTACAAAAAGACAGAAGATATATTGATGAGTGGCATAATTATTGCCCCAAAGAAATAGAGCATAAGTTATACTCATATTTATCCGAAAAGCTGTATTTGCCGCTGCGTATCGGCCCTGATGCATTCGCGGACTTCTTTTGGTTTCTACGATTTAAAGAATGGAAAGACTACAGCGAGGAAGAATGGGAGCAATATGAAGATAAGGACGAATGGGAAAGCTATAGCGAATACATCGAAGAAAAAGAAGAAAACTCGAGATATGGGTTAAAAAATAAGCAGGGCGTTCGAGACGATTTAAAGCTAATTTTCTTACATTTTGATGCATTTAAGAAAAAATACGGTGATTTGGCTGAGCAGTTACTCGATATGATACAATTTACGCTCTCGGAGACTGCCAAATACCCAGATCACGATGACTTGCTTGATATTCAAATAGAAATTCGAGGCTAGAAGATTATGAGGCGGCTATGAGAAATAAATTTAAGGAAAGTGGCGAATGAGATACGGCGATTTGATATTTTTAAATTTGTTCCGTAATTACGAAGATGAATTTACCGGAGTCGGTCGGTGCGACTTTGTAATTTATTTGGAAGAGCTGGTTAAGGCTAGAGAATATGGTATAGCGCTGGAAGATTTTTTAGTTCAAATGTATGAATATGATATAAAAATTTCTTCTAACGACTTAACAATTATAAAAAATTTATGCGAAGGCGTGAATATAGGTAGTGATTTATGGTCAGTTCTAAGCATTAGAGCGGCGGGCGATTAAAATATACCTAAAAGGGCTCATTGTGATAGAGGAATATATAAAAATAATAGAGGATTTTTTGCAAAATAGAATCAACGTATTTGAATTCGAAAAGATATATTGGGATAAATTTATGAATGATAAAAATTTCCCCGATGAATATTATGAGCCGCTAAATAGGCTTCTTACGGACATCGATGAATTCGAACCGGACGAAGAGCTAAAAGGCGATGATACGGTAGGAGATTTATTAAGCGAAGAGGATTTAAGGAAGTGTGCGGGAAAAGCTTTAAAACAAATTGCACTTTTAAAATAGTAGTTTTTTAAAATGATAATTTCTGCGAGAATTTTAAAAATATATTACGATATAATGCGGGCAAACTCACATCCCAATAAAAGGAAACCCAAATGCAGAAAAATAATGCACAAAAGGCTTTTATCGTCGAGCCTTTATATTGTCTTGCATCGAGAAAACATCAGATTAGATATATAGATAATTCCACTATCGATGAATATGCAACACCGGGCGAATTAGTAGAATATGTATATAATCCTCTATAGATAGCCCAGAGACCGGAATACAAATTTCTATTTACAGAAATAGAACTAAAAGCCATAGCAGAGTATAAAGAGATGATCGATTATTTTTATAGCAAATATGACTACGATGAGATATATGATAATATGCCTGAAATTTGGAAAAAGATAATGAAGAAGTCATTAAGACTACTGAATATACTTGGTTTCACTCTCGATGATTTTTATGAGCGCGGGGATTTAAAATCCAAAACCAACGAAACTCATATCCCAATAAAAGGAAACCCAAATGCAAATTAACGGAAAAGAGATATTTAAGAAAGGCACTCTTATGTGCCGCCTAAGCAGAATGGCTTCTTCGGAATATCAGGACAAGTATATCGTCCATCCCACAATCAATAAATATGAAGATCCGTCGGAAATGGCGGAACTTTTATATACCGAATGCAAGAGCGCTTTATTGGAGCAATTTGAATTTTGCTTCCTGCCATACGAGAGGGATGCGCTAAGAGAGCTTATGGGGCTTATAGATAGATACTTTAAAGATCAAAGCCTACTAGAAGGCATAGGTGAGTATTTGGTATATCACAATAAATCTTGGATAGAGGTTAGAGAGCTAGCCTTAAATACCTTGCATATTTTCGGCTACGATTTGGACGACTTTAATTATGATTAAATTCCGATAAAATGAAATTTATCCTATATATCTTTAATCTGCTGCTATGCCTAAGTGCCTGGGCTCTGCTTCGTCATATACGGCAAAATAAAACCGATGCCGCGTAAACAAATAGTTTTATTTCGGGTTGCGCTTGGTTGTGCTGCATCATACCGCACGCCGTAACGGCGCATCTAATGCTGTCAGGCCGTGCTCTAGCCACTACGTCGCGATGCGCTCTATCGCTATGCCTTAAATCCTTACACCGAGGCGTCTAGATCATCTTTCCGACGAGTTTTTCTTTAAATTCTTTATAAATTTCAGGCCCCGCGTGTTTGTATTCGCTCGTCAGCTTATTGTGAAATTCCGCCATATCGCCGCCGCTTTCGCGGTAGAGCTTGATCGCGTTTCGCCTTACGGCGCCGTCTTTTAGGTCGCTATCGTAGGCAATGCTCGCGTATCGCGTCCGCGCGCCGTCCTTGATCTCGCGGTAGGCCTCGCAGCCTTTGGCTCTGCCGAGCTTTGCGACGCACGCGGCATAGAGGGCTTGTAGGCTCACGCACTGGGGTATCAGCGCTTCCGCCGCGGCAATGTCCGCTTTGGCGATTTTAGAATTTGCAGCTTTTTGTTCCTGTTGTACAGCCTTCGGCTCCTGCTTCGCGGTTTTTGCCCCTTGCTTTTGGGTCTTTGGCTCACATTTCGCAGTTTTTGGCTCCTGCTTTGTAGCCTTCGGCTCCGCTTTTTGGGCTTTTTTCTCCGCCGCGCCGCTTGCTTTGCTTTGTTTTGCGCTCGCCCCTGCGGCGTGCGAGGCTAGACTGATCTTTTCAAATTTAGGATTTTTGCGGTAGTTTAGATTATTAAAGAATTCTATCACGTCGTCGTAAAATTTGTCGTTGCTGACGATGCCGATCTTGCCCTCCTGCCCGCAGAGCTTGCCCATCAAAAACACGATGATCTTATCGGCAAAGTCTTTTCTCTGCTTGCCGATCGTAAAGACCTCGCCTATGCTAACGCCCATCTTCGATAGGCGCGCAAGGGTCAAGGCGCCGATCTTTTTGGCGGTGTTGGAGACGATATTTAGCTCATCGCCCTCTTTGAGATTTACGACGTCGAATATATTATCGACGTCGATATTTTCGTCGTCTATGATAAAGTGCGTCAAAGTTTTTCCTTTAAATTAAATTTCAATGCCCACGCTCGCGCAAATTTCATCTCTAAAGCGCGCGAAAGGCTTCATCGGAGGCTGGTTTTGCAGATGCTCGCCGATGGGCTTTTGCATCCACGCCATATCGTACCAGCGGCCGAATTTATAGGCGCAGCGCTCGAATCTGCCGACGAAGCGAAAGCCCATGCGCTCGTGAAATCGCACGCTAGCGTCGTTTAGATATTCGTCATCCCCGCAAGCGATGCAAGCGTTCATATCTACTATGTTTTGAGTCTTGAGCGCGCGCTGTAGCGCCTCGTAGAGCAG
>NZ_CALIMY010000076.1 GCF_938045205.1 uncultured Campylobacter sp.
AAATTTGCTTTTAAAAAATTTAGCTAGAAAATCCCGCTTTTAAATTTTACGTAGCAAATTTACGCCTTTAAATTTTGCTTCCGCGCGCCAAAATTCGGCGCCGCTTTTATACGAAATTCACTTCCGCGCACCGCCCCGCTACGGCGAAATTTTAAGCTTAGAGCTTTGAATTTATTCTTAAATTTAGGACGTTGTGCGAAATTCATATAAAAATCCGCCTTATGTGCGGACGAGTGAGCTTTGAAATTCCAAAATCCCTAGAATTTCGCTAAAATTGCGGACAAATTTTAAAAAAGGCGAAATTTTGACTATTTACGATTTGGAGCGCCTGCGACTGGACGCGAAAAAGCACGTGGAGCAGCTAAAGCTCGTTGCCGTCATAAGCACGGTGGCGGTATTTGCGGCGTTTTGCGTCATCGCGTATTTCGCGCGCAGGCAAGGCGTGCAGAGTTTTAGCGCGACGATGCTTATGCTGCTGGCGATCGCCTCGCTCGCCGTGAGCCTTAAAGAGGTGCACTTAAACGGCTGGCAAAAGGATCTCATCGGCACGGAAAATATTTTGAAATTCGGCGCGGTCGCGATCTCGTTTTTGATCTTCAAATACTCCGCAGCCTTGCCGCAGGCGCTGATAGGCTTGGCCGCACTCGCGCTTGGGGTGTGGTTAGCGGCGCGGCTTTACGCGCTCGGCGTAAAAATCGCGCAAGAGATCTTTACGGGGCGGTACCGCCAAAGCTACAAGCAGCACTATCTGGCGCCTTTCGTGCGCGAGCTCGGCTACGAATACGTCTCCTACGGCAGCGTGCCGTTTTGGCGCGTGGTGCAGAGCGATCTGTTCGAGTTCATCGAAAATCTGCGCGGCAACGACCGCGTGGGCGGCGTGTGGCAGGGGGTGGGCTTCGAGTTTAGCGACGTGAGCTTTTTTCATCAAAATTTGCAGCACGAGCTCGTGGGGGCGTTTTTCGTAGCGGAATTTAACAAACGCATCATTGCGCCCGTTTTCATCTATCCGCGCGAGATACAAAATAAGCAGCACGTAGGTCTAAAGCCCGTCGCGATGGACAACGTGGAGTTTGCCGCGCGCTACAAGGTGCTTAGCGACGAGCCGCAAAACGCAATGTACGTGCTAACGCCCGCATTTATGGAGCGGTTTTTGGCGGTGGGCGACGCGCTCGGAGCGCAGATCTGGGCGAGCATCAGAGAGCGGCGGATCCATATTTTCGTGCACACTAAGCGGGATAATTTCGAGCCTAGCGTCTATGAAAGCGTGCTACGCCGCGATCCCGCAAGCGAGATAAAGAGCGAAATTTTAAACTTTTTGAGTATCGTTAAAATTTTAAAACTGAACGTGAGGATTTGGATTTAATAAAATTTGAGCGGTATTTTTGCTAAAAATTTTTAACTCTTAAAAGATAATTTGGCGCGTCTAAGTCTTTATTAAATTTTGATTTCATACGAGGCTATCTTCTAAGCATTTATCGCTTAGCTACTTATCAAATTCTTGCTTTACGTCTAAATCTGCTCTTTACTCCTAGCCTATATAAAAATTTGCGGCTGGATTTTGTCTAAATTTTTACCCGTTTTTAGCAGAAAATAGGTTTTCAGTTCCTTGTATTCGTTGCTTGTTAAAATCGAGACGTCGATGATGAAGTGCTTATCGAAGATAATCAAACTATCGCCGCTTAGCATATCTAGTCCGAGCCCTAGCCCGTTTACTAGTCTAAAAATAAGTAGCGGGAGTATGCCGAGCCCAAATGCTATCGGCACTATGAATGGGGCTATCGCATAGCCCTTAAAGTAAAAAACCGTAGACATCAAAACGAAGTAGATCATAACGACGCTAATTACAAACTTTTTTGTGATTGTCGGCAATTGGGGTTGGGAAGGCCCAAAGGTTCGTTTTATCCCCACTATATTTGATAATTTTATTTCGAGCAGGACTAAATTCTTCTTCGTAGAAAAATACTCTATGGCGGAATTTTTAAATTTAATATAGCAGCTTCCGAGCTCTTTTGGACGTTCATTTAGCTCTCCTGGATGCGGTGGTCTGTATGGTGCAAAATGTGAAAGAAAGTCCAAAATAAATACAATCGGCAGATATAGCTTTATCATCTCTATCGCGTTGTCTTTGATGATTATCGGATATTTGTCGTAGTCTCTAGACTCGGCCTTTTCTAACGCAGTGTTGATTTTAAATTTATCCAAATTTAGCTCTTTATAAATAGAATTTCAAAGCGTTTTATATGTTCTCAAATAGGACAGCGGCGCGCAAGTGCGGCGGATAATCCACTATCCGCCGTCGTACGGCTTGCAAAACCGCGCCACGGCTTAAAATCAAAACCCGTCTCACAAAAACAAATCCGCGGCTCGTAAATCCGCAGTCTGTAAAATCCATAACTTGCAAAATCATGCCGCGCTATCGGTTCATAAAATCGCAGTTTGAAAACCGCGCTGCACAGCCAGCTCAAAATCACGCCCTGCAAAAACCGCGCCGTGCTGCCAGTCTGTAAAATCATACTCTGTAAAGCGTAAAAAACTGCGGCGCCTCGCTAACTCGTAAAATTTAGCTCGCCAAAGTCGCGCTGTGTCGCGGGCTGATAAAATTACGGCTCGCGCAAACGCAGCGTAATGCTCGCAAAAGTAAAATCCGCGGCTTGCAAAATCAAGCCGCAGCATTCAAAAGCGAGCTTAAGCTTTTGGAATTCTGATCTTCTGCCCCGGATAGATGAGGTTCGCGTCTTTGATAACCTCGCGGTTGGCGTCGAAAATAACCTTGTATTTATTCGCGTCGCCGTAGAATTTCTTCGCGATTTTAGATAGGTTATCGCCCTTTACGATGGTGTAGTAGTTCTCGGCGCTATCCTCTCTAATGCCCTCGATCTGCACATTTTTAATGCCTGCGGTGTTGCCCGCGATGAGGGCTGCTTTTTCAAGAGTTTCCTTATCGGCGTTGCCGCTGATTTTGACGGTGTCGCCCTGCACCTCGACCTCTAGCCCCTCTACCGGCGTAGAGCTGAGATTGGTGGCGATCTCGTCTTTTACGGATTTGGCGTCATCGCCTAGACCTAGTAGTTTCTTGCCTGCTTCGGCTACGAATGAAAGTAAACCCATGTTTTCTCCTTTGGTTAAAGTGGCGAAATTTTATCTTAAATTTACCAACGATCAGCTTATGCGCATATCCTTACGGCTCCGACCTAGCCCAATGATGCGACCTACTGCGCTCAGTCTATGCGCGACAGCAGGTTCTTGGACCATCATCGCCGCGCCCGTCTATTCAGATTTGCAGCGTATGAATTATCAGCGCCGTGACTACGCTAAATTTTTCGTCAGTAAATTTCTAGCGATCACGGCGCATACGATGCTAAAAACGATGACCGAATATGAGTTGAGATTTAGCCCGCAAAATCCTGCGCTTAGGGCAAAGGCGCAAAGCGGCGCGTTTAGGTTGATCGCTAAAAAGGCAGCCCCTCCGCAAACCCCAGCTGCGCTTAGGTTAATAGGCAGAATTTCGCCGATCGCAAATCCTATGCATAGCCCTAAAACTGCGCCCAGCGCAAAACTCGGCGTTAGCGTGCCGCCGTATCCGCCGCAGCGAAAGATCATCAAAATGCAAAATGTCTTGCAAAGCAAGATCGCAAGCAAATATGGGCTAAAGGACGCTGAGTTGAAAGCAAACTGCGCTGCGGAGCGCCCGTTACCTAAAATTTCTGGTACGTATGCGCCGATCGCCGCGGTAAGCAAGAATGCAAATGGCAGTGTAAGCGCGATTTTAAGGCTTTTTATGCGCAGCTTTTCGCACAAGCGCACTCCGTCTTGAAAGTATTTTGCTGCGACCCCCGTGACAAGCCCGATTAGCGCCGCTGCGAGTAAATTCTGCGGGGTAGGGGCGAAGTTTGAAACCGCGTAATAAATTTCTTTTGAAGCTCCAAATTCCGCTGTAGCTGTAGCCACCGCACTTGTGGCGAAAGCGCATAAAATTGCTCGAGTATCGAAGCTTTTAAGCAAAATTTCTAGGCTAAAAAGCGCGCCCGCTAACGGGACATTATATGCAGCGCCCAGTCCCGCTCCTGCGCCGCATGCGACAAATAGCCGAAGTTCGTCTCCGCTAATATTTAGGGCGCGGCAAATTTTAGCCGCAAACAAGCCACCCAGCTCGCGCGGAGCAGCCTCACTGCCTACCGGTGCGCCCATGGCGATGGCTGCAAGCTGCAAAACCGAGTGGATTAAATTTTGCCAAAACGGCGGATTTTGCCCCTCCATCATCGAAGCTACGTTTAAAAAGGGTTTTAGCCTTATCAGTAGAATTCTAATTATAGTTACGATTGCGCCGGCTGCGAGGACGCTAAGAAAGCGCCTAAGCGCAGTGGTTTGCTCCGTGATAATGTGAAATTCCTCATCATTATGTCCGAAAGCAAAAGTTTCAATTTCGTTGATGCCGAAGTTTAAGAGCCCTGCGCAAAGCCCCATTATAACGCCTATCGCAAGGATCGCTAGAAAGAATTTAGTACTCAAAATATGCCTTTTTAAAACGCATAATTATATAAAATTTTAGCTTTAAAAAATCCTTACCGTGCATATAAAAGCAGCTAAAACGCGAATAAATTTTAAAATAATGGCTAGGAATTTATATCGTCTCTGTGAGTAAAATTTTACAAAATTCTATGAAGCTTAGGCAGAGGCAGAATTTTATTTACGTTAATTGCGCGAGTAAAATTTACATAGATTTTATATCGCGCGTAGAAAATTTAGTAAAATTTCGCATCGCGCGGGAGGATAAAATTTTATTTGAAATTTCTTGCCGCGAGGACAGGCGAAATTCTACGTAAAATTTAAATCTATCCGAGCTGGTAAAATTTTAAATTAAATAAGCGAGAGAATTTCGCAGAGGACGCGTGAAATTTCGCGCAGAATTATAATTTGCGAAAGAGGGCAAATTCAGCGTAGAATTCCGATCTGCGTAAGCGAGCGAAATCTCGCGTGAAATTCTAAACCGCGAGGCTAAGCAAAATTATGCGCGGAATTTTAATTTGCATGAGTCATAGAATTTTGCGCCCCCCTTGCGAACAAATTCGCTTAAGATTTTGCTATTTTTTCCAGATATCGTCGTTTTTGCCGGCTGCGGGCGCGCTTAGCTTTTTATCCAGAGCCGAAATTTTATCCGCGAGCTTTTGCGCGCCGCCGAAAATTTCATCTTTTTTCGGAAGTCCGAAGTGAAATTTCGAACCTACGCTGTCCCCGATGCTTGCAAGTAGCGATTTGGGCGCGTTTGCGATCGCGTCTTTAAAGATCGCCGCATCGATACCGAGCTCGGCTAAGTTTTTTAACGCCCGCGCAGAGCCGATAAACATCGCGATTTTGGCGTCGAAAAGATAATCATTGGCTAGCTTTTGTACGCCCGCCGCGGATTTTTTATCCACGATGATAAAGCGCGCGCCTGCGCCGTTTGCGAGTAAAATTTCATTTATATCGTTCGTAATAACGCTAAATTTTTTCTGCGCCTTTTGCGCCGCGGCGATGAGCCTGTCGTTAAATTTAAATAGCAGATTGTCGTATTTGAAAACTTCATCGCCGTTTTTGATGAGATACAGCGGCTCGTAGGGCACGAGCGCGTGGCCTAGGATGATCATTTGCCGCCCCTTAGTTTGGCTTCGCAGGATTTGCAAAGGCGCTTTTTGTCGCGCAGAGCAAGCTCGTCGCTGCTAAAGTACGTCCCGCACTCGTCGCACGCCAAAAGCTCGGTCGCATCGTCCTTTTTCTTGATGCGAAATCTAGGCACTATCAAAAAATATATGAGCGCCGCGATGACGGCTATGGCTAGAATTTTTCCCATTATTTTACCCCTTTGATCACTAAAAAATTTCTATTTTTCAAAGCGTTTTCGCCGCTAGAAATTTCGCAGCGCGCGCTCGTAAATTCCTTACGAAATTCCGCCGCTTCCGCCTCTGCGCCCGAGCCTTTGTAGAGCAAAAACGTAGTGTTTTCATCGTAAAAACCGCGGCAAATTTCAATTAAGCTTCGCGCGCTCATCAAAGCTCGCGAGCTTATCAGATCGGCGCGCAGCTTTGCGCCGTCTTGCACGCGCTCGGCGTGGATTTTTACGTTAGCTAGAGCGAGGCTAACCTTCGCGTAGGTTAGAAATGCCGCTTTTTTTTGATTTGGCTCAAACAGATGCCACTCGCACAGCGGTAGCGCGAGCGCTAAAAAGAGCCCCGGAAAGCCCGCTCCTGAGCCGATGTCGCATCCGATGCGCGGATAGCGCGGTATGAAATTCGCTCCGCTTAGGCTGTCGCGTACCACCGCGTCCAAATCGTCGTAATTCGTGAGGCTATGCACGCGGTTAAATTTTTGCAGGCAGGCTTTAAATTTTGCAACCTGCTCGTTAAAGCTTTCGCTCGGCGCAAGCTTCACAGCAGATGCCCCATCTGCTCTTTTTTGACGCGCAGATAGTTTTCGTTAAATTTATTGGGCGTGATGATTATCGGCACGCGCGCGACCACTTCGACCTTTAGATCGTGCAGCTTTTGCGGATTGTTCGTAAGCAGATTTATGCGCGAAATTCCAAAATGAGCGAGTATGAAATCTACGATCTCGTAGGTTCGCTCGTCCGCTTTGAAGCCGAGTTGATGGTTTGCTTCGATAGTATCGAGGCCCCGGTCTTGCAGCGCGTAGGCGTTTATTTTATTAAAAAGCCCGATATTACGCCCCTCTTGGCGCAGATAGATCACCATGCCGCCACGCTCCTCGATATATTTTAGGCTCGCTTCGAGCTGGTCGCGGCAGTCGCACTTTAGGCTGCCGATCGCATCGCCGGTAAGGCACTCCGAGTGGATCCGCACGTTTACGACGCCCTCCAAAGGCTGCTTAAATATCGCCAAATGCTCCTTGTTCCCTTGCTTGAACGACTGAACGCGGAAGCTTCCGAAGCGGGAGGGGAGATTTGCGACCTCTGAAATTTTTATATCCATGCTTAAATTTACTCCGATTGTGATATTATAAATCTTACAATTCTAGCTAAAAAAGGAAAAATAATGTTTAAACGATTTAGACGGCTACGAATAAACCCTGCGCTTAGGGATCTGGTGCGACAAACCGATCTGCAAACCCGCTCGCTGATCTATCCGCTTTTTGTCGTGGAAGGAAGCGGTATCAAAAAGGAGATCGCCTCGATGCCTGGCGTATTTCAGATGAGCGTCGATGAAATTTTAAAAGAGTGCGAAATTCTCACATCGCTTGGTTTGGATAAAATTTTACTTTTCGGAATTCCTTCGCTAAAGGACAGCATCGGCTCGGACGCGCTAAGCGAGGACGGCATCATCGCGACTTCTCTGCGCGCGATAAAGGCTAAATTTCCAAATTTGCTCGTCATCACCGATCTGTGCTTTTGCGAATACACCGATCACGGGCACTGCGGCATCATCGATCATGTGCATCAGACGGTGGATAACGACGCGACGCTTGAAATTTCGGCGCAGCAGGCGCTCATCCACGCCAAAGCGGGCGCAGATATGATTGCACCCAGCGGCATGATGGACGGCATTATCGCTACCTTGAGAGAGACGCTTGATCGCGGCGGATTTGAAAATTTACCGATTATGGCGTATTCGACGAAGTTTGCCAGCGGCTACTACGGGCCGTTTCGCGATGTGGCTGAGAGCGCGCCGAGTTTCGGCGACCGCAGCAGCTACCAGATGGATCCCGCAAATAGATTTGAGGCAATCAACGAAAGCCTGCAAGACGAGGCGCAGGGAGCGGATATCTTGATGATAAAGCCCGCGCTTGCGTATCTGGATCTGATCAGAGACCTGCGGGAGCGCACGCTGCTGCCGATCTGTGCGTATAACGTAAGCGGCGAATACTCGCTTTTGCAGGCGGGTAAAAAAGCGGGCGTGATCGACTATGAGCGCGTGATGATGGAGACGATGATAGGCATAAGGCGCGCCGGCGCGGATATGATCATCACCTATCACGCCAAGGAGATCGCGGAAATTTTAAATAGGGGCTAGCGATGAATAAAATAGCACTAGAGATTAAAAGTAACGAAATGCAAGCCGTCTTGGAAGCCGTGATGAAGCTGGCAAAAAAGATGAAATTTGAAGCTAAAATTTTATCTGAAAATGAAGATGAGTGCATAGAGAATTTCGACGAGCTTTCGAGCGCCGTTATTGCGAAACTGGATAAGCCGAGCAATAGGGCCGTTTTTGAGCGATTAAAGGATAAATGAAAAAGACAAATGAAATATTTAACGCTGCATCAGGCTATTCTCATCCACGATAAAATGCTAGAAAAAATAGGCGGAAGCAAAGGTTATAATAAAACTTCGCTTGGCTATTTATCTTCCGCGTTGCAGAATATAAAAAACGATCTGTATTATCCTACTATGTCGGATAAACTCGTGCATTTGACGCATTCGTGCATAAAATTTCATCCTTTCACCGACGGCAATAAAAGGACGGCGATTTTGCTAGCCGATATGTTTTTATCGGTGAATTCTATAGTTTTGGACGACGAGGAATTTTATGCGGCGATGGAAGACGTAGTCGTAAAGGTGGCTACGGGCGATATGACGAAAGGCGATTTAAAAGAATTTTTTAGTAAATTTATAAAAGATAAAGGAGCGATATGAGGCACTTTCTTACGTTAAACGATTTTAGCAAAGACGAGATAATCGAAATTTTAAATTTAGCCTTTAAGATTAAAAAAGAAGCCAAGGCGCGAAATTTCAAGCCATATTTAAAAGATCAAAAATTAGCGATGATATTTGAAAAAAGCTCGACCAGGACGCGCGTTAGCTTTGACGTGGGGATGAATGAGCTCGGCGGGTACGCGCTGTTTTTGAGCAGTCGCGACATACAGCTCGGGCGCGGCGAGCCTATCAAAGACACTGCACGCGTGATTTCGCGAATGTGCGATCTAATCATGGCGCGCGTAAATCGCCACGAGACGCTAATAGAGCTTGCGGAATTTAGCCGCGTGCCGGTGATAAACGGGCTAAGCGATAAATTTCATCCCGTGCAGCTGATGGCGGATCTAATGACGATCGTGGAGTGCGGCACCTCAATTGCAAAGATAAAAGCCGCGTACGTGGGCGACGGCAACAATATGACGCACTCGTGGCTGATGCTTGCCAGCAAGCTTGGCTTTGAGCTGCGAGTAGCGACGCCCGTGGGCTACGAGGCCGATCCGCAGATACTAGCGCAGGCGCGGCAAAATGCCGAAATTTCAGGCGCTAAAATTTTAATAACGAACGATATAAAGGAAGCCGCAAGGGGCGCAAACGTCGTGACGACCGATACTTGGGTCTCGATGGGGCAAGAAGCCGAAAAGGAGCAAAGAATTCGCGATTTTGCGGGCTTTTGCGTGGACGAAAGCTTAATGGCTCTGGCTAAAAAAAACGCGATCTTTTTGCACTGCCTGCCGGCGTACCGCGGATATGAGGTGAGCGAGGCCGTGTTTGAAGCGCACGCGGATGAAATTTTTGCAGAGGCGGAAAATCGCCTGCACGCGCAAAAGGGCGTTATGGTCTGGCTGGATCAAAGAAGGTAAATTTAGGAGAAAGCATGGAAGAAAAAGATAAAGCGCTAAAAAAGATCGACAAAGCGAGCGAATTTTTCGGGCTGGATAGCTCGAAAAGGACGGTTTTTGAAATTTCGCAGGGCGAGGACAACGAGAAAAAACTCACTTTAAAAAGCGGCTCGTGGAGCGACGAGGAGCCGTGGTTCGGCATCGACGAAAATAACGAAGTACACACGATGATCTCGATAAAATCGCTTGCAAATCTCATCGCTGCGACCAAAAACGCGATGCAGGAAAATTTTAATCTCAAGCTTGAGCGCTCGATCTTGCAGCATACGCCGGTGGATTTCGGCGACGCGTGGATCGTGTGCATGGACGAGATCAGAAGGCTTACGGGCGCAGATCCGAGTGCAAAAAGATTAAGCTTAGACGTCGATGCCGTCGTCTCGCGCGTAAAAAGCCTGCATCCGAACCTTTTCATCGACATCGAAGAGCTTATCAAAACCAAGGCGGGCGGCCGTGAATAGCATAGACTTCGACGCTTATGCGAAATTTTCGCGCCCTGGACCGCGCTACACGAGCTATCCGACCGCTTTGGAATTTAGCGAAAATTTCAGCTACGACGGGTATTTGAACGAGCTGAAAAATCAGAAAAGCTCTACGCCGCTGTCGCTTTACTTTCACATGCCGTTTTGCCGCTCCGCCTGTTATTTTTGCGGCTGCAACGTAATCTACACCGGTAAGCGCGACAAGATGGATCGCTATTTGGACTATATCGAGCGCGAAATGCAAATTTTAAGCGGCGTCGTGGACGGCTCCAGGCAGGTTGTGCAGATGCACTTCGGTGGCGGCACGCCTACATATTTTAGCGCCGAACAGCTCGCGCGCCACATAAAAAATATCAAAAAATATTTTAAAAACTTCAGCTCCGAAGCCGAGATCAGTTGCGAGATCGATCCGCGGTTTTTAAACGCCGAGCAGCTTGACGTGCTTGTTTCAAACGGCTTTAATCGCATCAGCTACGGCGTGCAGGACTTTGATGAGCGCGTGCAAAAGGAGATCCACCGCATCCAGCCTTTCGAACTTACGAGGGACGTCATAGCCATGGCGCGCGAGAGGGGGATAAAATCGATAAATATGGATCTGATCTATGGTCTTCCGTATCAGAGCCTAGCTAGCTTTAAGCGCACGCTGGAGCTTGCGCTTTCGCTTGATCCGGACCGCTTCGCGATTTTTAACTACGCTCACGTGCCGTGGATCAAAAAATCTATGCGTAAATTTGACGAGACGACCCTGCCCGAGCCTAAAGTGAAGCTTGAAATTTTGAAATTTACCCACGATTTTTTAAGCGCGAACGGATATGAGATGATCGGCATGGATCACTACTCAAAGCCCGCGGACGAGCTTCATGCCGCGCTTAAAAACGGCTCGCTGCACCGTAATTTCCAAGGCTATACGACCAAGGGCGGCGCCGATCTGATCGGCATCGGGCTAACCAGCATCGGCGAGGGCGCGCGCCACTACGCGCAAAATTTCAAAGATATGGACGCTTACGAGGCCGCGATAGATGCGGGCAGGCTGCCGTATTGCAGGGGCGTTTTGCTAAATGAAGAGGATCTGCTGCGCAAAGAGGTGATTATGGGGCTGATGAGTAATTTTTGCGTCGATATAGAGGCGATCGAGGAGAAATTTAAGATAAAATTTTTCGAGCATTTCGGCGCGAGCCTAAAGCAGCTTGAGGCGCTAAAGGATTTCGTACAAGTCTCGCCGCATAGAATTTCCGTAACGCCCACCGGTACGCTTTTGATCCGCAATATCGCGATGTGCTTTGATGAGTATATGGGTAAAAATTTAGGCGAAAAGCGCTTTTCTAAAACCGTCTAAGCAGTGTGGCTATGAGTAGGGCAAAGCTTGGAGCGTTCGATTTTGCGGCACTTAGTGAGCGCTGCGTAAAATGCGGTAAATGTATCCAAGTCTGCACGATTCATGGCATTAACGGCGATGAAGTAACGAGCCCGCGCGGATTTGTGGATCTTTTGGGTGCTTACGGCAGAAATGAGCTAAAGCTTGATAAAAACGCTAAGAAAATTTTTGAGAGCTGCTTTTTATGCACCAACTGCGTAGATATTTGCGGTGAGTCTTTGCCCATAGATACGGCAATCGAGAATGTTCGCGCGCGCATTGCGGAAAAATTTGGCATCGCGTGGTACAAAAAAGCTGCGTTTTGGCTGCTCGGGCACCGCAAAGCGCTGGATCTAGCAGCAGCGCTTGGATACGTGTTTCTTAGCTGTGGCTTTAAGATGCGAAAAGATACGCAAAGCTCTATGTCGCCTAGATTTGACTTGCCACTACTTAAAAAAGAGCGCTTGCTACCTGCGCTTGCAAAAAAGAGTTTTATGAACTCGCACGCAGAATTTATCGACAACGGCGGCGAAAAAACTATCGGAATTTTTATCGGCTGCATGGCAAACTACGCTTACACGGGCGTAGGCGAGGCGATTTTACATATCGCGCGAACGCTAAAGCTAAACGTAAATTTGATGAAGGAACAAGCCTGTTGCGGCGCTCCTGCGTATTTTACGGGAGATTTTGCGGCGGTTGAACGCGTGGCAAAATTTAATATAGCATATTTCGAAAGAGTCATGCCTGCTCTTGATGCGATTATCGTGCCCGAGGCTACGTGCTCTGCGATGTTGCGGGTGGATTACGCGCATTTTTTTGAAAATGAGCCGCAATGGAAAGCCCGCGCGCAAAAGCTTGCAAGTAAAATTTTTATGGCTAGCGAATACTTTTATAAATTTACAAACTTAAGTGATCTTTTGATGCGCCACGGCAAAAGGGCTTTAGCGATTACTTATCACGATCCGTGCCATGCCCGCAAAATGCAGGGTATTTGGAAAGAACCGCGCGGCTTGCTCGCTCAAAACTACGAAATAACCGAGATGGATGAGCCTAATAAATGCTGCGGATTTGGCGGCGTGACGATGCAAACCGAGCGCTACGAGCTCGCGCGCGCAGTGGGATTAGCTAAGGCGCGTGCAATGGCAGATCTGCCTGTGCGCGTAGTCTCCGCCGAGTGCAGTGCGTGCAGGATGCAGCTAAATAACTCACTTTCTTTAAGCGGCTCGCAGATGAGGTGCATAAATCCGCTAGAGCTCATCGCTGAAGCGCTTATAGGCGAGGAAAATTCCAATGGATAAATTTTGCGTTTTAGAAGCTCCTGCATTTCGCCAGCTTTTTACTCAATTCACATCCTGGGGTAAAATTCTGTACTTTTGAAATTTTGGTTTTTAAAAATTATGATTAAATTTTATCGTTAGCTTGTAAAGGTTGCGGTTTGCGTCTTTGGGCTTTTGGACAAAGTAGGCTGAAGCGGTGCACGGTGAGCCCATAGATTTTGTTGCTACGGGGGATTGAGCAATATGATTTTAAATACTAAAATTTTGTAGTTTAGAATTTTAGCTGAGGGATTTGCGCAAAATTTTAAGAAGTTGAATTGAGGGATGGATTTTGGCAGAATTTTAATTTTATGTGGCATTATTTGAAATTCTATGGAATTTGTGCTGTGAGCAAATAGCTAGAATTTTGATTTATTGATTTGCGTGGCGGAGCAGGCTTAAAGCGCGAATTTTAAATTTCGTAAAATTTAAGAATTAGTTACGTATGAGCTTCTTCTACTTCGCGGTTTTGGCGTTGGGGCAAAATTTCTTTCAAAAATGCCAAAGTATGCATAAAATATACTCACAATTTTTAGCACGAGATATTTAGCAAAAAAGGCTAAGCTAGCAAGATCATGGATTTAAATTTAATTTTATCCTTGCTCTTTTGTGTCATCTTCAGAGTCCAGCTTTGCTTCTTCGATCAAGAGCCTGTTGGCTTCGGTAGCCTTTTTTATCTCGCTTAAGTTTTCTTCTATCTTATTTAGGCGCTTTTCAAGGGTATTTAGACGCTTTTCAGAGCGGGAGATAAAATAATAAATCAAATAAATCATAAAAACTATTATGATCCAAGGTACGATTTTCATATAAAATTCCTTAAAATTTAAAATTGCGCGCATTATAGCAGAAATTTTATGAAATTTTAAAATAGGCTGTTTTAGCCTTGACAATTGGGGATTTTTCGGTTATAATTGCCACTTCAATTTCAAAATGCTGGTGTAGCTCAGCTGGTAGAGCTACTGCCTTGTAAGCAGTGGGTCGGCGGTTCGATCCCGTCCACCAGCTCCATTTTTTGTAACAGTGTTTGACCAGATTTCATCAAAGGGTGAGATACTCAAGTGGCCAACGAGGGCAGACTGTAAATCTGCTGGCTTTGCCTTCCGTGGTTCGAATCCACGTCTCACCACCATGAATTTTTGATGCGGGATTAGCTCAGTTGGCTAGAGCATCAGCCTTCCAAGCTGAGGGTCGCGGGTTCGAGCCCCGTTTCCCGCTCCACCATTTAGGTTTACTGGGAGCTGTAAAACTTAACTGCTTTTATATGCTTACATAATCTAAATTTTGGTCGCATTGTTGGGTATTGGTAGCGATTTCTCTTTGCCTGAGTTTAGGCTCATATGGCTCAGAGGTAGAGCACTTCCTTGGTAAGGAAGAGGTCGCGGGTTCAAGTCCCGCTATGAGCTCCATAAAATAGAGTCGCTTAGTTTGTTGTGTAATCCACAAATCAATAACGGAGGATATGATGGCTAAAGAAAAATTTAATCGTAACAAGCCACACGTAAACATTGGTACCATCGGTCACGTTGACCATGGTAAGACTACTTTGACAGCTGCTATTTCTGCTGTTCTTTCTAGGAAGGGTCTAGCCGAGCTAAAAGACTACGACAATATCGACAACGCTCCAGAGGAAAAAGAGCGCGGTATTACTATCGCTACGTCTCACATCGAATACGAGACTGAGAAACGTCACTATGCTCACGTTGACTGCCCTGGTCACGCCGACTACGTAAAAAATATGATTACCGGTGCGGCTCAGATGGACGGCGCTATTTTAGTTGTTTCTGCTGCGGATGGTCCTATGCCTCAAACTCGCGAGCATATCTTGCTTTCTCGCCAGGTAGGCGTTCCTTATATCGTAGTTTTTCTAAACAAAACCGATATGGTCGATGATCCGGATCTTTTAGAGCTAGTCGAAGAGGAAGTTAGAGATCTTCTAAAAGAGTATAAATTCCCTGGCGACGAGACCCCAATCATTAAAGGCTCTGCTCTTAAAGCTCTTGAGGAAGCGAAAGCCGGGCAAGACGGCGAATGGTCTGCAAAGATTATGGAGCTTATGGACGCGGTTGATAGCTATATTCCAACTCCTGTTCGCGATACCGATAAAGATTTCCTTCTTCCGATCGAAGATATTTTCTCGATTTCCGGTCGCGGTACCGTTGTAACCGGTAGAATCGAAAAAGGTATCGTTAAAGTTGGCGATACTATCGAGATCGTAGGTATTAAACCTACTCAGACTACTACCGTCACTGGCGTTGAGATGTTTAGAAAAGAGATGGATCAAGGTGAAGCCGGTGATAACGTAGGCGTTTTATTGCGCGGTACTAAGAAAGAGGAAGTAGAGCGCGGTATGGTTCTATGCAAACCAAAATCTATCACTCCTCATACTAAATTTGAGGGCGAGGTTTATATCCTAACTAAAGAAGAGGGCGGACGCCATACTCCATTCTTTAATAATTATAGACCGCAGTTTTACGTTCGTACGACAGATGTTACCGGTTCGATTACCCTTCCTGAAGGAACCGAAATGGTAATGCCTGGCGATAATGTTAAGATCACCGTTGAGCTAATCGCTCCGATTGCTCTTGAGCAAGGTACTCGCTTCGCGATTCGCGAAGGCGGTCATACCGTAGGTTCAGGCGTCGTTTCGAAAATCATCGCTTAATTTTTTTGCAAGCGGAATTTTAAAATTCCGCTTGCTTTTTTATTCAAGGAAACCAAATGGCAAAGAATTCAAGTAGAGTAAAGGTCGGATTAAAATGCTCCGAAAGTGGCGATATTAACTATACTACTTATAAAAACAGCAAAACTACGACCGAAAAACTAGAACTTAAAAAATATTGCCCTAGATTAAAAAAGCACACGCTTCATAAAGAAGTAAAGTTAAAAGGCTAATTGTTATAGGGCAATAGCTCCAACGGTAGAGCGCCGGATTCCAAATCCGATGGTTGGGGGTTCGAATCCCTCTTGCCCTGCCACGAGGATTGGGTATGGAAAAAGTAAAAGAGTATTATAAACAAGCAAAAGTAGAGTTAGATAAGGTAATTTTCCCGACTAAAGATCAAACTAAAACAGCATATATCTCTGTAGTCGTCGTAGTCGTAGTTATCGCACTGTTTTTAGCGCTAGTGGATCTGATTATGTCCGCTTTGATAACGGCTTAAGTAAGGATCGCAATATGGCAAATAAATGGTATGCGATACAAACTTACGCCGGCAGCGAGATGGCGGTAAAGCGTGCGATAGAAGCGCTAAAGCAAGATGAAGCGCTTGAGGCTAAGATCGGCGAAGTGCTAGTGCCTACCGAAGATGTTATAGAGGTCAAAAATACAAAGCAAACCATTAAAGAGCGCAGCTTATATCCAGGGTATTGTTTTGCAAATTTAGATCTGGATACCACTTTGTGGCATAGAATTCAGATGTTGCCTAAGGTCAGTCGCTTTATCGGCGAGGCGAAAAAGCCATCTCCGCTACCGGAAAAGGATATCGAAATAATTCTAGAAAAGATCAATAATCGCGAGGCTCCTAAGCCCAAGATTAATTTCGATGAGGGCGAGACGGTTAGGATCGTCGATGGACCTTTTGCTAATTTCAACGGCATCGTAGAAGAGTATGATATGATACATGGCAAGCTTCGCCTCAATGTTTCGATCTTCGGACGAAGCACGCCGATTGAAATTTCATACTCGCAAGTTGAAAAGATTATTTAAATTTTATAAGGAGTAAATTTATGGCTAAGAAAGTTGTTGGCGAAATCAAGCTGCAAATAGCGGCCGCAAAAGCAAATCCAAGCCCGCCGGTAGGTCCTGCACTAGGTCAAAAGGGCGTTAATATTATGGAATTTTGCAAAGCGTTTAACGAGCGAACCAAAGATATGGCGGGCTTTAACATTCCTGTTATCATCACGGTTTATGCCGATAAAAGCTTTACTTTTATCACTAAGCAACCGCCTGCGACGGATTTGATCAAAAAGGCGGCAAAGATAGATAAAGGTTCGGACAACCCTCTTAAAAAGAAGGTAGCATCCCTAACCAAAGCTCAGGTTTTAGAGATCGTCGAGAAAAAGATCGCCGATCTGAATACCAAAGATAGAGAGCAAGCGGCTAGGATTATAGCGGGTTCGGCTCGTTCTATGGGTATTACGGTCACTGACTAGACCTTTTGACCGCTAAGGTTTAAAAAAGCGGTAGCACTTTAATTGCGGAGAAATATATGCCAAAAAATTCAAAAAGATTCAACGAACTTTTAAAAAAAGTTGACGTAAATAAAATTTATAGTGTAGACGAAGCGGTAAGCACAGTAAAAACTCTAGCTTCTGCTAAATTTGACGAGACGGTGGAGATCGCTCTTAAACTAAACGTAGATCCAAGACATGCCGATCAGATGGTGCGCGGCTCGGTCGTTTTGCCTGCTGGTACTGGCAAGAGCGTTCGAGTAGCCGTGGTTGCAAAAGACGCAAAAGCTAGCGAGGCTAGCGAAGCGGGTGCAGATATCGTGGGTGCCGATGATCTGATCGAAGAGATTCAAAAAGGAAATATAAATTTCGACGTTCTTATCGCTACTCCAAATTTAATGGGACTAGTCGGTAAGGTAGGTCGTATTCTTGGTCCAAAAGGCGTTATGCCGAACCCTAAAACCGGTACCGTTACTATGGATGTCGCTCAGGCCGTTAAAAACGCCAAGGGCGGACAGGTAAATTTCCGCGTCGATAAGCAGGGAAATATCCACGCAGGTCTTGGCAAGGCTAGCTTTAGCAAAGAGCAGCTTTTAGACAATCTTACGACGTTTATCAAAACCATAAATAAGCATAAGCCGGCGACTGCGAAAGGTAGATACGTAACTCACGCATCGCTTTCACTTACTATGAGCCCTGCGGTTACGCTGGATAATCAAGAAATAATCGATTTAAAATAAAATTTTAAATTTTTATCTTAGATTGGAGATAGCTCAAGGTTTTTAACTTAATTGATCGAAATTTTAAAATTTCGATCGCTTGGCTTGAAATCACCGATCGGAAAGGAGACCTAATGACGAGAGACGAAAAATCAAAGATAGTAGCGGAGCTTGGCGAGGCTTTCAAAGCTAGCGAAGCTATAGTAATTTCCGATTTTAAAGGCCTTAGCGTTAAGCAGCTTGAAGATCTTAGAAATAGCGCGCGCGAAGCGAGCGTAAAAGTTCGAGTTATCAAAAATACCCTAGCTAATATCGCTTTAAAAAATGCCGAAAAAAACGGACTTAGCTTTAAAGATACCAATATCTTCTTATGGGGCGAGCAGCTTTCTGTATGCAAAGTAGCGGCTAAATTTGAAGAGAAAAATGAAATTTTTAAGCTTAAGACCGCTCATATCGATGGGGAAGTAGCTGGCATAGATAAGGTTAGAGCGCTTTCGAAGATGCCTTCGAGAGACGAGCTTATCGCGATGCTACTTCAAGTATGGAATGCGCCGATTCAAAATTTTACGATCGGCCTCAATGCGCTTAAGCAGAAAAAAGAAGCTAGCGCTTAATTAAAATTTAGGAGAATAAAATGGCAATTTCAAAAGAAGATGTTTTAGAGTATATCTCTAATCTTTCGGTGCTAGAGCTTAGCGAGTTAGTTAAAGAATTCGAAGAAAAATTCGGCGTAAGCGCAGCTCCAGTTATGGTAGCAGGCGGCGCAGGTGCTGGCGGCGCAGGTGCGGCAGCGGCTGAAGAGAAAACGGAATTCGACGTCGTATTGCTTGATGCGGGCGATAAGAAAATCAACGTAATTAAGGTTGTTCGCGCCTTAACGGGCCTTGGTCTAAAAGAAGCCAAAGACGCTACCGAGGCTACTCCGTCCGTTCTTAAAGAGGGACTTAACAAAGAAGACGCCGAGAAGGCTAAAAAAGAGCTTGAAGAAGCAGGCGCTAAAGTCGAACTCAAATAAATCGCGGAATTTTAAAATTTCGCATACAAATGTGTGCCGGTGCGTCGTATCGGCACTTCTTTCTTTAAAATACAACTACGAGGTAGTGGAATGTTAAACAGCCTATATTCAGGAAATCGTCTTAGAGTGGATTTTTCAAAGGTTCCCAAAGACATCGAAATTCCGAATTTATTACAACTACAAAAGAAAAGTTTTGATCATTTTTTAAATCTTGATAACTCGGGTGGAGAAAGCGGCATAGAGAAGGTTTTTAAAGCCATTTTCCCTATCCACGACGCACAGAATAGACTAAGTATCGAGTATGTAAGCAGCGAAATTTCAAAGCCAAAGTATTCGATCAGAGAATGCATGGAAAGAGGGCTTACTTATTCGGTAAATTTAAAGATGAAGCTCCGTCTGCTCGTGCATGAGCGCGATGAAAAGACGGGCAAAAAAATTGGCGTAAAAGAGATCAAAGAGCAAGATATATTTATCCGCGACATTCCTTTAATGACCGATAGAATTTCATTTATCATTAACGGCGTAGAGCGTGTCGTCGTAAATCAGCTGCACAGAAGCCCGGGCGTAATCTTCAAAGAGGAAGAGAGCCCTACGGTTTTAAATAAACTCATCTACACCGCTCAAATAATACCTGATCGCGGCAGCTGGCTATACTTCGAATACGACGTAAAAGACGTACTATATGTGCGCATAAATAAAAGACGCAAGGTTCCGATCACGATCCTATTTCGCGCACTCGGCTACAAAAAACAAGACATTATAAAATTATTTTATCCTATTAAGACAATCTATATCAAAAAAGGAAAATTCCTGACTGATTTCGATCCGAAAGAATACGCGGGCAGGCTCGATTACGACATTATAAACGAAAAGGGCGAAGTACTTCATCAAGCAAGCAAGCGCCTAACATCTAAAAAAGCGGAGAAGTTAGCAGAGGACGGACTAAAGCTCATCGAGTATCCGGCTGAAATTTTAGCCGAGCGCTACCTAGCGGGCGCCATCGTCGATAAAAACAGCGGCGAAGTGCTTTTTGATTCGCTAACCGCGCTTGATGAGGGCAAGCTAGCCAAGATCGCCAACACCGAGAAAAAATTTACGATCGCCAACGACCTAGCTAGTGGCGTAGATACTTCAATCATAAATTCCTTCATCCAAGACGCCGACGCGCTTAAGCTCTTGCAGCAAAGCGAGGGTATAGACGACGAGAACGATCTGGCAGCGATTAGAATTTACAAGGTTATGCGCCCGGGCGAGCCGGTGGTAAAGGAGGCGGCAAAGAGCTTCGTAAACGATCTGTTTTTTAATCCGGAGCGCTACGATCTAACTAAAGTCGGCCGTATGAAGATGAACCACAAGCTAGGTATCGAGGCGCCGGAGTACGTAACCGTGCTAACTAGCGAGGATATTATCAAGACGGCGAAATATCTAATTAGAGTTAAAAATGGCGACGGCTTCATCGATGATCGCGACAATCTCGGCAATCGCCGCATACGTTCAATCGGAGAGCTTTTGGCAAACGAGATGCATCTTGGATTTATCAAGGTTCAAAAGGCGATCAAGGATAAATTTACCGGCATTAGCGGAAATTTAGACGAGCTTATGCCGTATGATTTCGTAAACCCTAAAATCATCACCACTACGCTTATGGAATTTTTCACCGGCGGCCAGCTAAGCCAGTTTATGGATCAGACTAACCCGCTTAGCGAAGTTACGCATAAGCGCCGTCTATCTGCGCTGGGCGAGGGCGGTTTAGTTAAAGAGCGCGCCGGCTTTGAGGTGCGAGACGTCCATCCTACGCACTACGGTAGAATTTGCCCTATCGAGACCCCGGAGGGTCAAAATATCGGTCTTATTAACACCTTGGCAACCTATGCGAAGGTAAATGATCTAGGCTTCGTCGAGGCTCCGTATAAAAAGGTCGTAGACGGCAAGGTCACGGACGAGATCGTATATCTTACCGCTACGCAGGAGGAGGGGCTCGTAATCGCTCCGGCGTCCGCTAAATTGGACGAAGAGGGCAATATCGTAGAGGAGCTTTTAGAGGTCAGAAAAGACGGCGAAAACATCATGGCTAAACGCGAGGATATTTCGCTGATAGATCTTTGCTCCGGTATGGTCGCGGGCGTAGCGGCATCACTGATTCCGTTTTTGGAGCACGACGATGCTAACCGCGCGCTTATGGGCTCGAACATGCAGCGCCAAGCCGTACCGCTTCTACACTCCACTGCACCTATCGTAGGAACGGGCATGGAGGCGATTATCGCGCGCGATTCGTGGGAAGCGATCAAAGCTAATCGCAACGGCGTCGTAGAGAAGGTCGATAATAAAAATATATTTATTTTGGGCGAAGACGAGAAGGGGCCGTTTATCGATCACTACTCGATGGAGAAAAATTTACGCACAAACCAAAACACCACCTTCTCACAGCGCCCTATCGTGCGAAAAGGTGACGTGATAAAGGCAGGTCAAATTATAGCCGACGGTCCTAGCATGGACGGCGGCGAGCTTGCGATTGGCAAAAACGCCCTCATAGCCTTTATGCCGTGGCACGGTTACAATTACGAGGATGCCGTCGTCATGAGCGAAAAGATGATCCGCGCCGACGAATACACCAGCGTGCATGTTTATGAAAAGGAGATCGAGGCTAGAGAGCTTAAAGACGGCGTAGAGGAGATCACGCGCGACATCCCTAATATCAAAGAGGAGGAGCTTACCCACCTTGATGATAGCGGCATCGTAAAGATCGGTACTCACGTCAAGCCCGGCATGATCTTGGTAGGCAAGGTAACTCCGAAGGGCGAGGTTAAGCCGACCCCAGAGGAGAGGCTTTTACGCGCGATCTTCGGCGAGAAGGCGGGGCATGTAGTAAATAAATCTCTCTATGCTACCGCTTCGATGGAAGGCGTAGTAATCGACGTTAAAATTTTTACCAAAAAGGGCTACGAGAAGGATCCACGCACGAGCAAAGCCTATGAGGATGAAAAAACCGAGCTCGAAAGGGAGCATCACGACAGGCTTTTGATGCTCGATCGCGAGGAGATGCTAAAGGTAGTGGCACTTCTTTCTAAAAGCGCTTTACAAAGCGATCAAAGTCTAAATAAAAAAGATTATAAAAAGGGCGATAAGGTTAAAAAAGAGGAGCTTGAAAGCTCCAACCGCTTTACGTTAAATTCCTTCGTCAAAGCCTATTCTAAAGCTGTTCAGAAGGAATACGAAGAGCTAAAAAACCACTTCCAAAACGAAAAGCGCAAGCTCAAAGAGGAACACGACGAAAAGATCGAAATTTTAGAAAAAGACGATATCTTGCCAAGCGGCGTCGTTAAGCTCGTAAAGGTCTATATCGCTACCAAGCGCAAGCTAAAAGTGGGCGATAAGATGGCGGGTCGCCACGGAAACAAGGGTATCGTCTCAAACATCGTCCCTGAGGTTGATATGCCGTATCTGCCTAGCGGACAGCGCGTGGATATCGTGCTAAATCCTCTCGGCGTTCCAAGTCGTATGAATATCGGTCAGATAATGGAGAGCCACTTAGGTCTTGTGGGCTGGCGCTTAGGCGAGCAGATTGCTCAAATTTTAGAGGAAAAAACAGGCGAATGGTTAAAAACCCTTCGCGCCAAAATGATTGAGATCGCGGGCGTTTCTAAACTAATGCAGGCTAAAAAAACTCTTGAAAAGATCAGCGATGAGGATCTTTTAAAATACGCTAGAGACTGGGCTAAGGGCGTTAGATTTTCCGCTCCGATATTCGAAGGCATTGTGCCCGAGGATTTCAAAAAGCTATTTGAGATGGCGGGCATCGATCAGGACGGCAAGACCGAGCTTTACGATGGTCGCACCGGCGAAAAGATCAAAGAGCGCGTAAACGTGGGCTGCATGTATTATCTCAAGCTGCACCACCTAGTCGACGAAAAGGTTCACGCAAGAAGCACCGGTCCTTACAGCCTAGTCACGCAGCAGCCGGTCGGCGGCAAGGCGCTATTCGGCGGTCAAAGATTTGGAGAGATGGAAGTTTGGGCCCTGGAGGCATACGGCGCGGCATACACGCTCCGCGAAATGCTAACGATCAAATCCGACGACGTCGACGGACGCTTGGCTGCATATAAGGCGCTGACAAAAGGCGAAAACGTTCCGTCTACAGGAATTCCTGAGACATTTTTTGTTTTAACTAACGAGCTTAAATCGCTTGCTCTAGACGTTGAAATTTACGAGAATGGAGAGAATAAATGAGCGATAATTCAAATTTAGAAAGAATAGAAATAAAAGAGGACGCCAGAGTTCACGACTTCGACGCGTTTGCTATCAGGCTTGCTAGCCCTGAGCAGATCAAAGCATGGAGCCACGGCGAGGTCAAAAAGCCCGAAACCATCAATTACCGCACGCTTAAGCCGGAGCGCGACGGTCTTTTTTGCGCTAAAATTTTCGGTCCCGTAAGAGACTATGAGTGCATCTGCGGCAAGTATAAAAAGATGCGATATAAGGGCTGGAAGTGCGAAAAATGCGGCGTCGAGATCACGAGCTCGAAGGTTCGCCGCACTAGAATGGGACATATCGAGTTGGTAACGCCGGTGGCGCATATTTGGTACGTAAATTCCTTGCCTAGCCGCATCGGTACGCTGCTAAACATCAAGATGAAAGATCTTGAGCGCGTGCTTTACTATGAGGCGTATATCGTGGAAAGTGCAGGCGAGGCATTTTACGACAACGAAAATTCTAAAAAGGTCGAAAAATATGACGTTTTAAACGAAGAGCAGTATCAGAGCCTAAAAGAGCGCTTTTCGCAGACAGGCTTCGTCGCCAAAATGGGTGGTCAGGTAATCCGCGATATGCTAGCTGAGCTTGATTTAGTTGAAATTTTAAATTCTTTGAAGGAGGAGATGGATAACACAAACTCCGAAGCGAAGAAAAAAACTATCGTCAAGCGTCTAAAAGTCGTCGAGAGCTTTTTAAATTCCGGTAATAAGCCCGAGTGGATGATGATTACAAATCTGCCCGTGCTGCCTGCCGATCTACGCCCGCTTGTAAGCCTTGAGGGCGGTAAATTTGCGGTTTCGGACGTAAACGATCTATATCGACGCGTCATAAATCGAAATTCTAGGCTCAAAAGGCTGATGGAGCTCGACGCGCCCGAGATCATCATCCGCAATGAAAAACGAATGCTTCAAGAGGCGGTGGATGCGCTTTTTGACAACGGACGTCGCGCCAATGCCGTAAAAGGCGCTAATAAGCGACCGCTTAAATCTCTAAGCGAGATCATTAAAGGTAAGCAAGGCCGCTTCCGTCAAAATTTGCTCGGCAAGCGCGTGGATTTTTCGGGCCGCTCCGTCATCGTCGTAGGTCCAAATTTACGCATGGATCAGTGCGGTCTGCCTAAAACTATGGCGCTTGAGCTATTCAAGCCGCATCTAATCGCTCGCCTTCAAGAGAAGGGCTATGCAACGACCGTTAAGCAGGCTAAAAAGATGATCGAAAATAGGATCAATGAAGTTTGGGAGTGCTTGGAGGAGGTCGTAAAGGATCACCCGGTTATGCTAAACCGCGCGCCGACGCTTCATAAGATGTCTATTCAGGCGTTTCATCCGGTGCTCGTCGAGGGTAAGGCGATCAGGCTGCATCCGCTAGTCTGCGCCGCATTCAACGCGGACTTCGACGGCGATCAGATGGCGGTGCACGTGCCGCTTAGCCAAGAGGCGATCGCGGAATGCAAAATTTTAATGCTTAGCTCGATGAACATCTTGCTTCCTGCGAGTGGAAAGCCCGTCGCAGTGCCTAGCCAGGATATGGTTTTAGGAATTTATTATCTAAGCCTCGAAAAGCCGGGTGCAAAAGGAACGAATAAAATTTTTGCAAACGTCGATGAGGTAATGCTCGCCGTAGAGGCAAACGCTCTAGACATCCACGCTAAGATCAAAACGATGATCGATCATCGCATCATCTTTACGACGGCGGGGCGATTGATCATTAAATCGATCCTGCCTAGCTTTATTCCGGATCATCTTTGGAATAAGATTATGAAGAAAAAGGATATCGCCGAGCTTGTCGATTACGTCTATAAAAACGGCGGCCTTGAGATAAGCGCGGAATTTTTGGATAATCTTAAGAACTTAGGCTTTGAATCCGCTACTAAAGCGGGCGTTTCGATCTCCGTTTCGGACATCATCGTGCCGAAGTCCAAAGCGGGTCTTGTAGAAGAGGCTAAAAAGCAGGTCAGAGAAGTTCAGAACCAATACGGCGCGGGTTTGCTAACCGACGGCGAGCGCTATAATAAAACGATCGACATCTGGACTAGCACTAGCAAGAAGCTAGCCGATGAGATGATGAAGATGATGGAGAAGGACAAGGACGGCTTTAACTCGATCTATATGATGGCCGATAGCGGCGCGCGAGGTAGCGCGGAGCAGATCAAGCAGCTAGCAGGCATGAGGGGTCTGATGAGTAAGCCCGACGGCTCGATCATCGAGACGCCGATTACTTCAAATTTTAGAGAGGGTCTAAACGTAAATGAGTACTTCATCTCGACCCACGGCGCTCGTAAAGGTCTTGCCGATACTGCGCTTAAGACCGCAAACGCGGGCTATCTAACGCGAAAGCTGATCGATGTCGCGCAAAACGTCAGGGTTACGATGCACGACTGCGGCACGCACGAGGGTATCGAAGTCACGGAGATCGTAGAAAACGGAACGCAAATAGAAAGTCTAGCCGATAGGATTATGGGTAGGGTGCTAAGCTCGGATGTGATTGATCCGGTATCGAATGAAATTTTATTCACCGAAGGCACACTCCTAGGCGTTAATGAGATACGCACCATAGTCGATGCCGGCATCAAATCCGTAAGCATCCGTACGCCTATTACGTGCAAGGCTGAAAAAGGGGTTTGTGCGAAGTGCTACGGTGTAAATTTAGGCGAGGGCAAGCTGGTAAAACCGGGTGAAGCGGTCGGTATCATCTCTGCGCAATCCATTGGTGAGCCGGGTACGCAGCTTACGCTACGAACCTTCCACGCCGGCGGTACAGCATCTACCGAGCAGCAAGATCGCCAAGTAATCGCCGATAAAGAGGGCTTTATCAGATACTACAACGTCAAGACCTATGAAAACGGCGGCAAAAATATCGTGATGAACCGCAGAAATGCCGCGGTGCTTTTGGTAGAGCCAAAGATCAAAGCTCCGATTACCGGCAAAGTAAGCATCGATATAACCCACGATGATGTGAATATCACGCTAAAAGGCAAGAAAGAAGAATTTAAATATACTATCCGACGCCACGATTTAGCCAAGCCTACCGAGCTTGCGGGCGTAAGCGGTAAAGTTGAGGGGAAATTCTACATCGTTTTCAAAGACGGCGAAACCGTTGGAGAAAATGATAGTTTAGTAGAGGTTATAAAAGAAGACTGGAATATCCCTACTCGAATTCCGTTTGCAAGCGAACTTCGCGTCAAAGACGGCGAGCCGGTAACTCAAAAGATCAAAGCGGGAGCAAATGGTACGCTTAAGTATTTCATCCTAAAGGGCGATTATTTAGAGAGGTTAAGAGATATCAAAAAAGGTCATGTCGTAAGCGAGAAGGGCATGTACGTAGTCATCTCCGATGACAACGGCAGAGAGGCGATCCGCCACTATATACCGCGCGAATCGGTCATTACCTATGATGATAATA
>NZ_CALIMY010000077.1 GCF_938045205.1 uncultured Campylobacter sp.
CGCGCTTAAGCTTAGATTTCGCGCACTATATCTTTTTAGCGCAGCAGTCGCGGTGCTTGGGGCTTTGGTGATAAAATTCGGCGCGATAAATTCCGAGTTTTTGACGGGCTTCTTGCTAGTCCAAGGCGCAAATTTATGCTTCGGGCTCGGACAGAGCGCGTATAAATTTATGCTAGAGCGCTACGGCTTTAGCGAGCAGAAGGAGCTTTTCGGCTACTTTTTCATGGGGGCTACCGCGGTTACGGCGATTGCCGCGATCGTGCTCGGGGATTTTTCTAAATTTAATCCCAGCTTCTCCCAAGGCGCGGTGATCGTGTATTTGGGCACGGTAGCTAGCGCTTTGGGGTATTTTTTATGGAACAAAGGCGCGTGCGAAGTCGATAGCGGCGTGCTTGCGATTATGAATAACGCGCTCATTCCCGCAGCGATCGTCGTAAATTTGGTATTTTGGCAAAAGGACGCCGATATAGCGCGCCTGCTCGCGGGCTCGGCGCTGATCTACGTTTCGCTAATTTTGCATAAAAAGATTATGAAATTTTACGCCCTACGCGAGCAAAGAATTTAGTATTTAACTAAAATTTTATATTTTTACATTAGAATTAGCCCTTATTTTATTTGAAGTTGGCAAAATGAAAAAAACCTTGAAATTTATCGCCTTTACCCTGCTCATAGTCATTGCGATATATTTCTTATACGGCAAATTTTTTAAGCAAGAAGAGGCACCGAAGGCCCTTACCACAAGGCTTGAGAAGGGCAGTATCAGAGGCACGGTGACGGCTGCGGGAGAGGTTTATGCCAGGGATTTGGTCGACGTGGGCGCGCAGGTAAGCGGTCAGATCAAAAAGCTCTACGTCAAAGTGGGCGATAAGGTTCAAAAGGGCGATATGATCGCGCAGATCGATTCGGTCACTCAAGAAAACGAGATCGCGCAGCAAAAGGCGCAGCTTCTAATCCACGAAGCAAATTTAGCTTCGGCAAAGATCGCCGCGGCAAACGCCAAAACGCAGTATAACCGCGAACTGCAGCTGTATAAAAGAAACGCCGCTTCCAAAGAGGCGGTGGAAAATGCCAAAAATAGCGCCGCTTTAAAAGAGGCCGAGCAAAAGCAGATTGAGGCGCAGATCGAGCAGACCAAACTTCAGCTAAGCACGGCGGAGACGAATTTCGGCTACACCAAAATCACAGCTCCTATAAGCGGCACGATCGTTTCCATGCCGGTAGAGGAGGGCAAAACGGTAAATTCCAACCAAACCACGCCTACTATCGTAAAGATCGCCGATCTAAGCAAGATGGAGATCAAGATGCAGATCGCAGAGGGCGATATATCCAAAGTAAAGGTTGGAATGGACGTAGAATACTCCATACTATCGGATCTGGATAATATCAAAAAGGCTAAAATTTACAAGATCGATCCGGGTCTTACCACGCTTAGCGACGGGACTTACGATAAAACCTCTAGCGGTTCGTCCTATTCTTCGAGCAGCAGCGACAGTGCGATCTATTTTTACGCAAAGATGCTAGTGGACAATGAAAACGATTTTTTAAAGATCGGAATGACGACCGAAAACAACATAATCGTAAGCGAAGCGAACAATACGAGCTATCTACCTACCTCGGTTATCAAGCGCGACGCGGGAGGCGATTACGTCACGGTGCTTAACGGCAAAGAGCCTGAGCGGCGATACGTAAAAACGGGCGTCAGCGACGATTTGAATACTGAAATTTTAAGCGGTTTGGATGAAAAAGATGAGGTGCTCATCGCCGACGGAAAAGCCGCGCCGTTAAATATGGACGGGCCTCCGATGGTGTTTTAGTTAAAATTTTATGGTGTGAAAATGCTAGAGCTTAAAGATATAAACAAAAAATTCATTCTCGGCGATAACGAAATCCACGTACTAAAGGACGTAAGCTTGAATATCGAAGCGGGCGAGTTTATATCGATAATCGGGCAATCCGGAAGTGGAAAATCGACGCTGATGAATATAATCGGCTGCATCGATACGCCAAGCAGCGGAAGCTATAAGATCGAGGGTCGCGAAACCGCGAATTTAAGCGGCGACGAGCTTGCGGCGCTTAGAAGCAAAAAATTCGGCTTTGTCTTTCAAAAATACAATCTCATCGCTACGATGGACGCGACCGCAAATGTCTCGCTGCCTGCGGTGTATGCGGGCGTAGGGGCGAGCGAACGGACGAAACGGGCGGTGGAGCTTTTGGATAAGCTGGAGCTTGGCGATCGCATCAAAAATTTACCGAGCAAGCTTAGCGGCGGGCAGCAGCAGCGAGTAAGTATCGCCCGCGCTCTGATAAACGGTGGCGAAGTGATTTTGGCCGATGAGCCCACCGGCGCGCTTGATAGCAAAAGCGGCGAGACGGTGATGCAAATTTTAACGGCGCTGCACAAAGAGGGACATACCATCATCATAGTTACGCATGATGCGCATATTGCGGAATTTGCGGATCGTATCATCGAGATCAAAGACGGCAGAATTTTAAGCAATAAAAGAAAGACGGAACGGGTTTTTGAGCGCAACAAAGAGCAGATCAAAACGAAAAATTCCTTTATATTTTGCAAAGACCAGCTAATCGAAAGCTTTAAAATGTCGATTAGCGCGATATTTTCGCATAAACTAAGATCGATTTTGACGATGTTAGGCATCATCATCGGCATCGCCTCGGTTATCTGCGTAGTAGCTCTCGGTAAGGGTTCGGAGGAGCAAATTTTATCCGAGATCCGTAAAATTGGCACCAATACGATTGATATCTTTCCCGGTAAAAATTTCGGCGACGTGCGTGCGGGCTTCGTGAGCACCCTTACGATAAGCGATTCTAAAGTTTTGGCGCGCCAGCCCTACGTCGATTATGCCACACCGAATGCTTCTGCAAGCGGTACGGCAACATATGCTAATTTAAGCTCCAAGGCTCAACTGCGCGGCGGCGGCGTGAATTCTTTGGCGGTTAATGGCATAGATATAGAAGATGGTAGAAATTTTAGCGACGATGATATTAAAAATTCTGCCTCTGTCGCGATTATCGATCCAAACACTAAAAAAACATTTTTTAAAAATTCCGATCCTATCGGCAAGACGATTTTATTTTCGGGTAAGCCACTTAAGATCATAGGAGTTTCGGGCAAGGATAAAAACGCCTTCGGAAGCAACGAAAATTTAAGAATTTACGCGCCGTACTCAACTGTGATGAATAAAATCACGGGCAATCGAAAAATCAGCTCTATCACCATCAAAATAAAAGACGATGTCAATACTCAAGTAGCCGAAGAGAGCCTAACTCAGCTACTTATTCAAAGACACGGCTCGCGGGATTTTCATACGATGAACGCAGATACTATCAAACAAACAATACAAAGCACTACCGGCACGATGACGATTCTGATCTCATCGATTGCGGTGATCTCACTCGTCGTCGGCGGCATCGGCGTGATGAATATCATGCTCGTAAGCGTTACCGAGCGCACGCGCGAGATCGGCATCAGGATGGCGATCGGCGCGAAGCAATCCAACATCTTGCAGCAATTTTTGATAGAGGCGATCTTGCTTTGCTCGCTGGGCGGAGCTTTAGGAATTTTAATCGCTTTGGCGCTTGGATTTGCATTTAATACCATAAGCCCAGATTTTGCGATGAAATTTACTACCGCGCCTTTCGTGATCGCCTTTGCAGCGTCGTCCGCGATCGGCATAGTTTTTGGCTATCTGCCGGCAAGAAACGCCAGCAGATTAAATCCGATAGATGCTTTAGCACAAGAATAAACAAGGAGAGAAAATGATAAATTCCAAAGTAATTTTAAGCGGCGTTTTAGCTGTTTTTATTGGCGGTTGCGCCTCAAATCAAAGTGAGGTCGAATTTAAGCCTGTAGAGCATTTCAAGGACGAAAATGCAAGCTATGAAATTGATACGCTGTGGTATAAAAAATATGGCGAATCATACTTAAATAAGCTTGTAGATCAAGCCCTTGCGAATAACTACGATCTAAAAACAGCGGCTTTAAACGTTGAGAGTGCTTATGCAAATTTAGGGCTAAGCAGGGCTGATCTTTTTCCTACGCTAAGTAGCTCGTGGAGTGCGGGCGCTAATCGCGACATAAGCACCGGCTCGAATTGGAACAAAACCTATAGCTCGGGCTTTAACGTAAGCTATGAGCTTGATCTTTTCGGCAAGATCCGCTCGGCGGTAAATGCTGAGGGCTGGAACGCCAAAGCTAGTGAGTTTGACCTTGAAAATACTCGCCTGACTCTTATAAATTCCGTCGTAAGCGGCTACTTCGAGATGCTTTATCTAAACGATTCGCTAAAATGGACAAAACAGAATTTAAGCGATTACCGCGAAATCGAAAAAATAATCAAGGCAAAATATGATTACGGCAAGTCCGAGCAGCTAGATTACAGGCAGATTCAAAATTCTATCCTAGGGCTTGAAAACAAGGTCTTAAGCATTCAAAAAAATATCGAGGATAATCATAAATATATGAGAAATCTCATCTCTTCCAGTTTGCAGTTTGATGATAACACCGATTCGATAAATTCCATAGAATTCCAAGGCGTTGATCTAAATGTGCCTTACACGGCGCTTGCTAATCGCCCCGACATTAGAGCTGCGATCGCTAGGCTAAATTCCAGCTTTTACGACGAACAGACCGCTAAGTTAAATTTCTTTCCTAGCGTAAATTTAGGCGCAGGGCTTACTAACGGGCAAGGCGTGAGCGCTAACGATAGCTTCAAGCTAAATTTTTTAAGCGGCAACGTAAGCATAAGTCTGCCGTTTTTGGATTATGCGAGGGTTGAAAACCGCCTTAAAATTTCGGAGATCGCTTTTCGCAAAAACGTCGTAAATTACGAAAAGACGCTCTCTAACGCTACGAATGAGGTGCTAAATTTATATAGAATTTATCAGATCAATCTGGCTAGCCTTAAAAATTTAAGTGCCGCTTATGACGAAAAGGCGCGTATTGCCGATCTTTACGCTGCGAAATACGAAGCGGGCTCAAGCGAGCTAAAGGATATGCTAGAAGCCCGCACCGATGCCGTAAACGCTAAGATAAACGAGCTAAACCAAAGATATTTGACGCTTCAAAACGAGGCAGCGATCTATCGCGCGATGGCAGGCAAATTTAAACGCAAATGAAAAAGGCTTTGATACTTTGGCTGCTTTGCGGCGCGATATTTGCTGATTCTATGGTACTAAGTGCGCAAGATGGTGCAGTAAGCCTTAGCGCCAGCGCT
This sequence comes from uncultured Campylobacter sp., assembly GCF_938045205.1. Taxonomy (GTDB): domain Bacteria; phylum Campylobacterota; class Campylobacteria; order Campylobacterales; family Campylobacteraceae; genus Campylobacter_B. Next base: position 5,235 of record NZ_CALIMY010000077.1, read on the forward strand.
TACGTTGCGAACGATAAACAATCAGAATTTGAGAAAAATCATAGTGAAATTCTGCTAAATCGTCAAAAAAATGAACTAGATAGGCAAAGCCTGCAAAATAATTTGCAACGTGAATCAAAAGGCGCAGGCGACCACGATGATTTTTCGATGAAAAAGCAGCCGATGCAAGACATCAAGGAGCGAAACAATAAAAATGAACAGGACTTAAAACTGCGCCGTAAAAAGCTGCAAGGCGACGCTTATCGGCGCTAGGGCTGCTTTTGTTTATCGGTTTTTAAGTAAAGTTTCTATAGAATCTCCGCTTTACATTTTCTTAAAGGAACAGTTATGAAAAGAACGTACCAACCCCACAATACCCCTAAAAAGCGCACTCACGGCTTTCGCGTCCGCATGAAAACAAAAAACGGCCGCAGAGTTTTAAGTGCAAGACGTGCTAAAGGCAGAAGAAGATTGGCTGCGTAGGCGAATTTGCTGCGATAAGCGATAGCAGCGTTTTTTCGGAGGTTTATAAAAGTGCGGCAAAGTGGCATTGCGAATGCGCTGTTGTGTATTTTTTGGCTAGCGAGCAGCGTAAATTTAGCGCAGTCGCCAGTAAAAAAATAGGCAATTCAGTTACGCGAAATTACGCTAAAAGACGTTTGCGCGCAGCGTTTTATAATCAAAAAGACGCCATTGTTAGCGGGATTTTTATATTAATCGCAAAAAAGCGGATTATAGATATGAGCTTTGAGGACATTGAGCGAAATTTAAAATGGGCGTTTAAAAAGATCGGCGCAGTAAAATGAAGAGATTTTTTATAGCCGTGATCGGGTTTTATCGAAAATTTATTTCGCCCTTGCTGCCGTGCTGTTGCCGCTACTATCCGAGCTGTTCGGAATACGCGCTTTATGAGTTTAAGTTTAACGGCGTCTTTGGCGCACTCTGCGCTGTAACGGCTAGAATTTTAAGATGCAATCCGCTCTTTAGCGGTGGCATAGATTATCCGATAATCGCGCGAAATTTCAAATTTTGCGTATTTTCTAAAATCCGCAGCAGCAATGCCTCTGCGGATAAATTTAAGCTTTGGTTTATACCATATAAAAAAAATAGATATTACGTCATACGACTAGGAGAAAATAGTGCTAGATAAACTTCCTCAATCAAAGCGCCTTGCTATCGCGATAGCAACTGCGCTCATATTTTTCGTAGCTTACGATCATTTTTATTTATCAAAAATTCGCGCTGCAATGGAGGCAAATGCAACCGCGGCGCAAATCGCGCAAAAAAATGCCGCCAAGTCCGCTCCGCAAACTACCGCCGCTAGCGTGAGCGCGCAGGGAGCAAATTTAAATACTGCAAATTCCATCTCTGCACCGTTAGTGCGCGTGGTTGGCAAAGAAGCGAATTTTACGATTGACGGGCTCGGTCGCATAAGCTCGTATATACTAAACGATGCTAAATTCCGTGACGAAAACGGCGATGCGATAAATTTGATCGATCCTAAATCACATTCTAAACCGCTTGAGATGCGCTTCGAGGACGCGGCGTTGAATGCAATGGCTTTCGATACTCCTTACAGCGCCTCATCTGGCGAGCTGGACGCACGAAACGGAGAGGCTAGCGTTACATTAAGTCAAAGTTTAGGCGCCGTTAGCATAAATAAAATTCTTACCTTTTATCCGAATGGTAGTTATAAATTGGATCTGAAGTTAAGCGGCAATGCGCGTTATTTTATCAGCCCTGGCTCGCGCCCGAACGTAGAAGTAGATAGCTATACGGTTCACGGCGTCATCGTAGGAAAACCTGGCGAAGCAGGAATTTCAGATAAAATCGCTTCATTTTTTACAGGCTCGCAGGCTATAAACGAAAGCGTAGAAATTTTTAAAGATGGTGATGTGGATAAAAACGAGCGAATAAGTGGCGTAAATATCGCTGCAAGCTCCGATCGCTATTATACGACGCTATTTTACGGAGAGAGCTTGAATGCGACCGTGACTGACGCAGATAAAATTTCGCAGGTTTTCATAAGCTCGGACGGCGATCTTAGTCTTACGGGCTATATCGGCGCGAAAGATCACGCGACGCTAAGCTCGATAAATCCTGCTCTTACGCACATTATCGAATACGGCTGGTTTACCTTCATCGCCCGCCCGATGTTTAAATTTCTAAACTGGTTGCACGGCTATATCGGTAACTGGGGTTGGTCGATCGTAGTGCTTACGCTCATCATCCGCCTAATCTTATTCCCGCTAAGTTACAAGGGAATGCTATCGATGAATAAGCTAAAAGATCTGGCGCCTAAGATGAAGGAGCTTCAGGAGAAATATAAGGACGATAAGCAGAAGCTGCAGATGCATATGATGGATCTGTATAAGAAAAACGGTGCCAATCCGATGGGCGGCTGCTTGCCAATACTGCTTCAGATACCGGTATTTTTCGCGATCTACCGCGTGCTACTTAATGCGATCGAGCTAAAGGGCGCGGAGTGGGCATTGTGGATCCACGATCTGTCGCTTAAAGATCCATATTACATCCTGCCGATTACGATGGGAATTTTGATGTTTTTGCAGCAAAAGATTACACCGACTACGTTTACCGATCCGATGCAAGAGAAGATGATGAAATTCTTGCCGCTCATTTTTACGGTATTTTTCGTAATGTTCCCGGCGGGTCTTACGTTATACTGGACGGTAAATAATTTCTGCTCCATTATCCAGCAATACGTCATTAATAAAGCCTTTGCTAGGCATAAACAAGCTCAAATAGCGGAGAAAAAATCATGATAATTGAAGCAGAAAATTTAAAAGACGCATATAATAAAGCAGCAGCTGAGCTAGGATGCTCGGTAACGCAACTTAATGTGCGCGTGCTGCAGCATCCAAGCGGTGGATTTTTGGGCTTTTTTAAAAAAAATGCCATTATAGAAGCGGTTCTCGAAGGGGAAAAATTTAGCGAAAATCTGGAATTTAGCGCCCCGCAAAATAAAGCCGGCAAAGCAGAGAAAAAGCAGGGCGACAAATCAGAGTCTCAAAGTCCGCGCACCACGCATTCTAAACATCGCAAAGAAAAGCAAAAGGGCGCTGTGACGGATGAAATTCTATTCGATATCAAAGAGAAGCTATCTGCACTTTTCAGATCAAGTGAGTTTAATATCGAAGTTAGCGATGTTAGCAAAATCGACGAAAATACCGTCTATATCAAGCTGCAAGGCGAGGATAGCGCGCTTTTGATAGGCAAAGAGGGGCACCGCTACAAGGCACTTTCGTATATGATTTACAACTGGATCAGCATCAGATACGATCTTGCTGTGGTTTTTGAAATCGCGGAATTTTTACAAAATCAAGAACGATTTATCGATTCTTATGTAAATGCGCTCGTGGAACGCTCCGGAAATGAGCGTATCGTCACGAAGGCTTTTGATGGCGCATTTATCAAAATCGTAGCCGACAAGCTAAAACAAGCATATCCAGATCGTTTCGTGGGCATCAAATCTACGCGTAGCGGCAAAATCGTCATCGTAGACGAAAAAAGCTAATCGTGAGCGAGACTATCGCCGCTATCGCTACGGCTCACGGCATCGGCGGAATTTGCATAGTTAGAATTTCAGGCGAGGAAGCGCTATCTATCGCTCTAAGCCTTTCACATCGCAGCTGTTTGCGACCTCGCTATGCCACGCTTGTGAATCTTTTTGACGAGAGTGGCGAAGCGTTCGGCGAGGCGATTTTGATATATTTTAAAGCTCCACATAGCTTTACCGGCGAAGATGTCGTAGAAGTGCAGACCCACGGCGGCTTTACGGCTTCGTCCTTGGCGTTAGATGCCGTTCTGGCTATGGGCGCGCGTATAGCAAATCCGGGCGAGTTTAGTAAGCGAGCGTTTTTAAACGGTAAAATGGATCTTAGTAAAGCCGAAGCCATAAGCGATCTGATTAATTCGCGCTCGCAAAGTGCGGCTAAAATTTTATCGCGCAGCTTGCGAGGCGAGCTAGCAGACTTCGTCGCAAATCTGCGCGCGGCTCTGGTTAAGACGCTAGCTTTTGTCGAGGTTTGCATCGATTACGCGGAGGATGATCTGCCTTCTGATGTACTGCAAAACTCGCAAGAAATGCTTAGCCAAAATATCGCTTCTCTAGAAAAAATCACTCGCATCAGCCGCAGCCGAAAGGGGTTGATCGAGGGCTTTAAAGTAGCGATTGTGGGTAAGCCCAATGTCGGTAAATCAAGCATTTTAAACTCTATGCTGAGCTTTAGTCGCGCTATCGTGAGCGACGAAGCGGGCACTACGCGCGATCTTATCGAAGAAAGCTTGCAAATAGGCACTCATCTAATCCGTATAGTCGATACTGCAGGTATCAGACACAGCGGCTCAAAGCTCGAAAGTATCGGCATTTCATATTCGCTTCGCGCTGCAAGCGAGGCAGACGTGATTTTGGCAGTGTTTGACGCAAGCCGCGAATGGGACGCCGAGGACGCGCAGATCCTAAAAATATTGCGCGAACAAAAAAGCAAAAAAATCATCTACGTTTTAAATAAATGCGACTTGCCGCGTAAATTTCATCCTAGCGCGGAGGATCTTGGCGATGATTTAGAGACTTTTTCTGCAAAAAATTTCGCAGCCGAAAATCCCATATCAGAGAATTTCACAGCCGAAAATTTAAAGCAAAGTCGGACCTGCGACGCTTCTTTAAATTCCTGCGCGCAGAATTTAAAAGCTAAAAATTTAAAGCGTGACTTAAGCGCGCAAAATTCTACTTCCACAAATTCCGCGCTTACAAGCCAAATAGCTCTTGCGAATTCCATAAATCCAAAGGAACAGAATTTTGCCTCAAAAGCGGGACTAGCGTCGTCAAATACCGAGCGCGTTACTGCAAGTTGTGCTGCGGGGAATTTTACGAAAGATGATTCTAAACAAAATTCTGTAAATTCCATCGCGCCTAATAGCTCTGCAATAAATTCCGCTAAGCAAAATACCCAAGCAAATTCCATTTTTACGCCACTTGAAATTTCTGCAAACGAGGGTGTGGATAAAATTTTAACCGCGCTTGAGAGCTACTTAAATTCTCAAAATTTCGATGGCCTTATGCTAAGCAATGAGCGGCAAATTCTATCTTGCGAGAGCGCGCTTGCGGCTCTTAAAAACGCGAGCGAGCGCCTAGCTTGCGGCGAGCTTGAGCTTTTTGCATTTGAGATAAATCGCGCGATTGAGGCGATTGCACGTATTTCGCGTCCATTTGAGCGAGATGAAATTCTAGACGAAATGTTTAGCAATTTTTGCCTCGGAAAATAGCGTTTTAGCTACTAATTAGCCAAAATTCAATATAATCTCGCATTTAAAACGAGGTCTTTATGAAGGAAAAAATCCAATATTTTTTGGCGCTGGGTCTGATAAAATTTGCAAAATTCGCGCCGAAAAGCTTCATATTCGCATTTTTCGATAAGCTCGCACTTTTTGCATCGTGGAAGCTTAGTAGGCGCGTTAAAGTCGCACAAGACAACCTTCGCGCCGCCTATCCGCAAAAAAGCGAAAGTGAGCTTCACGCTCTTGCGATCGAGAATTTTCGCAGTATCGCTAGGACGCTTACCGACACGCTTTTATTTTACAACGGCAGACTAAAATTTGATGATCTGATTTCAAACGGCGAGCAGGCGCTAGAGCGCGTCCGAAAGCTAAAAGGTGATAATCCGCACGGGATTTTATTTTTTACCGCACATTTTGGAAATTGGGAAATTCTAGCTAATTTTTTTGGCGCCAACGGCTTTCCCGTCTCGGTAGTCGGGCGTCGCAGTGATAACGAGCTGATCGAAGAGCGGCTAGTGGCGCCGTTTCGCGAGCGCTACGGCAATGACCTCATTTACAAGGACGATGCGATGCGCAGGCTCGTGCAGGCGCTAAAGCAGGGGCGCAACGTAGGCATTCTGCCCGATCAAAAGCCGGGCACAAAAAACAGCCTGCTTACGACCTTTTTTGGACGGCAGTGCTACACCACGAAGACTATCGCGTCGCTTTATTTGAAATTTCATCCCGTGCTGATACCCATTTTTGCGCGGCGCGGCGCGGATAATCGCTATGAGATCGTGATTAAGGATTTTCCGCCGCTACCTGAAGGGCTAAATAAGGACGAAGCCGAGTTATTTATCACGCAAAAGTGCAACGACATTTTCGAAGAGGTCGTGCGAACCGCGCCGCAGCAGTGGTTTTGGATACACAAACGTTGGAAGATGGACTGATGGCGCGGCAAATTTCAAGAGGCGAGAGCAAACGCAGAGTCGTTAGGAATTTATCCGCGCTGCAGGGCTCGCGCCTTTTTGTAAAAGAGCAAAGCGTCGTAAATTTAGGTAGTGCCGCGCGAGAAGGTAAAATTTTAAATCGCGAAAATTTTGTAGCGATCGCTGCCGCCGCGCGAGCGAGCAAAAATTCGGATTTCAAAAATTTTATATCGTTTTGCGGCGGCTCCTCTTGTGCTTTGCGGCGTGAAAGCTTTAGAGGTAAAAATTTAAGATCGGGCGCCTCAAGCTGCGTATGTCGCGCAGGCGGCGGACCGCTAAATTTTAATAGCGAAAACTCCGCTGCAAATCCGCCCGCCGCTAAAAATCCGCATCGAAAAGCGCTCATCTTAAGCGACGGCCGCAAGGGGCACGAGAATCAAAGCATCGCATTTTGCGAGCTAAGAGGGCTTGGGTTTTGCCTTTGCAAGATCGCTTACGCAAACAAGCTTCTTAAGCTCTGCTCCTACGCGCTTGATTTTTTCGGGCTTTATTTTAAAATTTTTAAGTGCGATCTCTGCGGGAACGGCACGGCGGCGGACCGTAAAAACGGATCAAATTTAAACAACCCCGCTTTAAACAGCCTCGTTGCGTCAGATAGCGCAAATTTAGATGCCGCGCCGAATGGTGCCAATTCAGACGCCGTATCAGATAGCGCAAATTTAGACGCTACATCAGATCGTAATTTAAATTTCGCAGATTTCGATCTGTTCGTAGGCGCGGGCTCTACGACATATTATGCGCTGAAATTTTACGCGCGCAGATACGCAAAATCGAGTATAGCGCTAATGTATCCGAAGGGCTACCGCAAGGATTTTAGCGTCATCATCGCAGGCGCGCATGACCGCCCAAAGCCGCGCGCAAATCTTAAAATTTCGCCCGTCTCGCTTAGCTTTTCGCGCCCGCAGGGGCTGTATAAGCCGCAGCGCAAATCCATCGGATTTATCATTGGCGGGCCGAATTCTTGCTTTGAGTTGGGGGATGAAATTTTAAAGCAGATTGAGGGCATAAGAGCGCAGTTTGCGGACTGTGAGTTTGCGCTAACGACCTCTCCGCGCACGCCGAGGGCTACCGAGAGCGCGCTAGAAAAGCTCAGCTGGGATTACAGCGTGATTTACGGCCGCGAGCACGTAAATCCGATCGGCGATTTTTTGGCGCAGTGCGAGTGGGTCTTCATCAGCGAGGACAGCGTCTCGATGATAAGCGAGGCCGCATCTAACGGGAGCGCGAGCGTAGCCATTTTGAGCCTAAAGCGCAAAGACGCTCATAATAAATTTGATGATTTTATAAGCGCCCTCGTTTCTACGGGCTATGCTAGGCGATACAGCGAGGGTGCGAAGCTAAAAAAGACTGCGAAGTACGATCTTAAGGCGTTTGTGAGGGAGATAAAAATATGAGGGTCGTGCAAATCCTGCCCGAGCTTAACGAAGGCGGCGTCGAGCGCGGCGTAGTCGAGCTAAATAGGGAGTTTGCGCGGCGCGGCATCGAAAATTTCGTTATCAGTAACGGCGGTAAATTGGCGCCAAAGATAGAAAACGAGGGCGGCGTGCACGTACAGCTCGACGTTTGCTCCAAAAATATCCTCACTGCACCCGCGCGCGTTTTAAAGCTGCGTAAAATTTTAAGCGGGATCGCTCCAGACATCGTGCATGTTCGCTCACGCGTGCCGGCGTGGCTGGTTAAATTTGCTCGCTCCAAAGCAAAGATCGTAAGCACCGTGCATGGGATAAATTCCGTAAATTTCTACAGCAAAATTATGACGGATGCGGACGCGATCATCTGCCCAAGCGGCTATACGCGCGATCACGTAGTGCGAAGCTACGGCGTAGACGCAGCCAAGATCACGATCATTCCGCGCGGTATCGATCTAGTAAAATTTAATCCCAAAAATTTAGACGAGCGCTTTATCGCGGAATTTCGGCAGAATTTTAACCTCGCGCAGGATGATTTCATTGTCTCGGGCGTTGGGCGCATCACGCAGATTAAGGATTACAAAACCCTGATCCGCGCCGCGGCTTTGGCAAGCGAACAAAATCTTAAAATTTTGATCGTAGGCGGCGCGAGAGCGGATCGTGACGAGTATTTTTCCAAGCTAAAATCGCTCGTAGCTGAGCTTGGACTGGACGAGCGCGTAATTTTTACGGGCTCGCAGAGCAAGGTAGCCGAGATTTACTCGCTCTCGTCGGTCACGGTAAGCGCTTCGAGTAAGCCCGAGAGCTTCGGGCGCTCGATGGCTGAGGCGATAGCGCTCAACTGCCCGGTGATCGCGACCCGCCACGGCGGCGCGCTGGATATCGTAAGAGAGGGCGAAAATGGTTATTTTTTTGACGTGGGCGATGCGCAGGCGCTAGCGAAGCTGTTTGCTCCCGCGCGCGAGCTGAAATTTGACGGCTACGGCTACGTTTCGCAAAACTTCAGCCTAGAGCAGATGGTAGAAAAAACGATAAAGGTTTATGAGAGTTTAATATGAAAAAATTTTTTTACGAAAACGGCGCGCCTAACGGCTGGAGGATCACATTTTTAACGCTGCTACTTCTTTGGTGCGCGTCGCTGTTTTTCAAAAACGCGGTCTATCAGATCTCATTTGCGGCGCTAAATTTGTTCTTTTTGGCGCATCTATTGTATTTTAAAAACTACGCAATTCTAAGCGAAATTTTGAAAAAGACGCGATTTATCGCGATTTGCTTTGTCTGTTTAGTGGTAACGCTAGCGATCTCAAACCTCCTAAACGAGGCGGTTATCTCAAAAAAAGCGTGGCAGAGCACGCTATTTTTCGTGCTTCGATACGGCGCGATATTTTTGGTACTTTGCTATTTTTACAAGCTTAAATTTTTTGATCAAAACGCCGTTTTCGCCTTTCTGTTCGTGGGGCTTGGAATTTTATCGGTAAGCGTGATCTATCAGCTTGTAAGCAGCGCCGATGCGATCGTTTTTTCAAGCGACTCTGTTCGCGGCGGACTTAGCGGATCGCTTTCGAACCGCAATATTTTAGGGCTTTTTATGGGCTTTGGGCTCTGCCTTAGTGCGGTGGCGATACGGCGGCCTTTGGCGCTTAAATTTGCGGCTTTATTTTTATTCGCGTTTTTTATGATCTTTTCATTTTCCAGAGCGGCGTGGGTCGGTACGTTTTGTGCGCTCGCGTTTTACGGCACGCTAAATTTAAAGAGCTTAAACAAAAAATACCTACTTTTCACGTTGGGTTTCATCGCACTTTTCGCCGTTTTACTCGCACTTTCGCCGTCGTTTGAGCAAAGGCTAGCAGCGCTATTTAGCGGCAACTCCTCGGGCAGAACCGTGATTTGGAGCTATATTTTAGAAATGGCGCAAGAAAAGCCTATCTTAGGCTACGGGCTGGGCTCATATATAAATTTGCCGGGCTCCCCGGTCCTTGAGCATCCCGAATATAACGCGCCGCATAATCTATTTTTAGAAATTTTACTTTATAGCGGCGTGCTCGGTCTCATCT
>NZ_CALIMY010000078.1 GCF_938045205.1 uncultured Campylobacter sp.
GTTTTATTTAGCTCCCCAAGCTCCAGCGCGCGCCTGATCTCAGCGGTAAAGCCGAGCTCGTATTCGCTCATCCTCGCAAGCTGCAGATCAAGCTCTTTTAGCTGCAAACTTGCTAGATCCACGCAAAAGCCGCCGTCTTTTACCCCCGCGCGCTCTTTTGCTACTTCGCATAAAAAATTTAGCTCGTTTTGCTGGCTGGGGCGCTTGATGAGATGATACATTACATCGAGCGAATTTCTGATATGGTTGCTGCCTTGGTAGTTGCGCCCATCCTTATTTGAGTGATGCAGAATCAAGATCGTAGCGCCGGCTTCGCGCAAATTTTTAAGTGCTGCAAATAGCCTATTTACGCGGTTATCGTTATTTATATCCACGAAATCGCGCAGGCTATCAAGTATGAAAACGCAGCCCTCATACGCTTTGCCGATCGCGTTTTGTTCCAGCTTCATCACGAGCTCGAAGCCGTCCATTTCGATACTTGAGCGCTGAATGTAGCTGAGATTTGGAAAGCGATTTATGAGGAGTCGGTCTACTCCGCGCTGCTTTAGTACTCCGACGGGATTATCGTAATCAATGAAAAACACTCTCTGGCTTTCCTCGCAGAGCCTTTTAGCTAGCGCGAATGCCATGTAGCTTTTGCCTGTGCCGCCGTCAGCATAAATCAACGTAATAAGTCGCTTAACTAAAAAATCCTCTATCAAAAATTCGATTTTCTCGTTAAAGCTTTCACTTTTTAGACTCGAGCTTTGTAAAAAGTCGAATATATCGTTTTCGTTCATATCGGTGTCCGTCTTTCTTAATCTTTCAGTATTATTAGCGCTACTATCGCCGTGATGCTAAGCGCGATAAATATCGTGCTCTCAAATATCAAAAAGAGCTGCATTATTTAATCTCCAAATTTGGGTTCTCATAGATGTTGCCGATGACTTCAAACTCATCTGAAGCGTTTTTGAATTCCTTAGTAATTGGATAATCCGGGTTTATTCTGCTCAAGTCGTGCATATAAAATCCGCAATCAAAGCAAATTTTATAAGTGCGCAATCCCCATCTAACGAAGAAGCCCGTATAAATTTCTACGCCGTTTTTGTCATTTACACCTGTATATTGCATTAGCTCGATTTTACGGAAAGAAACCTCGAAGCAGGTTTGCTCTTTTTCGCTCCAAAGCGTAGCTATTTCATTCGCGAAATTTAGATCCATTACTTCATATATTCCTTTTGGAATTTTCTCATATCCAAGCGTTATTCCGTTTGCCAGTCTCTGACTGCAACGCAAAAACGCCCTAAATTTAATCTCTCTCATCGCCTATCCTCTAAATTTTACAGAAGCAATCTTTCAGAGGCTCATCGTCAAACGCCAAAGAGCCTTGCCTGCTTAGGCGGATAAATTCTGCCTCCATATCCGTGCAGGTTAAATTCCCTGCAAACCACGACGTATTCAATACTGCTTCGCCGCTATCTTGCAAAGTCAAAAGCTCAGCTTCGATCCGCTTCATATACTCCCATTCGGGCTTGAAATTTTTCCATACTTGATAGAAAGCGCGCTTTGACTGCGCGGGGCAAAAGTAGCAGCCCGTGCGGCTGAAAAACCTATATAGCGGATTTTCCATCTCGCGCTCTTTCAGATATATCGTGCAGTCTGCTTCGCTCATATCGTAGTCATCTATGAGCGGATAAAGAAACTCATTGCCGTCCATTCTGCGGCGGGTTTCGTCCGTAGTGTAGCCGATATAGATCTTATATTCGTCGAAGTTCTGCGCCTTTAGCCAACGCTCAAACGGCGCAACTTTCGCCTCTCTCCGCCACGCACAAAAACCCTGCGTCTGCGGAGCGGGGAGGCCCCGAATGGCACCTTTGTTTTCGCCTCTGCTTATGCGTCCGAAAATGCACTCCTCAAAACTCATTGCAGGTCTTAACTTTGTGATCTCCTTGCCATATCGCGCCTTGAAATACTCGCCGAGCTTGGCGATATATTCATACATAACCGGGAATTCGTGCAAGGTGTCGTAAAAAACAATATGATCGAGTGGCTTTTTGTCGCGCAGTAGCAAATCTAGCATCGCCGTGCTATCCTTGCCGCCCGAAAGCGTTGCGATGTGGGTCATCTCTTTCCTTTAAATTTAAACTCTTTAACAAGCCTTTAAAGCCGATTAAAAGGCTTGTTAAAGGGCTTAAAGCCCTTTAACAAATGTCTTTAGTTTCGCCCTTCTGACATATCTAGGCAAAGGCCTGTTTTTATTGTCTCTTGAGCCTTTAAATTTGCTCCAGTATATTTGAAACATGCTCTCTTTTGAAGTTAGCGAGTCGTTTTTCATCTGCTATCCTTTTTAGACATTTGCGCTTTGCAAATTTTCTATCTTGGTTTCGATGCGGAAGTTGTCTTTCACCGTGCGCTTTAGCCCAAGCTTAACGAGGCTTGCGTCATCAAGCTCGCAAATCGCGTCTTTATTTATAGTCTCCTCGTAGGATATGCAATCATCAAGCTTATAGCTCTTTAGCGCTTTGATGAGCTTTTCGACCTTTTCTTTTATGCGCGGCAAGCTTACGCTTTTACTGAGCTTATAGCCTATCTTACCGAAGGTGAAATCCTTACTGCGCTTTTCGGCGAACTCCGCCTTATTGCTCTCGCAAAAAGCCGTGATTTGGGCTTCGATATATTTCTTTTCGCTATCGAGCTTTTCTACCCGGGCTTTTTGTGCATCCTTGATCTCGTTGCACTTTAGCGTTATCTCTCCGTTTATATCGGCAAGCGCCACCTCTAACTCGCATACTCGCTTTAGCGCGTTATCGACATCTGCGAAGTTTTTGATTTCCATAGTTTTTCTCCTAAAATTTTAAATTTTTTGGCTAGCCCGTATTTTATGACGTAGCCGTATCGTAGGCAGATCGGAAGTTTATTTTTATTCTTCTTTACGATCCGCACCGCATGCCTCTCACTCATCAAACAAGCTAAATTTCAGCTCCCTCACGCCGAGCTTTTTTGCAAGCTCTCGCTCGTATGCCATGCCCTTGCTATTTTCGCTACCCTCGCAGGCAAAAAAGTAGTAGTAGCTACATACCGAGAGGAGCTCCTCGCAGTTTTTCATTATTCGCTCGCGCTCCAGCTCGCTATACACCCCCATCCATGCAAGCACAGGCGATATAGGCTCGTAGCCGTTGGCGCGCACGATGGCGCAGGCTTGCTCGGCAAGCTTGCGGGCATAGTAGTCGCGATCTCGCTCATGCTTGCACGGGATGCTTGCATACGGCGAGCTTACGAAACAGAGCCTTGCCGTTCGTTTGTCCATTATCTTTTGCTCCTTTGTTTTAAAATTTAAGCTTTAGCGCTTATATAGGCTCTTGCAAAAAGAGCCCGATAAACGTTACGCCTCTCTTAGATATCTTAAAATTTTCTCAATATACAGATCTGCCGCCATCGTCTCATCGGCGCAAATATGAAGTCTACCGAAGCTCGCAATTTCCGCGCAGGGCTTTTTACTCCCGTAGTAAAAGCTCACATAAAATGCCCAGCCCTTTACGAGCAACCCGCCTCTTATCTCGTCGCGACGCACCGAGCGCAAACCTACGCTTACCGTGGAGGGTACGGTGGCGCTCATCTTTGCGTGTAGTTCGCGAAGTGAGCTCGCGCTGTAGTTTTCGGCGCTTAGATTTATTAAATCCTTAAGCTTCAACTCTTCGTTCCTTTCAGGCTCCAGCCGCTGCCGAGTCTTTGAGCTTCGCAGCGCTCAAGTTCGGCGATGGTTTCAAATATCTCCATCCACTTCTTGCGGTTTTTCGGGTGCCTAAGCTTCGCAAGCGCCGTGCGCTCTATCATCGCGACGCGCTCGACGCTGATACCTAGCATCGCCGCAAGCTCGCGGTAAGCTACATCCGCATCACCCTTTAGCATCCTCACCCGCTCGGCGCATACCTTGTCCGTGCGGTAGCCCTGAATTCTTTGCATTTCACCCTTCCTTTTGTTTTAACTTCTCGGGCGAGCTAAGCCCGCCCTGCGAGCGGGAGCTGCGCTCCCTGCACCCACCTAAAGTTACTGCCTGCTATCGCAGGCACTTTCAGTGGTTAATTTCTCGGGCGAGCAAAACGAGCGTAGCAAAGCAGAATAAAGCCCGCTGCTACGGTTTGGAATGATTGTAGCAAAAACGGGCGGAATTTTTAACAGGGGCGATCTCTCGCCCCGATGAAGTTATTTTATGCCTTAGCGGGCGATAGCCCCTCAGCTTTCGCTCGAACCATATCGTCGCTTGCGCCGTCGCAGGATCTGCTTAAAAGATAGAGCGCTTCTTTTAGCCCGCTCGGGCTTTCGTAATTCTCGCATACTAAGCCAAGACCTTGCATTAAAACGCCTAGGCATAAAAGCATATCCCTTGCCCTATCCGCCGCATCAATATAGGCAATACTTACCTCCCTCATAGCGCACCTCCGAAAAGTTCGCTCGCGCTGCCTAAACTGCGAGATCTTATCGCGTTTCGTACCGCCGTATCACTGCGACCGAGCCTGCGGCATATCTGCGCCTGCGATAGCCCGCTTTCATACAGCCTTGCTACTTCATCTCTCTCCGCTTCGCTTAGCTTGGTGGATTTCTTAAGCAGCTGCCCGGCTCCTTCGGCATCGCGACGCAATAGGGCGTTTTCGCGCTCAAGTGCGGCGGTGTATTTGCGGCTAGCTTCGATCAGCTCGCCTGCAAGGGCGGAGTTTTTGGCTTGAAGCTTATCTATCTTTTCGTTTAGGACGCCCATATTGTCGATAATAGCGTCTAAGTGAGAGTTGCCGCGCTTAATCATCGCCTCCATCTTATTAAAAGCGGCAATAAACTCTATTTTCCACTTATAAGCTCGCTCGCCCGTAAAACCCATAACGAGAAGCGAAAATCCGTCGCGGGTCATTTTATACATTGGACGAAATTCGCCTTTTTGGTCTTGATATTTAACGAGCGAAAAATTCCGTTCGTTAAAATCATCAGTTGGAAATTCGGATATTTTCGCTATAATATCGGCATGGCGTTTCTCAAAAACTGCTGCAACACTTAATGAAGTGGTGAATATCCCATTATCCATCACTTCAAACTCTACGCTTTGGTCGTTAATGACTACTAAATTTTTCATCTTTTACTCCTTTGGCAAAATTTTAAACGATTGAAGTCTTTCGACAAACCTTAGACCATAAGCCACTAAATGACTTTTATGGCGTAATTATATACTAAAAAGGACTTAATGTCAAGTATTTAGGTTTTGTAAAGTAGTTTTAATGCGTAGAATAATACTTTAAAAGACTTTTAAGAGTTTAAAAAGTCTTTTAAATTTTTCTTAAAATCTTCACAAGTCTTGAGCTTTGCTTCCAAGTCTTGAATTTTGAAGTATTGAGAAATGGCAAAACTCATAGGTTCGCTTACGTTTCCGACGGCCGCATTTTTGACGGCGCTCTCGGAATACCCTATCAGCTCTCCCAGCTGCTTATAGGTAAGCCCCAGCCGCTTGCAGGTAGTTTTGATTAGATTATCGCTCATCTTACTATTCTCCGCCCATAACATCCAGAATAGCAACTTCCTTTATTTTGCCGTATTCTTTAACAGTGCGTATCTTCAGCTTCACATTATTGCCTCTTTCTATAGCAGTGGCCAGCTTTATGCGTTGATCTGCGTTTATAAGGTTCGCGCTAACCCATTTTATGCCGTTTACGTCTATTTTAAATTTTCTATCTCCGCTATTTGTCTTTTCGTATCCTAAAATAGTAAATTCTCCGATTTGATCATCCGTTGTCGTCGTGTCGGTTAACTCTTTAAACTCGAATTTTTTTACTTTTTCGTGAGTTATAGGCTCTTCTTCGTCGTTGAATACGGCACTTTCGTCGTCACGAAGCACGGTAGCTACGGTCTTTTTCGGCTCATTAACGGCATTTTGTAATTTTTTATCAGACTTTAGGTCTGCTATGATACGCCTATTTTCGCTTTCAGCGCTTATTTCAGCCAAATTTTCGATATGCGTTAAATACTCACTGTAGGAGTATCCGCCTAAAATCGCTAGCGTTATAAATACGATTACAATCACTTTGTATGGATCACTCATATTTTTTATACTCTCCAATAAAGTTGCAATTAAGTCTTTTAGCTCTATTTGTAGGCTACCACGTTCCAATTTAAACTTTAAAAGTTTAGTCTTGTCTATATTTTCAACATTATAATTTTTTTCCAAAGTGGAAACTATTTTATAAAAATTATTTTGATACGATAAAACTATTTCGGCTATATTGGCATCTATAAGGCCTATGTCAAAATTGTCGAATCTACCACCTTTTAGTTTGATAGTATATGATATTTGCCCTATTTTATCTACGATAACGCTTTCGCCATTTATGAGTTTTTTTTGTAAAGAGCATAAATCGCTTAAAGTATTTATAGAAAAACATGCTTTTTG
>NZ_CALIMY010000079.1 GCF_938045205.1 uncultured Campylobacter sp.
GAGACTCAAGAGGAAAAAGATTTAGCGATCTCTTGCAATAGCGGCAACGGAAAATATAGCGCATGCACGAAACTAGTCGAAATTTTATCCAAAAAGTGCGACGGCGGAGATTATGAAAGCTGCGGGGCTGTCGGGATGATATTTACGGATTTGGGTCAATACGAATTTTCATCCGCTCCTTTGATCAAAGCATGTGAAGCAAATATCATGTCTTACTGCTCCTATCTTGCCATTAGCGATATACTTTTTACGGGAAATCTTGAAAGAGCCGCTAAGGTTTTTGACAAAATTTGCAAACAGGGAATTTCGGAAGATAAAAGGCTTGCTTGCAGCATCAAGAAAGAGATTGAAGACTGCTCTAAAGATGCAAAATGCGATCCGCTAATGAAAGCCAAAGAAATTATCAAAGGACTATAACCATGAGAAAAATTTTATCATTAGCGCTGCTTTTATCTATGCCTTTGCTGGCAAAAAACGATATAGACATTGATATCTCTGCCGCAATAAACGATACAAACCTAAAGAATTTAGCGGATAAATGCGATTGGAACAAAGGCGATTATGAAGCTTGCTTGACGTTAAAAGATACTTTATCGGCAAAATGCGACGAAAAAAATTTTGAAAGCTGCGGTGCATTGGGAATTTTATTAATATATTTGCGCAGAGAGGAAGACGCAACAAAAGCGCTAAATAAAGCTTGCGATTCCGGATTATTAAATTTTTGCCTAAACGCAGGGATGCACGATTTGTACTATACGGGCAATATAAAAAGAGCATTTGTAAATCTTAAAAAGGTATGCGATGCGGCGATAGAGCCTTCGAAGAAAAAATTGGCCTGCAAGATGTGCTATGGTTTGGAGCCATGTTTAAATGATAATGAATGCAATCCGGTGAAAAAAGCTAAAGAACTTTTGGAATAAGATTAATTTAACAGGATAAAAAAACGGCAATAATTTTATAAAGTTTGAAAAGATAAAAGGTCGCGGCGGGCAATTTGAATTAGTACAACCCATCAAAAAATAATGTAAGCAGTTGGCTATATAATTTTGAAATTCTAATCTAGAAACTTTATATCTTACCTATAAAAATTTTTAAATTTTACTCTTGCGGTTAATCATAAATTCTATATGAAGTCTTTAAATTCAATCTAAAACCTCTCTCGCGTATTTTATCCCCAAATCATACGCCTTTTCATTTAGCGCACGGGTTTTTTCAGGCACAGAGCGGAGCATTTGCTCTTTTACGAGCCCTGAGTCCATACAGCGGCTAAGCTCTACTGCGATCGCTAGAGCCACGACACTTTGAGTGATGACATTTCCGACTTCGTATTTTGCGATGGTGATAATTGGAATTTCATAAATTTTAAAGTTTATCCTATCCTCATCGCTCGGTGCTACTAAATTCGGCTCGATTACGATCACGCCGCCTTTTTTCACGCCGCTTTTAAAAGCATCGTAGCTACTCTGCGCCGTTGCGAGCATGAAATCGATCTCGCCCTCGCTTGCGTAAGGATATAGAATTTCTTCATCGCTTAAGATAATATCCACTTTCGTAGGTCCGCCGCGTACCTGAGAGGTATACGTAGATGCCTTGATTCCATAGCCACCGTGCGCGATCTTTGCCGCAGCTAGAATCTCACCTGCTAAGATCACGCCTTGACCGCCCACTCCCACAAATCTTAATTGATTCATCTTAGTCCTTCAAAATTTATCGCTTCGCCGCTTTGTGCCGCGTCTATCACCTTTTGATACGCCTTTGTGTATTCGGTATGCTCATTATCTTCATGTAAAACCCCAAGCGGAAATAGCCCTGCACGCTCATCCTCGCTAAGAGCGTCAAATTTTGCTTTGGAAATCGTGCGCGAATCAAGCCACTTTAGCATTTGCACTGCCTCGCTCATTTTATTTTTACGACCCAAATTTACGTGGCAATTGCTAAAAATATCAAAAAAACTATAACCCTCGTGCTCAAAGCCCTTGGCTAGAAGTCGCTCGATTTTTTCGGGATTTGTCACGCTCTCGCGTCCGACAAAAGTTGCTCCAGCGGCAATCGCAAGTTTCGCCGCATCAAAGCTGGGATCGACATTGCCGTATTGCGCCGTAACCGTCCAAAACCCGCGCGGCGTCGTAGGGCTCGTCTGCGAGTTCGTAAGCCCATAGATGAAATTATTTACTAAGATATGATTTAGATCGATATTGCGGCGGCATCCATGAATCGTGTGATTGCCCCCTATCGCAAGCCCATCGCCATCGCCAGTGACTACGATTACGTGTTTGCCTGGATTTGCGAGCTTGATACCCGTAGCATAAGCTATCGCACGCCCGTGCGTCGTATGGACGGTATTGCAGTCTATGTAACTCGACATCCTGCCACTACAGCCGATACCGCTTACCACGCACACATCGTCCATACTCCAGCCTACGCGGTCAATCGCGCGGATGATCGCTTTTAAGATCACTCCGTCGCCGCAGCCCCAGCACCAAAGCGTAGGCATCTTGTCCGTTCTTAGATATTTGTCGTAATCAAACGCCATTTAAAGCTCCTTTACTTTCTCGATAATCTCGCTGGGGCTAATCGGTCTGCCGTTTGCCTTAAGAAGCGTCTTAAAATCATCTCTCAAACAAGCGCGCTGCACCTCTAGCAGATACTGCCCTAAATTTAGCTCGGCGATCAAAATTTTATTAAATCTCTCCCCTAACTCCTTTAGCTTGCGCGCAGGGCTTGGCCACAGCGTGATCGGGCGAAAAAGTCCCACACGCACGCCTTGCCCACGTAGCTTTAAAATCGCGTCTTTTGCTGCTAAGCTAACGCTGCCGTAGGCGATGATGCAAGCATCAGCGTCATCTAGCATAAATTCCTCGTATTGCACGATCTCATCTTCATGCGCCGAAATTTTATTAAAAAGCCTTTTTATAGAGCGATCCACGATCTGCTCGTTTTCGGTCGGAAAGCCCTTCGCGCCGTGATGAAGCCCCGTTATGTGATAGTGGTATCCCCTAAAAAAGGGATTTAGCACCGCAGGCTTATCGGGCGCAGCATCGTAAGGCTCATAATCTTTCGGACTACCTTTAAATTCCGCCCTACGCTCGATTTTTAGATCCGAAATTTCAGGGAGCATCGCCTTAGCCTGCATATGCCCAAGCGTCTCATCAAGTAGCAAAAATACCGGCGTCATAAACCGCTCGGCTAGATTGAAGGCGCGCACGGTTTGCGTATAAGCCTCCTTTAGTGAGCCAGGGCACAGCGCGATGCTTTGAAAATCGCCGTGAGTGGGGTTGCGAGCTTGCAAAATATCGCCCTGCGCCACTCGCGTAGGAAGCCCGGTGCTAGGACCTCCGCGCATAACATTTACGATTAAAAGCGGAATTTCAGCGATGAAGCCAAGCCCGATCTGCTCTGATTTCAGCGAAATTCCAGGACCGGAGCTTGCCGTCATCGCCTTCGCACCGCTCATAGACGCGCCCAAAGCTACAGAAATGCCCGAAATTTCATCTTCCATCTGGATAAATTTACCTCCGACCTTAGGTAGCAAGCGGCTCATCTCGTGCGCGATCTCGCTGCTTGGCGTGATCGGATAGCCGCCGAAAAAATTACAGCCGCAATCAATCGCCGCACGCGCAATTAAGGCGTTACCTGTGGAAATTACCTCTCTCATTATGCGTCCTTGGGTTTCATAAAATTATTGTTTTTGATCTTTTCAGCCATCTCTCTAGCCTGAGAGCTTAGACGAGCGAATTTAAAGCCCTTGGGCGCGACGAAAATCGCAAAATCTGGGCAGTGCAACTCGCACTCCCTACAGCCGATACAGGCGCCCTCATCCACCACGTCGATCATCATGCCCTGCACGGCGCCCTCGTCCTGTCTCATCGCGATCGCGCCGCTAGGACAGACGCTTACGCAGATGTTGCACGCCTTACAGCGGCTCTCATCCGTCCATACGGCGCGCTGGCTCTCATTGTCGCTCATATTTTCTCCTTAATTTATCAAAATCTGCACTAAATCCCGCCTCGCGATTTAAAATTTGAAATTTTGCGGCGCAAGCCCGCTTTGATCGCATTAAAGTCCTCTCGTTTTTAAATTTTGCAGAGTTTAAATTTTAAAATTTTGTGGCATTTAAAAATTTTACGTCACGCAAAATTCTGCGCCAAAGTAAAATTTTAATCTATGAAATTTCACAGCGGGCAAAATTGTGCAAATTTTAAAATTCCGCAGTGAATTAAATTTTACGCTGCAAAATTCTGCGAGCTTAAATTTCTTGCCAAAGTGAAATTTAATGCCGTAAAATTCTATCGCAAGAATCCTGCGCTTTGAAATTTTAAATCTATGAATCCCGCTTCCGCATCGCGCCGAATTCGCTCTATATCCGCTAAAACTTCAGCCCCGCCACCTGCGCTCGCATCCGTTCAAGCTGCGCGTAGAAATCACCCGAGTAGGCAAAATTTCTCTCTATCGCGCCCATTTTACCGACGCTTACGAAGCGCCCCAAAGGCACCCCCGATCTATCCGCGACGCAGCAGGCGAGCGTGCCGCAGGTATCAAAAAGGATGTATTTTATGATCTTTACGATCCCCGCAGCGGGCGCTAAATACGCCGACGTGCCCAGCAGCTCGCCGATCTGCGCGCCGGCGCGTTTGGTATTTTGTACCGCACGCTCGAAAATTTCATCCGAAATTTCAAACCCCAGCTCATTTTTAAGCGCGATCATCTCTTCGCTATGCGGGCCTACGATCGCGCTTCTCATCGATGAAATTTCCTTGCCGCTCGCTCGCGCGAGTTCAAATTTAAGCCGCGCGCCGTCTAGCTCGCCCGCCATGCCGATGACGCGCTCCTTTGCAAACCCGCTAGCCTGCAGCGCCGCATAGACCATAATATCAAGCGGATTGGTAACGACGACGATAATGGAGTTAGGCGCATATTTTGCGGCATCTCGCGCGCATTGTGCGACGATGGCGGCATTTACGCCAAACAGCTCCTCCCTGCTCTGCCCCGCCTTTCTTGCATGCCCCGCCGTGATCACGACGATGCCTGCGTCCGCTATATCGCTAGGCTCCGTGCTAGCGCTTATACGCAGGTCGCGCTCATAAACTGCCGCCGCATGGGCTAGATCGAGTGCCTTGCCGCGCGCGATCCGCTCTACAGCATCCACAAGCGCGATGCTATCTATCTTTTGGCTCAAAGAATCGCTTACGATAAGATCGTTCGCTACCGCCGCGCCGATGTTTCCGGCGCCGAATATCGCTATTTTCATTGTTATCTCCCAAATATCGGTCCGCATTTTTATAATTGCGAGGCTTAAATTTTAAAATTTAAAGACGAAATCTCGTTTTTTAAATTTAATGCCGAAACGGACTTAAATTTTACCTCTGCGCCTTTACGTTGCGCTCGTGCTCGGCTTGCGTGCGCGCAAAATCGTGAAGCCCGGTCTTTTTATTTCGCATAAAATACAGATACTCGCTCTTTGCGGGCGCGAAAACGGCGCGTATCGCATCGCGAGAGACCACGCACACGGGCTCTTTGGGAAGTCCGTCGTTGAGGTAGGTGTTGTAGTGGCTGGTGTCAGTGCGGATGCGCTGCGGAGTGATCTTGACGTGCGAAAACTCGCCGTAATTTAGCGTGCCGTCCATCTGAAGACGCATATTTTTGGCTAAGCGATTGTCGATGACGGAGGCTACGAGGGGCATCTCATCTGCGTTTGCGGCCTCTTTTTGAATAACCGAAGCCTTGATCAGCACCTGCTTCCACGCCGTGGCGTTATAGTCGCCGCTAAGCTCGCGCGACAATCCTTCGTGGAATTTTTGCGCGCTTGAGATGAGGTGGTCAATGATATTTTTTTCGCTTTCGTTTTTGCTAATTTTGTAGGTTTCAGGCACCAGAAAGCCCTCGTAAAACGGCGCCGTGGCGTTGTATTCGCGCTCAAGCTCGCTAAAGCTTAGCCCACGATCTTTCGCCAGCTGTTTTAAAAACACGATCGTAGTCTCGCCCGGGATCAGCTTAATCTCGTTCATCACGGGCTTTGCGACGCTTAGCTCATACAAAAATTGGTATTTGGGCAAATTTTCGCCGCTAAGCTCCAGCTCGCCGGTTTTTGCGCCGCCGTAAAAAGAAAGCAGCCTCGCGTCGAATTTGCTAAATTTAGGATAGCTCTTAGAGAGTTGCGATAAAATTTTCGTTGAGCTACCCTGACCTATCTGCACGGTTGTCGCGTTGCCGACGCGCTCGTGTAGATCAAAGCCCACGGCCAAAAGGACGATAGCCGCAAGCTCAATACAAATGCACGCCGCTTTGATGAGCTTTATAAAGAATTTCATGCGTTCCTTTCAAAATTTAGCTGAAATTATAGGCAAATAAGCCAAAATTTTGAATAAATTTCATATTATAAGCGCAGTTTTTCGGCACGCCCGATTTGGTTTTGGGGCGGAGTTTTTTGATGAGGCGATGATGTTTAGAACTTTGGCTAGATTTTTTTTGGGCATAACGATACTTTTTATAGTCTGCGCGGTAGGCCTAAAGCACGGCATAACGATTTCGCAGCTGGACGTGGGCTTTGCAAAGCTTGAGGGGTTTTATCTCAAGCTAAATAAAGGTCTCGTGCTGCGTATCAAAAATCTTGAAATTACGCAAAATAATACACAAAATTTAGAGCAAAATTCCACCGATCTGCGCACGCAAAGCGAGAAAATTTTGGAATTTAGCAAAAAAATATCGCTTATCAACTCATTTTTTGAAGAGATCGACGTGCAAAATTTGAAGATCAAGGGCGAAAGTCTAAAGCTAAAATACAAAAGCGACGTTTTTTACACAGATACGCGGTTTTTTAGGCTAAACTCGAAGATCACGCCAAGCGCAAACGGGCTGAACTTCGATCCAATCGAGCTTGAGCTAAATGATTTTAATCTCACTCTGCACGGCACGGCGCGAGCAAATTTCAGAGCCGATACGTATGATTTTAACGGCACCTTCGCTTCGCACGAGATCGCAGGCGAGCTTGACGTGCACAATATCGGCTCGGAGCTAAATATCGAGATAAACCGCGCCTCGGCCTTGAGTCTGAAAAATTTTATGAATGAGCTGGGCGCACTTACGGGGCTAAATCCTCTTGCGAACGAGTGGATCTACGGCAAGGCGGTCGCGCAAAACTACTATATCGAAAACCTCCACGCCAAAATTGATCTGAAAGATCCGCGCCCGGTCGCCGAAAACGTCAGCGCCACGGCTTATGCGCAGGATCTTACGATAAAATTTCAGCCGCAAATCGAAGCCGTAACGGTAAAAGATGCCAACATCACGCTCAAAAACGATTTTCTAAGCTTCACGCTAAATGAGCCTAAATTTAAAGGTAAAAGCCTGGAGGGAAGCGGCGTGCGTATCGGCGGGCTTTTTGAAGAGAGGCCGGTCGTATATCTGGATCTGCGAACCAAGGAGAGTTTGGGTAAAGACCTTGTAGATATTTTGCAAAGCTACGGCATAGACGAGCCCGTATATCCGCTAGGCGGCGGGATCGATGCGCGCGTGCTGATAGACGTGGACGTAGAAAAGGAAAGTGCCAAGGTGGATGCGAACGTGACGCTAAAAGACGCCGATCTGATGATCTCTAAAGCGAAATTTCACTCCAAAGCCGCGCGGGTGCATATCACCGAGAAAAAAATCGACATCAAAGACGCGAATCTGCAAAATGAAATTTTTAACGCCACGGCAAGCGGTAGTATCGATATCGCCACGCGCAAAGCTAAATTTAACGGCATTATTCATAGCTTCAATCTCTCCCCGAACGGCAAAGAAATTTTAAAATTTGGCGACGCGCGAGATAATATAAGCCTTGATTTTAGCGGCAAAGCGCCAGTGCTGAGCTCGCAATTTTTAGGCGCGAAGATGAGCTTCGGCGAGCGGATCGAGATCAGCTCGCCCGATATTAGCGGAATTCTGCCCTTTTCCAAGACGCTTAAAAACGCTGGCATTAGCGGCGGAGACCTTAAAATTTTAACCAGCGATTTTACAAACTTAGATATCAGCAGCAGCAATCTCATCTTTGATTTCGGTCTGCTAAACAAAGACGGAAGCCATTATAAAAACGACTCTTTCACGCTTCGGGTGGGCGGAGGCGATCTGGACGGCTCTAGCGGAAGCGGTAAAATTTCTCTCAAAATCAACAAAGGCGGCAACTTCGTCTCTTTAAAAGACGTGGACGTCGCGATCAATACGAGCGTGCAAACCAGCGAGTTTAATAGCGGCACGAAGGAGCGCTCGCCGATAAATTTCAGCGGGCAAAACTCTTCCATCGTGCTATCCGATCTTAATAAGACGCTGAAATTTACGCACTTTAACGGCGTGCTGGACGGTAAAAATATGAATTTAAACGCAAGCTTTAAACGCGGCGACGTGAAGTTGATCTTTAAAAAGAGCTTGCTTCAAATTTTTGCGCAAAACATCAGCGGCGAGGCGCTTAATCAATTCCTAGGCTCGCAGAGCTTCGACGGAGGGGTATTTACGCTAAAAGCAAGCGGCATCGATCCGCGAAACTACCGCGGCGAGATCAACGTGCAAAACACCTATCTGAAGGACTACATCATCTATCAAAGGCTGCTTAGCTTTATAAACTCCGTGCCGTCGCTGCTTACGTTTAAGACGCCCGATTTCAACGATCGCGGCTTTAGCGTGCAAAAGGGCAAAATTTACTTCCGCCGCAGCGGCGATAAAATTTACATAAACGCAATGAACTTTACCGGCAGTAGCGCAGACATCGCGGGTAACGGCGAAGTAGATATGAAAAGCGGCTCGCTAAATATCGATCTGGAGCTTAAATACCTCAAAGACGCAAGCTCGATAATCTCAAAAATCCCGCTTCTAAATCATATCATCTTGGGCGAAAACAACACGATCTCCACGATCATCGAGATTCGCGGCACGATGAAAAAGCCTACCTACTCGACCGGCGTTGCGACCGACGTGCTAAAAACGCCGTATAATCTCATCAAAAACACGCTGATGCTGCCTTTCGTGATCTTCGGCGACAGCGAGGAGAGCAGATGAAATTTCCGCTCGATTATAAGGATAGCTTTGAAAAATCGCTGCTGTTTTGGCTCGTAAAATTCGTGCGCTACAAGCTAAGCGCGTTATCGAATAAGGAGCTGAAAAACGACGCGCTGTTTCGCCGCGCGAGCCTGGCGCTAAATCATGAAGTAGCAAATATCAATGAACTCGAGCGGCTCGCAAAAGACGCGCGAAACGCAGGCCTTACGGGCATTAACACTTACTTTAACCCGCTTAAAAAATTTTACGAAGCGATAGTAGAGTACGGCCTTGAGAGTATGAAAAATATCGACGAGGAGCTTTTGAGCGAAATTTTAGCCTCGATTACGGGCGGGCTGAGTGATGCGAGCAAAAAAAACTACCGTATCGCGCTGATAAATTTTTTCGGCTTCATCGACCGTCAAAACGAGCAGGACGGCACCTCACATAACTTCGGCATCGAGCTTAAGCACTGGGGCGGCATTAGCGGCAGCCGCGGCACGAAGCTTCCTGAGTTTATGAGCGAGGAGGAGTTGAAGCGGTTTTTGGACGCGATAAATTTAAGCGAGTTTCCCTCCTTTGCTCACCGCAACCGCCTGATCGTAAAAATCATCGTCTACACCGGCATCCGCGTGGGCGAGGCGATAAATTTAAAGCGCAAAGATATCGCGCCTGAGGGCGATCTTTTCGTCATCAGAATCCGCGGTAAGGGCAATAAATACCGCATCGTAATGATCAAGCGCCACCTAATTGAGGAGCATCTAAACGCGCTGGAGACGAATTTTGCAAACAAAGAAGGCTATCTTTTCGTCACCAAAAACGGCGCGCCGCTCACTCAAGCATACGTCAGCGGCATCGTGGAGAAAATTTTAATGAGCGCGGGTATACGCAAGGAAAAAAACGGCGCTCATATGCTGCGCCACACCTTCGCAACGATGCTTTACAAAAAGCAAAAGGACCTCGTACTCGTCCAGGAAGCCCTCGGCCACGCGAGCCTAAATACTTCGCGCATCTACACCCACTTCGACAGCGACAAACTGCGCCTTGCAGCGAAAGTCGCGGAGGAATTTGAGGAGTAAAATTTTAAAATTTGCGGCGGTGCGAGGCTTGGCTGAGCGAGATTTTTTAAATCTCGTTTTGATGCGGCTTTGAAATCGCTTTTTATGGAATTTATTTTCTAAAAAATTTGGAATTTTATTTTGAAAAATTTTAAAATTTGTTTTTCATACTCGCATAACAAAACCTAAAATTTTACCTTTCGCACTTTAGAATTTAGCTCATTAACTCGGCAAAATTTTAAATTAACGCGCGAGCCTTAGAGCTTGATCGAAAAAAATTCTAAAATTTTGCTCTTTTAGAGTATAGAATAATTTACTTTTTAGATTTTCTAATATGATTTCGCCTAAAATTCCAGATAAATTTAGTGCAAAATTTCATTTAAATTTTGACGATACGGGATTTCATCCGAGGATTTTATAAACAAAAGGTAATCGACATATTAAGAGGTAGCGGATATAAAATTTATCTGCAAATTCCGCAAGGATGGAATTCCTGATTTAAAATTATTTAAACCCTCAAAATTTTATAGTTTGATATGCCTTCAAATTCTCATCGCACCGAATTCTCCTTAAAATTTAAAAATGCAAAAGATTTGCCACCAAAGTTTGCTACGAAATTTACCGACGCGAAGCTTGCTTCATAAACAGCGCAGGAATCATATAGAAATTTCTAATAAAATTTAAAGAGATAAAATCATCGGCATGATTATTTTAGATTTATTTTACGACAGAAATCCCGCTCTTGCGAGCAGGATTTCATTTCTTAGGGGGATAAGAAAAGGAGTTTAGGCTAAATAAATTTAGCCCGAGATTTCGTCTAGCCACGGAGTCCCGCGGCAAAAAGGAGCAAAAAGACGAAATCTCGCGCAAAATTTTAAGCCAAGATTTGAACGATCAGCTCGCGACAATAAACGAGATTTGCGACGGCTTCAAAAGCTATCGCAAAAACGCCGTGCCGCAAGCATCAAAATTAAACGAGCCTTTGTTTTTTGAAATACTCGCGCGGAGCCTTGCAGAGCGGACAGGCGCCCGGGGCTTTCTTGCCGCGATGAACGTGGCCGCAGACCTCGCACACCCAAACTTCCTCGTCAAAGCTCTCGAAAAAGCCCTCTTCTAGCAGGATCTTTTGAAGCTCGTTGTATTCGCGCTCGTGCTCCTCCTCGACCTTGCCGATAGCGTTAAAAAGGCGCGCTACCTCTTTTTTGCCCTCTTCGGTCGCGATTTTAGCGAAGCTAGGATACATGCTCTCGTGCTCGTAGCGCTCGCCGGCGGCGGCGTCGAGCAGATTTTTATCCATCTTATCAAGCGCTATGCCGGCAGCCGCATGATGTGCCTTTAGCTCGGCTCTGGCGTGCCATTTTTCATTTTCGGCAGCCTCGTAAAAATGTCGCGCAATGGCGTGAAAGCCCGCCTCTTTGGCCAAATCGCCGTAAAGATCGTATTTGTTGCGCGCTTGAGACTCGCCTGCGAACGCCTTCATTAAATTTACCTGCGTCAGATCCTCGGTGATGCATTTCATCGGCTCTCCGCAGCAGCTAAGCGTGCCGCTGCCTACTTTTTGCACCTCGACCTCCGCGCCGCATTTGTCGCATCTGTAAGTTTCGTACTGTCTCATTTCAATTCCCTATCAAAATTTTTGGGGAATGATACCACGGCTACTATTAAATTTTACTTAATAAATTTTATTCTTCTCAATAAATTTATGTTTTTGAGAAAATTTTGGCACGGAATTTCCATCCGCAAAATCTAAACTTAAGATTTTTCAAAGCAAATGAAATTTCAAGCAAAAGCGCTAATGCTCGATTATCTAAAAATATAAAATTTAGTTTTTTGACTCATTTAGTCTACGATTTTCAAGGCTAGTCACATCATTGGAAATTTTTTAAAATTTTAAAGTTATCTCAAAAATAACTTGCTAATTTTGCCGCGCAGTCTTGTTTACGAGTATATAACAATGCTCAGTAAAAGCAGCTTTAAATGCACCAACGAGCTGCCCGATTGTAATTATAAAGCGCTAAAAGCGTAATTAAGGGCATTGTAGCATTACCATCTTGCCGCTATGATCGGTAATATCTGAGAATTTATGAACGTCAAATTCTAAGCCGCAAATCGAGCAAGGAGGAAATTTATCGACTTCCTTTTCTCCTAAAAGCGAGCAAATTCCGCCTATTGCCGGATTATGTCCAACGATAAATACGCATTTCGCGCTAGCTGCGTTAAAATTTCGCATAACATCTGTGCTAGAAATTTCTACATCATTGCAAGATATCGCATTATCTTTGCCAATGCTAGCGGGAATTTTAGCGCTCTTAAAAGCAGAATTTTCAGCGTTTGTGTCGCGATGTTTTTCGCTACTCAAACCAACCGCATTGTATTTTTCAACATTCACACTGCACCCAAAAAATCGTTTCTCATCCAAGCTGCGAACAAACTTTGCCAAATCCCATAAGCTTGCGTCATATAACTCTCGCAATGACGCTACCCTTTTTGTCGCATCTAACGCATTAGCGATAATTTGCGCCGTATGGAGTGCGCGTATAGCCGAACTTGTAATAATCAAATCAGGCATAAGTCCCAAGCTACGCAGCTTTTCTCCGAGTTTAATTGCGCAAAGTTCGCCCGCATGGCTTAATGCCCGCTCAAAATCGCTTCCGTTGCCACTTTGCGCCTCGGCATGTCTTATAAAATATATCCGCTTCATCTGCATCCTTTCATAAAATTTTATGTATAATTTAGCGTTAAATTCTACAAAATTCTAAATTTTTTCTGAATCATACCAAAGCCATAACCGACCACAAATCCCGCTATGTGCGCATACCATGCCACATTTACGCCCATTAACATCGGCGCAAAGCTCATTATCAAAATCGCGACAAAAATCCCGCCCGCATTGCGTTCATCAAAATAAGCAATCACGCCTAAAAGCACGCAAATAGCGCCACTAGCGCCTACGATATTGACGATTTCTCCCATGCTCATGGCATAACGGATATAAATCAGACACAAAGCGCCACTCAGCAGCCCGCCTACGATGTAAAGTAGCGTAAATTTTATCCCACCGAACGCTCGCTCTAAAATCCCACCAAATTGATACAAAACAGCCATATTCATCGCTAGATGCATCACTCCGCCGTGCATAAAAAATGAACTTAGTAATTGCCACGGCATCCCCTCGAAAAAATATGGATTGAGCCCGAAAAACAGGTAGGACTTAAAGCCGAAAAAATATTCCAATGCGAATGAAATCACGAAGAATAGGACATTCGCCGCGATGATCGCGAGAGTAAATTGGCCTGTTTGCATGAAACTCCTTAAATTTTTCACGCATAGTAGCGAAATTTTGATTAAATTAAAGGCGTCGTGTGATTTATAGGCTCGAGATAAATTTCATAGATAAGTGTTGGCATCAAAATTTCGGCGAATAGTTTTAGTTGCAAGCGCCTTAATAAATAGCTGCGCTAAAATTTAAAATTTAGATATAAAGCTTTAAACTAAAATTTCCTTAATAAAATTTAGATCGTAAATCTTTTTTAAAACTTTACTGGAATTTATAAAGTTTATCTGACGTAAATTAAAAAAACAAACATGCCGTTAAATTTAATAACGATGAAATTTCAGCTATATGAAGCTTCTTTGTAGAATTTTATGTAAAATTATAAGTATAATTTTACTAAGAATAACAAAAATTTGAGTTCAAATTAATTTCAAAATAAATTTTAGAGTAAATATTTTAAATGCTTATTATATTGCGCGTTAAAAATGCTAATTTAATTTGCTATAGCAGTATTAAAGTGAGTTTTTATTGATAAGTTTTTACTGCAAGAGCTAAAAGCCATAAAAATTTTAAAATTTGATTAGAATTTTAGGAATTTAATAAATTCTACAAAGCTAGGTTACAGCTAAAATCCCAAGCGAATTATCTGAAAAATTTTACTTGAAATTTTAGAACATAAATCAAACCGCCGCGAATTTTTAAAAGGTCTAGCAAAATTCCATAAAATCTAATAAATTCCAAAAGTTATGAGAAATTTTTCAAAAAAAATACGGCGAAAGAAATTTAAAAATCCTAATTATTTACTCGTCCGTATCCTGCGAAGCGGTTCGATGCTAGGCAGCTTATGCGGTCTTTGCCGCAGCGCACGATATAGCTATTTTCCATCTTTTGCCCCGCTACATGGACGTTTTTCTTATTTAAATTTACGAAGTCCGCTTGATTTCTACCACGAGTATTGTGGACGAATTTCACGCGACCATCGGCATATATCTCGCGCACGATACCGATATGGCTGATTTCGTTATTGACCTTGCCTTTGTTAGAGCGCAAAGTGTTTTGAAAAAACACCAAATCCCCCACTCGCGGCGTATTGCTGAGTAAATTTCTACGGCTGTAATAATTATATATTGCTTGGGATTTGCGTCCGTTTGTGAAGTATTTCGGCAGATCTTTTGAGTTAAAAAATAGATCATCGTATTTATCATTTAGCACGGTGATAAATCCGCTACAGTCCCCTCCTGCGCGAGTGCCGGTGTAATCGTCTACAGATGCGATTAAAGGGCGGTTAAACTCGCTTCCCGGCACCGAAGTTATTCCTTCTTCATGATCGTTTAAGACATACGCTTGCTGGCTGCCGGCAGACGGGGCTTTTGAGGAGCAACCGACCAGCAAAAACGCACCCAAAGCGCAGATAATTAGTTGTTTCATATAAATCCTTAAATAAAATTATGCGACGATTCGAACGTACGGCG
>NZ_CALIMY010000080.1 GCF_938045205.1 uncultured Campylobacter sp.
TGCGAGGTCGCTCCCCTTCCCGCCCCAAACCCCACCCAACCTCCGACGACGCTAGCGGGGCGGACTGCGTCCGCGCATTTTTATTTAGCGGCTTACGCCGCATAAAATTTTAGAATTTCAAATTGAGCTCTTGCGTTTTAAATTTTTAAAATCCTAAGTTTAAATTTAAAAGCTTTATAGCTTCGCGGGCGTAAAATTTAAAATTTCGCGGCGAAATTCTACGTTAAAAGCACCCGTGCTTTTGCAAACCTCGGCGAAGGCATAGATGAAATGAGCGAATTCCGCATCGTTCGCACCCGTGTCTGAAGCGAAAAGGCCTTCGAGCCTAAGTCTAAAGCGAGACGACCTTTGAGCCGAAGCCTCCTTCTGCGGGCGTGCCGTCGCGAAAGCCCTTGACGCTGGGGTGCGATTTTAAAAACTCCTTGACCGCGAACGCGAGCTTGCCCGTGCCGATGCCGTGCTTGACGATGATCTCATCAAAGCCCATCACGAGGCTTTGGCTGATGAATTTGTCAAGCCTGCTGATCGCTTCCTCGGCGCGCAGGCCGTGCAGATCGAGCACGAGCGACGCGGAGGAGGGCTTTTGCACCTTGATGCTGATGTTTTTTGCGGGCGCGGGCGTCGCACCGCTGCGCTTTAGCTCGCTAAGCGGCACGCGCAGCCTGATACCGTCGCTTAGCATCAGCGCCTGGGTTTTGCTGAGCGATAAAATTTCGCCCTTGATCTTGCCGTATTTGACGCGATCGCCCACCTTGAAGCTTTGCGGCTCGGGCGTGCTGAGTTCGGGCTGCTGCACGGCCCGTGCGAGCTCGTTTGCGCGGTTTATGGCGCGCTGCTTTTCACGCACGTCGCTTAGGCTCACGCTGCGTTTGGCCTCTGAAATCGCGCGGTAGTATTCGTTTTGCAGCCTTGAAAGCTCCGCCTTCAGCTCGCTTTGCGCGCGCTCGCGCTGATCTTTTAGCGCCTCGCTCAACGCGTCTAATTTCTCCTCTTTTTGCTGCGTTTGGGCTAGTTTTTGTTTTAGCTCAAGCTCTAAATTTATCGCTTTTGAGATCGCTTCGTTTAAATTTTCTTTGCTCTCGCCGTAGTTTTTACGCGCCGCGGCGATCAAATTTTGCGCTATGCCGTAGCGCAGCGCGGTTTCAAAGGCGTAGGATTTGCCGATCGTGCCCTTTAAAAACTCATATTTCGGCGCGCTGTTTTTCTCGTCGTAAAGCGCCGCCAGCAGCTCCACGCGCGGATCCTTCGCTAGTAGCATCGCCAGGCGCTTGTGATGCGTGGTGATGATCATTTTTACATCGCCGCTTATCAGCTGCTCGATCATCGCGCCGTATAGGCTCGCAGCCTCCTCAAAATCGGTACCCAGCTCGATCTCATCGACGCCGATTAGAATTTCTTTGCGCCCGAACAGCTTGCTAAAGGCAACCATCCTGCCCGCAAAGGTCGAGATGTCGTTTTTGGAGTTTTGCGGATCCTCCATTATGAGCTCGAACTCCTTAAAAGTGCCGATGCGGCTGAGGCTTGCGCGAATAGGCATCGGAAGGAGGTACTTAGCTAGCAGCGCCGCGCTTAGAATGCTTTTTAAAAGCATCGATTTTCCGCCCGCATTCACGCCGGTGATGAGCAGAATTTTGCCGCTAAATTCCACGCTCACGCGCTTTGGATTTTTAAGCGCGGGGTGGGCGAAGCTGTCTAGGACGATGTCGCGCGAGGGCTCAGGCAAGATGAACTCATAATCGCTCGCTCTTGCCATCGCGGCGCGCGCAATCAGCGCATCGATCGCGTCGAAAGCGGCGTTTATAAATTTCAGAAAAGCTAAATTCTTATTGAAAATCGCGCTGATCTGCTTGCAGTGCTCGAAAACGATCTGCTCTTTTTTATCCAAAATCGCGCTTTGAGCGGATTTCAGAGCCGCGATTGCGTCTGGAAGCACGTAAAAATAGCCTCCGCTTGAGCGCGCTACGACGCTGCCTTTTAGCACGTGGTTGAAGCCTCCGCGCACCAGCAGAGCCTCGGTGTCGCTTATGTAGTGGATCTGCGTATCGGCGAGATAGGGCGAAAGAGCTTTGGAATAGATCAGTCTTTTTAACGTCTGCTCGATCTCGCCCTTTTTTATCTTAAAAGCCTCATTTAGCGCGCCGAAGCGCTCGTCTATCGCGTCGCGAAAACCGCCCTGATCGTCGAAATAATCCTTTAGTTGCGCGATGGGCTCAGGAATCTCGATCTTTGCAAGCCAAGCAGCGAGTTTGCCCTCAAAAGGCTGTTTTTTGAGATACAAAAAATATCGAACGATCTTGCTAAACTCGTAAATTTCGCTGATATGAAGCACGCCGTGCTTTGAGATACGCATCAGCGCGTCGTCTAGGTTCGCAACGCTCTCGCACTGCGCCAGATCAAATTTCGTAAGCTCTGAAATTTTTTCAAAATTTAGCTTGCTATCGCCGCTTAAAAACAGCGGCTTTCCGCGCGCCAAAAAGCTTTTAAATTTGGCTAAATACTCGCCTAGATCTAGGCGCGTAAAGAGTTCGTCACTGATCATAAACGCACTCTTTGATCTTGTAGGTTTTGCCCTTAAACTCCGCGCCCACGCTTTTTTTGGCGATGAAAGCGCCCAGCGAAAAGGAGTAGGTGAAGCTCTCTCGCGTCACGATCTGCGCGGAGCTTTGCAAATTTAAGCTCTGCGGCGCGGAATTTTGCGTAGCTTTAGAATTCTGTGCGGAGGCTTGCGGACTATAGCTTTGCACGTCGTCTCGTTGCGCGGAATTTTGTGAGGCAGAGCTTCGCATACCTCCTTGGCTCGCGGAATTTTGCGGCGCGCGGTTCTGCGTATCGCCTTGCTGCGTAGAATTTTGCAAAGTAGGGCTTTGCGCGGAATTTTGCCCGCTCGAAACAGCGTCGCTAGTTTGCGCGGAATAGTTTTGCTCAGCGGAAGCCTGCTCGTTCGTTTGCACCGCGGAGCTTTGCGCGGCGGAAGCGGCCTCACCCTGTGCGTTTAAATTTGCTTCGTCGTCTTGTGAACCCAAATTTTTCGCATCCGCGCTGTGTTTTTCGGAGAAGGAATTTGCCGCGCCGCGAGCTTCGGCAGCGGAATTTATCGCGCCGCCACATCTTAATCTGGCGCCCGCGTTAAATTTAAACACCATCTCCTCCTCAAGCTTGGCGGATCGCTCGCTCGCGCTTTCGTAAAAATACGCCCCCGCGCACAGCAGCATGATCAGCGTCGTGGCGATGATTTTGACCCTTTTGCTTAAAATTTCGTCCCTCACGAAAAAGATCGCCGCGATAAATAAAAATGCGAAAATAAATACTAAAAATCTCAAATTCTATCCTTGCCCGTCCGCAGCGGAGTTTGGCTCGTAAATTCGGCGAGAGTTTTCAAGCTTAAAATTCTCCGCGCAACTGATAGGTGATGTCGCCTGCGCCAAATCCGATCACGAGCCCGTCGTTTATGATGTGTCGGACGCCGAAAATATCGCTAAATTCTATCTTCTCGCCGTTTCTAAAGACTCGCTCGGTAAATAGCGCTCCGAGTCCCTTAAACTCCTCTTTCAGATCGATGCCGTTGCTAGGCTCGCCCGCAGCGTAAACGGGTAGCACCACGAGCTCTTCTACGCCCGCAAAGCACTCTTTAAAGGCGTTTAAATTCGCCTTAAGCCTGCTGAAGCGGTGCGGCTGAAAGATCGCCGTGATCTTGCTAAGCCCTAGCAGGCTAGCGTATTCGCGCGCGCTTTGCAGCGTCGCTCTGATCTCGGTGGGATGGTGGCCGTAGTCGTCTATGAGCACGAAGTTTGGAGTGGCGCACAGGATGTCGAAGCGCTTTTTGATCCCCTTGTAATTTAGTAAATTTTTGCGGATCTGCTCTAGCCCCGTCTCGCACGCTGCGGCAAGGATCGCTAGCGACGCGTCTATGGCGATGTGCCTTCCTAGCCCGTAAACCTCGAAGCGTCCGAGCTCTTTAAGATTAAAGCTCATAAACGGCTGATGATCGCGTAGCAGCACCTTCAGATCCGTTATATCGCGCGAAGGAAAGAGCTTGATACAGCCGAGCTTGATGGAGCTTAAAAACTCATCCTCGGCGTTTATCACGCGGATCTTGGCGCGCTCCAAAAAGCCGCGATACGCCGCGTGAAATTTATCCAAATCGTTGTCGTAATGATCCATATGCTCGGGCTCAGCGTTGGTCACGACCGCAACGTAGGGGTTGGAATTTAAAAAGCTAGAATCGCTCTCGTCGGCTTCGAAGATGATGTTTTCGCTGTTTTCGTACTTCATATTCGAGCCGAACTGCTTGGAAATCGCGCCGATGATGACCGAGCCGTTTATCAGCGCCGAGGTTATCGCGCTCGTGGTGCTTTTGCCGTGTGCGCCGGCGACTGCGAAGACGCGCTTGTCTTTTAGCACGAAGGGCAGGGCCTCCTTGCGCGAGAGGCAGACGATCCCTTTTTTGCGCGCGGCTTGCAGCTCGACGTTGTCCTCTTTGATCGCGGCGGAGTAGATGACGATCTCCTGATCCTTGATCGCCGAAGCGTCGTGCGGCGTGATGATCTCCATGCCGTCCGCTCTTAGCTTGTAGGTCGTCTCGCTCTCTTTGATATCCGAGCCTGAGATGATAAAATTTTTCTCGTGTAAAAATCTCGCTAATGCGGAGATGCCTATGCCGCCGATACCGATAAAATGAACCTTTTTCACCTTTGTCCTTAAATATTATAATAGATAATTACGTTTAAATTTTTAAATCCCGCGTCGGCGAAATTTAAAAATTTAAACCATTCCCGCGCGCCTTGAAATTCGTCTTTAAATTTTACGAGCTCGCCGCGTCGCGCAACCCCGTATCGCTACTTTCGAAAGTGCTTTTAAAATTTGAGCGCTCAAAATTTGTCGTTTTTGAATTTCGTTTTTTAAAATTTGAGCGCTCGAAATTCCGCCTTGAAACGAGAGCGCTTAAAATTTTACGGCTCAAACTTGCCGTTAAAATTTAGAAGCGAGCAGGGCGCTGCTGCGCCTGCCGCATCGTATCGCGCACGAAGCCGCGTAAATTTCGGTAAATTTCATCACGCGTCCATTATTTAAATTTAACGCTTAAAATTTCGCCGCTCGGGCTCCGCAGTAAAGCCTATTTGCCACTTTGTACTTTAAATTTAGCTGATAAATTTACCCGCATAAATTTAAAATTTCGTCGAAATTTTAAATATCGGTGCGCCCGTTGATCGCCTTTATCAGCGAGAGCATATCGACGTTATCTAGGCTCACGCCCGTAGGCACGCCTTGAGCGAGCTTGGTAAATTTCAAGCTTAGATCCGCGAGCTTGTCCTCGACGTAGAGCATGATGCCGTCGGAGTTGATGCCCGGCGTCAGCGCAAATATCAGCTCGCTCGCGCCGTTTCGGCTCACCATCTCGCGTAGCGCCGCGATTTTATCTTCGTCAGCGGCGTCTAGCACGAAGTAGCGACCGTTGTAAATTTTATTACTCTCTAAAATAAAGATATCTTTGGGGTTTTCGACGATGCAAATTTTATCGCTTTCGCGCTCCTCGTCGGCGCAGTATTCGCAGATCTCGCCCTCGCATACCGCTCCGCAGATGCGGCATCTGTGCAGTCCGCGCACCGCCTCTTCGATATTGTGCGCTAAATTTAGCCCTAGGAAGGAATTTTGCACGCTTACGTAGTAGGCAAAGCGCAGAGCGGACTTTTTGCCCACGCCGGGGAGCTTTTCAAAGCTTGCGACGAGCTCTTCAAACCTGTCTGTGCCACTCATATGGCGCCCTTCGGCGAAAAGACGATCGAGAAGTAGTGCGTACCGTCGCTGTAATTGTACTCGAAGCGGAATTTATGCAGCTCGCAAATTTTATCGATGATGTAAAGCCCGAGCCCCATACCGGTGGCTTTCTCGTCTTTATTTCTGATAAAAGCCTGCTTATAATGCTCGAATGATTTTGCAAGCGCCGCGCCGCGGTTGGCGACACTTACTTTATTTTCGTCGCAGATGATGCGGACTTTTTTATCGCTGGAGTATTTTAGGGCGTTATCGATTAAATTTTTAATCGCCAGCGCAAATAGCCCGAAATCCACGTTTATCACCGCATCGCACTCGATATCTGTGCTAATGAGCTCGTCCCAATTATCGAGCATCGACATATCTTTTACTTGCTCTAAAATGAGGCTGAAATGATAATCCTGATAGTTGAGCGAGTAGCTCTTTGAGAGCAGTTGCTCGATTTTGGCAAACTCGTTGATTAAAATTTCAAGACGTTCGAAGACATTGACGAGCCGCTCTTTTTGTGTTTCGTTATCTAGCATTTCGGTGATGAGCCTGCCCTTGCCGATCGGGGTTTTAAGCTCATGCATGATGGTGCGCAAAAACAGCTGACGCGAGCGGATCAGCTCTTGAATTTTAGCAATCGCGTTGTTAAATTCCTGTGCGACCTGCCCGATCTCGTCTTCGCTATGCGTGGCGGCTAAATTTACATCCAAGTTGCCCTGGGCGAATTTTTTGATATTTTTGCTTAGTTTTTTTAGCGGCGTGAAGCTTCGCACTATCGATAGATAAAGTGAGATCAAAACCGCCATCGTAAGCAAAAACCCGACCCAAAGCGGATCGTTTAAATTCTTCGTGCCGAGGCTTTCGAAAACCACGACGAAAGAGTTGTTTTTGATATTTAAAAAAAGTGAATTATTATACTCGACCGAGCTAAACTCGCCGATAGAAGTGTCTTGAACGAAAAAAATTTTACCACTCGTGATGATGTTTTGGATGATATTTTTGTCTTTTACAAGTTCCAAGCCATAGCTGGAGAAGTAGCGCTCAATATCGCTGGGAGGGGCATTACGCTTGTATAGCTCAAGTAGATTATTGACCGCGTTTATTTGATTAGCCTGCATGCTGCCTAGAGCTCTATTCATCTGCATCCGTGCGAATGTGATGAAAAGCACGCAGACTAAGATGATCGCGATTACAAAAAAAACCGAAATTTTAGTGATTAAGGAGTGCTTCATCCGATGAGCTTGTAGCCGATGCCGCGAACCGAAAAGATATGCTTAGGCGCTTTGGAACTGTCGCCGATTTTGGTGCGTAAGCGTCCGATGATGACATCTAGGCTCTTTGAATCTTTATCTTTTAGGCTCTTGCAATGGTATACGAGCTGCTCGCGAGATACCGAAAAGCTATGCTGCTTGATTAGGTATTCTAAAATTTCATACTCCGCAGGCGTTAACACGAGCGACTCCTCGCCGAAGTAAATTTCATGGCGCTTATCGTCGATACGAAATACGCTATCCGTGGCGGTTTCTTCCTTTTCGCTAGCTTTTTTGTAGCGGCGGATGAGGCTCATAATGCGCGCGTGCATCTCTTTTGGATCATAAGGCTTCGGTAAGTAATCGTCCGCTCCGATCTGAAGGCCTACAACGCGATCGCTCACGTCGCTTCTAGCCGAGCTGATAATGATCGGGATGTCGTATTTCTCGCGGATCTCCTTGCAAACCTCAAGTCCGTCCATTCCAGGAAGCGTAAGATCCAAAATCAGCAGATCGTAGTTTTTGATCCCTGCGCTAATGCCCAGATATGGGTCTTCAAAGTTTGTAACTTGGATGTTAAATTTAGCCAGATATTCGGTTAGAAGCTGTGCAAACTCGCTGTCGTCTTCTATCATCAATACATTTATCATTTTTTATCCTTTACATCGTTGATTTGAAATTTTAAATATTGCATTATACATAAAAATAGTTAAGTCTTAACTTGAGTTTTATTAAATTTAGATAAAATTGCCTCTTTTGTATAGTTCAAGGAGAATTTCGTGGAAGAAGATTATTATGAAATTTTAGGCGTGGCGCGCGATGCCGACGCCGAAACGATAAAAAAGGCGTTTAGAAAGCTCGCTTTGGAATTCCATCCCGACCGCAACCAAGGCGACAAGGAGTCGGAGGAGAAATTTAAAAAGATCAACGAAGCGTATCAAATTTTAAGCGACGATCAAAAGCGCAGAATGTATGATCGCTACGGCAAA
The DNA here is from genome assembly GCF_938045205.1 of uncultured Campylobacter sp. Classification (GTDB taxonomy): domain Bacteria; phylum Campylobacterota; class Campylobacteria; order Campylobacterales; family Campylobacteraceae; genus Campylobacter_B. The sequence goes on from NZ_CALIMY010000080.1 coordinate 8,000, forward strand.
GAGGGCATCAGCGGCGCATACGGCGGCACGGGCGGCGGCGGATTTGATTTCAGCTCGATTTTCGGCGATTTTTTTGAGCAGGCATTCGGCGGAGGCGGTCGCTCACGCCCTAGTGATCCATACGGTATAGATACCGAACTAGCCGTAACGCTGGAATTTAAAGAGGCTTTAGAGGGCGTACACAAGGAGATAAAATACAAGATCAAAAAGCCGTGCTCCGCCTGCGACGCCACCGGCTCGAAGGATAAAAAAAGACACATCTGCTCCGCTTGCGGCGGTACGGGGCGCGTCGCGGTCAGGCGCGGATATATGAGCTTCATCCAAAGCTGCTCCGAATGCGGCGGCACGGGCGAGATCGTAAAAGACAGGTGCAAGGATTGCGGCGGCAAGGGCTTTACCGAAGAGGACGTGAGCCTTAAATTTGATATCCCCGCAGGTATCGACGACGGACAGCGCGTGCGCCTAAGCGGCAAGGGCAACGTTTCTAAAACCGGCGAAATCGGGGATCTGTACGTGATAGTGCGCGTGAAGGAGGACAGCCACTTCCTGCGCGATGGAGACGACCTGTATATCGAGGTGCCGGTGTTTTTCACGCAGGCGATCTTGGGCGAGAGCATCGAGGTGCCGACGCCGCGTGGCAAGGCGGAGCTGAAACTCAAAGTAGGCACCAAGGACAAGCAGCGTTTCACGATCTACGGCGAAGGCGCGCCAAATATCCGCACCAAGAAAAACGGCGATCTGATCGTGCAGGTAAACGTCCAAACTCCTAAAAAATTGAACGAGAAGCAGGAGGCGCTTTTGCGCGAGCTTCAAGAAAGCTTCGGTAGCAAGGGCGGAGACGACGAGGGGATACTCGATAAGATCAAGAATTTTTTCAAGTAAACTGCCTTGATCTGCCTTGATCTGCCTTGAGCGGCGGTCTTGCGGTTTTATTCACCAAAGTACGGGATTTTCGCTTGGAATCTCGCTAAGAGTTTGGATGTAATTTCGGTGTAAATTTCGTGTCATTATTTGGATAAAATTTAATTAGCATTTAATATTATTTAAATTTAAAGATTCTTAATATTAGTAAAGCAAATTAAAATTTTTATAATTAAGAGGTAGGATGATGTTAAAACAAATTTTAAATGTAGCGTTAGCATATGTTGGGGTTATTGTCGGTGCTGGATTATCGTCCGGTCAGGATCTGATGCAATATTTCGT
>NZ_CALIMY010000081.1 GCF_938045205.1 uncultured Campylobacter sp.
CTTTAGCGAGGATGAGATATTGCATTCTTTGGCACGTCGTCCGCAGCGCACTAGCGATGTAGAGGCGATGTTTGATGAAAAAAGCACGCAGCTTTTAAGGCGCCTGGCGGATGCGGGCAAGGTCGTTTTTAAAGACGGTTTTTACGAGATCGCAAAAGGCTAGGGCGTTAAAATTTTAAAAGCTTTTTTCGCGGCGCAGCGCAGCAAAAAACGGTTTGCATGAAGGCGTCGTCGCAGGCGGTGCCCGCCGTACGCGAGCTAAAGGCGGCGCAATGCTAGCTAGCGTTAAATTTAGCACCGAATTACGCCGCCGCAAAGATGCCGGCGCACCAGGTTTGGGAAGCGATCCTGACGCGGCGTAGTGATCTTTAAATAGGCAAGCTGCGCTCAAAAGCGCCATTAAATTATGAAATTTATGCACACGGCGCAAAGATACAGACCCTAAACGGCGCTTTTTGGGCGCCGGTGGATTATTAAAGTAGGCTTAATGGAGATAGCCAAAGCGGGCTTGGATCAGCAGAAAATCGCGAATGCACGCCTTAAATTTAGCCCACTTGCCGCGCTCGCTTGGGCTTTTTGCGTTCATTTTGGCGGATTTTAATCGCCCGCACGCCGAATGTGCGCCCATTATGCGATACTGCGCGCTCAAATACCTGCGATCGGAAATGCATAAACACCGTGAAATTTTATCTCATACTTCGGTCTTTAAATTTAAAATTTAGCCCGCAGAATTTGATTGCGCCGAAATTTTAGCGCAGATCGCGCTAAAAGCCTCGCGCCATAAATCATCGCGGCCGATAAAATTTAATTCGAGCCGTTTTGCCTCGATAAAATTCTATGAATTTTTTTGAATGCTAGCCACAAAATTTCAAGCCGTTGTATTTCTTGCGGAGGCGCTAAAATTTTGACGCGATAGAATTTTGCAGTGGAATTTTACGCCGTTTGGCGTATTCGCTAGAGAGTGTTTGGGCGATAAAATTTTAGGCAGAGCTGCGGGCAAAATTCTAAATCCAAAGTAAAATTTTGCCCGTCAAACCTACTGCGCGACCACTTTGTCGATCCAGTCAAAAAGCTCATCCAGATCGTAATCGCCGGCGTGTCCTTGTCCCCAAGGCACCGCAAAATCGACGTTCTTGCCCGCATTTTGCAAGCTAAGCGCCAAAATCGCAGGGATTGCAAGCGCCGTATCGCGATCGCTCGCGCCGTGTCGGATGCGGTAATGCTTCGCGCCGTTTTCGTTGCGCACGAAGCTCATCGCATCCATCATCTCCACGAGCTGTGCACTTGCGATTAGCACCCCTTTGGCGGGGTCATTCATCGCGCTAAAATCCGTAAAATGCGCCGCGTTAAATTTGGCGCCGCCGAACAGCTCGTTTTCGGGATTTTCAAGCGCGAAGCCGTCGAATGCGGGTGGGGTCTTGGCGCGCGGCTCGGAGGTCGCGTAGCCCCAAAAGAGTATATGCGATTGCGATGCGTCATCCTTGATCTTTGCATCGAGGTATAGGGGTGCCTTCGCACGCGGATTTTTCGCCGCAAAATTAGCAAACGAGGCCGATATGAGGCCGTTTATGTAATCTTTGAAGCTGCCGTCGCCGTTTTTATCCAGGCTTAGCGCGCGGCCGCCCCCATCCCTTAAGCTTAGCGAGTTCAGATAGGCGGGGAATTGCGCCTTTAGCTCGTCTGAAATTTTAATCTGCGCTGCGCTTAATTTGCCGCTTAGCATCTTGCGAGTGGGCTTTGCGGCGCTTTGATTTGCGTCTTTTTTAGAATTTTTTTCAGCGCCGCTAGAATTTTCGCCGCGCTCGTTAAATCCCGCCGCATCAAGGCCGCTAAAATCCATCTTTTCATATTCGCTCTGCGCGCCGAACATCCACTCATACGCCGCGTCCGCGTGCTTTAGATTTGTGATGGGGCAGTATGCGGACGTCGCGTAAATTTTATCGCTCGCCTTTGCGGCACCCAGCTCCTGCAGATACGGCTCCTCGTCTCCGCTCGCGCCCAAAAGCGCCGAGAGCGCTCCGCCCGCGCTCGTGCCGTTTGAGACGATCTTGTTTGCGTCCCCGGGCATCGCCGCGTCGTTAAATTTCAGATACCGCACGGCCGCCTTTAGATCGACGATCGCTGCGGGCGCCTTGCCGATATAATCGCCGTTTGCGTCCTTTAGCGTGCGTCCGCGCGCTGCGGGAGCGGCTACGACGTAACCGCGCGAAAGCGCCGTAGCGATCGCGTTTGGTTTGCCGCTTTCGTCTATTTTGACCTCGCCCGCTTCGCTAGGCATGTAGCCGCCCACGCCGTTGGGTAAAAATATCGGCGCGCTCGCGGCGTCAAATTTACCGCTCTTGCGCCCCTCAAAATACTGCTGCGGTATGAAGATATTCATGCTCTGATAGTGCGTGCTTACGGGTTTTGCGACGTAGATTATATTTTTGTAGGCGCGAAATTTTATCTTTTTGCCGCCTACGATCACGCTTTCTTGCGTAAAATTTGCGGCGTTAAATTTCAAACTTGCTTGCGCGCTCTGCGCCGAAACCTCGGCGTTTAGGCTTAGCACGCCGCAAAGTATCGCAGCAGCGCCTAGGGCAAGGGGTTTTTTACTCATTGTTGCTTCTTTTCGATCTTGATATTGCCCGCTTTTTAGCCATTCAAGCAGCTTAGCGACAAAGCTAATTTTAGCAAAACTAGGCAAATATTTAAATCCGCTGCGCGCCTAAATTTTGAAATTTAAACGCAAAGGCATCTGCAAGTTGAAAGAAATTTTAAACTCGAAGTGTTAATTTTAGTGGGTATTTGCAATCCGCCGCCGCAAAAGCTAGCTGTATCAAATTCCGCTCGTTAATTCATAAGCTTGAGCTGCGTTTCGAAGGCGGATTTGGGATAGAGGCCGATGAGCTTTTTGACCGCTTTGCCATTTTTATCGTAGATCACCGACGTGGGGGTGCCGAAAATGCCGCCTACGATGGTTTCAAAGTATTTTACGGAGTTTGCGCCGCTGACGCTTGGGAATTTTATCCCCTTTTCGCGAGCGACTGCCGCATCGGCTTCCAGACCTTTGCCGTCGCCCAAAACGCCAATAACTAGCGCGTTGCCGCTAGCTTGCAGCTCGTTTAGCGCGGGCACTTGGGCTTTGCACGCGCCGCAGCCGCTGGTATAGAAAAACAGCACGAGCGGCTTGTCGTTGCCCTCGATCTTTAGCGTGCGCTCGG
>NZ_CALIMY010000082.1 GCF_938045205.1 uncultured Campylobacter sp.
TAAATTTAGCTACCGCTTCGGCGGCAATACCTGCCTCGCAGGCGATGTCGTGGGGCTTGAGAGTGGACGGCCCGAGTATAAATTTGACGCGCCGCTAAACATCGGCGATCGGGTGATTTTCGAGGATCAGATCCACTATACTATCGTGAAAAACACGACCTTTAACGGCATCAAGTTGCCCGATCTTGTTTTGGCGGACGAGCGCGGAGAGGTTTTAATGATCAAAAAATTCGGCTACGACGAGTACGCGAGGCGAAACTAGCGCGGCGCTTAATGCAAAAATGTAATTTTGCTTTGTAAGAAAATTTTTTGCAAAAAATGATATAATCGGCTCAAATTTTATATCTAAGGAAATCCATGAAAAGATTGTTTCTCGCGCTTTTCGCCTGTATTTATGCGCAGGCCGAGGAGAAAAAATACGCCGATATCGTGCAGGGAAATAGCGATGTTTGGGGCAATGCAAGGCTTGAAAATATCGATAGCTACGGCAACGGCTTCGGTCCGATCTTTCTGCAATTTCAAGGACATCTGCAAAGCTCGGGCTTTTTTGCTTGGTTGGCGTTGGGTGCGGTTTTGGGCGTAATCATAGCTTTTATTGGGCACTACGCGATCATAGGGCCGAAGCACTTCGATCATCACGCGGGCAAACCGATCTATGCATTTAATAAATTTGAGCGATTATATCATCTAGTAGCGGCCGTAGCATGGGCGATTTTGGTTCCGACAGGCTTAATTATGATGTTTGGCGAGGAATTCGGCGGCGGCGCTTTCGTGAGGTTTTGTAAAAACGCTCACGGACTGGCTACGATAGCGTTTGCGATTGCCGTTGTGCCTATGCTAGTGACATGGTTTTGGCGTATGCTACCGCGAGCTTACGATATCAAATGGATGATGATCGTGGGCGGCTATTTAAGCAAAAAGAAGCGCACGATCCCTGCGGGTAAATTTAACGCAGGCCAAAAGGCGTGGTTTTGGGTCGCTACTTTAGGCGGCATAGTGATGATAGCGACGGGTGCGTCAATGTTTTTCCTAGACTATGATATCCCCGCAATGAGAAGTGCGCTAGGTATGAGTCAGATCGAAATTTTAAGAGCAAGCGCGATTATTCATAATTTTTTGGGCGCGGTCTGCGCGGTATTTTTGCTTGTGCATATCTATATGGCGGTCTTTGCGATCAGCGGTGCCATCCACTCGATGATTGACGGACACAAGCCGGAGGAGGAAGTTTACGTACTTCACCACTACTGGTATCGCGAGCTGCTCGATAAAGGGCAGATCGCTAAATCGCAATTTGAAGCGAAGTACCCGCGCTTATAACTTGGGCAAATTTTACGCGAGCCTGCTTGCGTGCGGCTCGCATTAGCTTTGAGGTTCAAAGAATTTTATTTTTAAGGATTACATATGCAACTAGATTGTCGCAATTTAAATTGCCCGGAACCGCTTTTGCGCACTAAAAAAGTCCTCGGCGAGCTAAAAATCGGAGAGAGTTTAGAAATTTTAGTAAACGACGTAGCGCCGCGCGAAAACATAAAACGCTTTTTGTCTAAAAACGGCTTTGAGGCGCAAATTTCACAAGCGGGCGCTGACACGCTTATAAAAACCGTAAAAACGGACGAGCTTAAAGATGAAAGTATCGACGATATTTATTGTAGCGTAACGGCGCCAAAAAGAGGCAAGGTGATATTTCTAAACGAGGAGCAGTGCGGAAGCGGCCCGATCGGAAAGAGTTTGCTCGCTAAATTTTTAGGCGCGGCGTTAAGCTTAGACGAAAAACCCGTGAAGGTCATCTGTGTAAACAACGCCGTGCACATAACTACCAACCGCGGCCACGAATGCTTTGAGGCGATTAAAAAACTAAACGAAGCGGGAGCTGAAATTTTAAGCTGCGGAAGCTGTCTGGAGGGCTACAAACTGGTCGATAAGCTCGCGATCGGCGAGATTTCAAACGCATACGAAATCATGGACATCTTATCAAAATACGAAGCAATCAAACTATGATCTACAGAGATTTTAACCTCACGAAATTTATTGCAGCCGCCGGTTGAGCCGCCAAGCTTGACCCGGCGGGTCTAACCGAAAATCTTGGAAATTTAATCGAGCCCAATGCAAGCCTGCTTTCGTCCACCTGCAGCAACGAAGATGCGAGCGTATTTTGCATAAATGACGATCTTGCGCTAGTGCAAACGCTCGATTTCATCACCCCTTTGGTGGACGATCCGTTTATCTTCGGACAGATCGCGGCGGCAAACTCCCTAAGCGACGTATTTGCGATGGGAGGCGAAGTGATAAACGCCCTAAACATCGTGGGTTTTGACGATTGTCATTTCTCAAACGAAATTCTGCGCGAAATTCTGCGCGGCGGCAAAAACAAAATTAAAGAGTGCGGAGGGGTCTTGGTGGGCGGCCACACCATCTCTACCCCCGAAATTTATTATGGACTTAGTGTCACGGGGCGTGTGAATCCGCGTAAATTTTGGAGCAATAATACAGCGCGTGAAGGCGACCTGCTGATCCTAACAAAACCTCTAGGCACGGGCATTGTCGCTACGGCTATTAAGGCGAAATTTCTTAAATTTGAAGAATTTCGTGACGCGATAGAGAGCATGATTTTGTTAAATTTTTATGCCGTGGGCGCCTTGGCGAGCCTAAAAATACATGCCGCGACCGACGTGACGGGCTTTGGACTGCTTGGACACGCGCTTGAAATGATAAACGGGAACGTGAGTTTTAAAATTTATCCTAGCAAAATTCCGCTTTTAAAAAGCGCCCTCAGATGCCTTGATGAGGGGCTGATCCCCGCCGGAAGCTATAAAAATTTAAAATTTATCGCGCCTGGTGTCGATTCCGAGCCGGACATAACGCTTTGCGACGCACAAACCAGCGGCGGACTTCTGCTTGCCGTAGCGGAAAAGGACGCGGCGCGAGCGCTTGTAAATTTAAAAAACGCAGGCTACGCTAGTAGCGCTATCATCGGCGAAGTTATAGCACATGCCGAACATAAAATTTATTTAGTTTAAAATCTTTCCTATTCAGCCCCCTTTAAGCATCACTCTTGTATAATCACAATTCTGTTTCGCAC
>NZ_CALIMY010000083.1 GCF_938045205.1 uncultured Campylobacter sp.
CGATCCAAATGAGATCAGGCAAAATGGTGAGAAAATTTTTAGCGATTCGTATGCCGATATGATAAGATACAACAAAAAGCTCTACTTTGTACCTAGATTTTCTTCCATAGATCCTAAGATGTTTTCACGTATTATGGACGCAGCCGGGCTTAATATATCAATCAAAGATGACATTGCAAAAAACGATCTGCCTTTAGAAAATTTACAAGAGCTTTCTTCACATAGTATTTGGATACTTTGGCTTATAGTAAATATCGTAATGGCCGCATTTTTCATAGTCGTCTTAAAAAAATTGCTGAGACTCAGAAATCTAAAAAATATGATAAGAAGAGCTGGAGAAGAAGACAAATTTAGACTGCTAAAAGTAGAAGCAAATGATGAAATAGGTCAAATCGCGGGCGAATTTAATACGACGATGCAAAAAATAGATGCGATAAAACAGGCTAGAGCGCTATTTTTACGTAACATCTTGCACGAATTTCGCAACCCGATAATGAAGGGGCGAATCATGGCAGATATGCTAGCCGAAATCTTACAAGACGATAAATTTAAAAGTAGATTAAAACAAATTTTTATAAGGCTAGAAATGATACTTGGCGAGGTTGTCAAGGTCGAAAAACTAGTATCTAATCAATGGGAGCTTAAGAAAAATAAGCACCGAGTTATAGACATCGTCGATCACTCGGTAGATATGCTTTTGCTAAAAGACACGAGCCGCATAGAAGTGCGAGCAGATATGGAAATAAGCGCGGTTGAGGTTGATTTTGAACTTTATGCGACTGGAGTTAAAAATTTGATCGATAACGCCTTAAAATACTCTAGCGGCAAAGTCCTTGTAAATATAGATAAAAATGCCGTCTGTATAAGCAGCACGGGAGATGAGCTGGAACCGGAAAGACTTGATTTTGAAAGAGCTTTTAACAGAAAGGTAGAGACGTCAAATTCAGGACTTGGCCTTGGGCTTTATATAGCAAATCAAATTTTTAAAAAACACGGTCATGCCCTAAAATACAAGCATGAAGAGGGTAAAAATAATTTTCTAATATGTTTCATAAACACTTGATCTAAAAACAACTTGATTATTAATACTTATAAACCATTTTAAGCTCGTTATTTGCGCTGATTAATTCATTTATAAAGCCTAACAAATCTGTTATTAATAGTACAATGACACCCCTGCGACATCCACTATATTTTTTGGTTTATGATAATTCCGAGATTTTTTAGATATTTAGTCACTCCGTAGAAGCCACAATAAGGTAGCTGAAGAAGAATTCACACACGCACGCTAAAATTTAACGGCTCTTTCGTCGTGTAGAAAAGATAAAATTTTAGTAGAGTACGGCATGAGGGCGTCTGAATTTAAACGTGATCGTTTTGGTTGATGCGCGGCGTTAAATTTTATGCTGCTTGGTAAGACTGTGGCGATGAGTAGTTTTAAAATTTTGATTTTGGCGTGGGTGAAATTTAACGACAGCGCGTTCTGTCGGCGAGGTATAATGTATGGGTATTTGGCGGTATATCGACGTAGCGGCGATTGGCAAGTGTTGCATATAAACTAAGCGATTAAAATAAGAATGCGGATGAAATTAGTGCGTGATACATATAAATAGTAGCATGCCCCGTAAACGATGTGATTCGCGATAAAATTTTGCGTAAATTAAGGCGAAATTTAGCCGACGAAATGAGAACGGGATTT
>NZ_CALIMY010000084.1 GCF_938045205.1 uncultured Campylobacter sp.
GCTTTAGGTGGCATGCCGAACATCCTCGCGTACTCCCTGCTGAATTGCGACGGACTTTCGTATCCGACGTCAAAAGCCGCTTGCGACGCTTTCGTGCCGCCGTTTTGTAAGATATATCTAGTTTCCTACAACCTAATGTGCTTTTGAAAATCAATCGGGCTTAGCGCAGTATTGCAGGAATTTTTGCGTATCGTAGTGATGCTGTTTGCCGTTAAATTCCACCATTTTGCCGTCGCGCAGGCACAAGTACGCGATAGATTCGTAGATCGTCGCGTGAAGTCCAAGGGCTCGCTTTGGCAGTAGAAGCTAAGCGCTTGTATGGGCGTCTGAACGTATCCATAGGCGAGATGCAGCTCGCCAGTGATCTTCGCGGCGTCTTTTAAAATTTTATCTACTTCGTTCATGCTCGCTCCTTTAAATTTATGCAGATTACACTTACATTTGCATGATTAGGCAAGGAATTTGGAGTATCGTGCTACCGCAAAATTTTAAAAAAGGCTATAATTTAGCCAACTTTATTTAAAGGAGAGAAAATGACAGATTTTAGTTTTTGCAACCCCGTGAGGATAGAATTTGGCAAGGGTAAAGAGGAGCATATCGGGCAGTATATGAAGGAAGCGGGCGCGAAAAAAGCTCTCGTACTATACGGTAGCGAGCGCGTGCGAAAGAGCGGTCTGATGGGCGTCGTGGAGAGCAGTTTAAAGGCAAGCGGTATAGAATTTGCGCAGCTTGGCGGCATAAAATCAAATCCCGTGTTAAGCAAAGTAAATGAAGCGATCAAGCTCGCCAAAGAATTCGGCGCTGATAGCGTGCTTGCTGTGGGCGGCGGAAGCGTGTTGGACTCGGCAAAAGCAGTAGCTGCGGGCGTCTGCTACGAAGGCGACGTGTGGGATTTTTTCACCGGCAAAAGCCCGAGCGTTGCGCTTAAAATTTTTGATATCATCACCCTTGCTGCGACGGGCTCGGAGATGAACTGCGGCGGCGTGGTGACCAAGGAGCAGACCAAGCAAAAATACCCGATCAGCGCGCCGTGTCTATACCCGAAAGTCTCGGTCATAAACCCGCAGCTGCAAGCAACCGTCAGCCGCGAGTATCTCGTGTATAGCGCGAGCGACATCATCGCGCACAGCATCGAGGGGTATTTTACCGCTAGCGTCCATCCGGACATCGTGCGAGCCTATATCGAAGCAAACATCAAAACCGTCATCCGCACGACTGAAATCCTGCTCGCAGATCCGAGCGATTACGACGCGCGCGCCGAGTTTGCGTGGGCTGCTACGATGGCGCTAAACGGGTTAACCTACGTGGGCGTGGGTGGCTTCGGCTATCCGAACCATATGATCGAGCATGCAATGAGTGCGGTCGTGGATTGCGCGCACGGAGCCGGTCTTAGCGTGGTAATGCCTGCGTGGATGAGGTGGTATAAGGATAGGAATTTAAACGCGTTTGAGCGTTTCGCTCGTGAAATTTTCGGCCTTAAAAGCGCAGACGAAGGTATCACGGCGCTTAAAGCGTGGTTTGATAAGATCGGTACGCCTACTAGCCTCGCACAGCTTGGTATCGAAGGCAAGGTGCTAAATGAGGTCATAGACGTAGCCGCGACAAACGCCAAAGCATGGAATATGGCGGAGCTCTACAGCCGCGAAAATATCGCTAAAATTCTTGAGCTGGCAAGATAA
>NZ_CALIMY010000085.1 GCF_938045205.1 uncultured Campylobacter sp.
CTCTATGCAGATGATAAACGGCAAACTGATGCAAATGGCGGGTGCCGGCAAGGAGGAGGCCTCCAAGCGCGGCGGGCTAAAGAGCATCTCGGGCGAACTGCAAAATAGCGACGAGAAATCGGCGCTCGTGAAAGTCGCCGTGTCTTTTAAAAACGGCACAAACCGCACCGAGAGCGTTAAACTCGTCAAAAAAGACGGCAAATGGAAGGTTGCGCTTTAGCCAAAAAGCTTCTAGTTTGTCTGATCTTCGCTCTAGGCGGGCTCGGCGAGCTTTGGACGCTCACGCGCGCGCCTACGGCAAAAGAGCCGCTGTGGGTGCCGGATGAAATTTTATCAAATCTACGCACGGGCGATCTCGTCTTTCGCATGGGCGACGTCACCGACAGCCGCATAATCGCAACCGCAACGAATTTTAAATACTCGCACGTAGGCATGATCGTGCGGGAACGCCCGCTTTTGGTAGTGCACGCCGTAACGGGCGAGGGCGAGCGAGACGGCGTCGCAGCTGTTTCGATGCAGGAGTTTTTGGCGCATGCGCGAGACTTCGGCGCGGCGCGGATAAATTTTTTAAGTGAGGAGCAAAAGGCGCGCCTAGCCGCCTCTTTACTTAAGCGCGTCGGCGAGGGTTTTACGCTAAGACCTCGCGGCGAAGCGAACCTCTACTGCACGACGCTACTTGAGCAGGAAATTTCAAAAATCACGGAATTTTCGCCGCAGTATTTTAAGCTAAGCTTAGCCGTCCTGGGCGGCGAATACCTCGCGCCGAAAGCATTTTGGCACTACGGCGGCGTTGAAATTTTATACGAGTGATAGGCACGACCTAGCTTGGGTTGGAATTTTGCGCGCCGTGTAAATTTAAAATATCGCGTCAATTTAAATCCGCACATGAATAAAATTTGATCTTAAAATTCCGTGCCGTAAAATTTCGGTCAGAATTTGCTTTGACGCTAAATTTTAAAATTCCGCGCTCGATAAAATTTTATATTAGAATTCCGCAGAGCGTCAAATTTACAAATTTCGCTAGCTACCGAATTCGCAAAATTACCGCTAGCTTCAAATTTTGCACATTCTACACGCAAAACAAAATTCCGCCTTGCTGCAGAATTTTCAAAACACGAAATTTACAATTCGTAAAATCCCAAAAGAATAAAATTTTATAAAAAGCGTAACTTACAAAATTTCAAAAAGCGAGGCGCGCGAGCTTTTACAGCTCGCCGAAAAGCGCTTCGAGATTTTTAAGACCTTCTTCCTTGGATACCTTTTTCTCACTCGCCGAGCCAGTTTCGATAAGCTCGATCTCGCAGCCGCACAGCATCGAGGCGAGTCGGATATTTAGGCCGTTTTTGCCGATCGCTTTACTTTTTTGATCGGGGTTTACATAGACGATCGCCTTGCCGTCCTGCGCTATTTTGACCGAGTTTACGATCGCGGGCGCCATCGCACGAGTGATCAAAATTTCGGGGCTTGCGGAGTATTCAAACGCGTCGATGCTCTCGCCGCCGCTTCCGTCTTGCAAATTTTTGCTTAAAAATCTACTTACCGCGTCGATGCGAGCGCCTCCTTTGCCGACGGTGGCGCCTACCGGATCGACGTTTGGCGAGACGGCGCTAAGCGCGATCTTGGCTCGCCTGCCGGGGATTCTGGCGCAGGCTTGGATGATGACGCTGCCGTCTTTGATCTCTGGGACTTCGGCGGCGAGTAGGGCTTCTAGAAATTTCGGGCTGGTGCGCGAAAGTTCTAGCCTGATGCCGTGAGATTTGTCGATCGCTACGTTTTTGATGACGGCTTGCAGCACGTCGCCCACTTTGAAATTCTCGCCCTTGATGCGGTTTTTAAGTGGCATGAAAGCCTTCGTATCCTCGATCTCTACGTAGGTCGTGCCGTCGTGATCGATCTTAGTGACCGTGCCGTGGGTGAGAGTGCCTACCTTGCTTTTATAGTTTTCAAAAATTTTCTCTTCGAGCAGTCGCTGGATATGAAAATTTAGCTCTCTAGCCAGCACGCCGGAAGCCGTGCGACCGAGGTTTTCGATATTTATTTCGTAGCTTAACTCATCGCCGATCTCTGCGTTTTCGCCTATTTTTTTGGCTTCGCTCAGCGCGATGAAGTTGTGATCATCGAGCCGCTCATCATCATCTGCGACGACGTGGACCTTTTGGTAGAGCTTGACGCGTTTGGTCTGCGGATCGACTTCGCTGTCGTAGAGATACTCCTCGCCGAAAAGTCTTTTTGCGGTCTGGATGAACGCCGTTTTGACGCGCTCTTTGACGTCCGCGGGCTCAAGCCCCTTTTCATTTGCAATCGACTCGATGATGTCGGTGATTTTTTCCATAAATTTTCCTTAAGATTTGATTTCGTGCTACTAAATTTGGATTTTAAATTTTGAAGTGCGGTATTATATGGAATTTTGACTTTATTTTTATTTAAACGAATTATTATCTAAATTTCGCTAAACTCGCGGGTTTAAAACATAAATGAAAGGATAGATCATGCAGCTAAAACTTGCCAGAACGGAGCTTGCCTCTAAGCCAAAAAGCGTTAAGATCGAGGATTTGCAAGCCCAAGTAGAAAAGAGCGGACAAAAAATATTTTATCTGGATAGAGAAAATTCTCAAAAAGATTTAGCCGCTTTGGTGGATTTTTTCGATACTAAGGGTTTTAGCGTGTATCAGCGCATAGTGCGATACGGGCTGAACGAAAACGAGTATATGTACGAGGTACATATCCTTTGAGTAAACTCCTCTTCATCCAGACCCTAGGTTGTGCGATGAACGTGCGCGATAGCGAGCATATTATCGCGCAGCTAAAAGAGCAAGATTACGAGATTACCGATAACATTAGCATTGCCGATCTGATTTTAATAAACACATGTTCCGTGCGCGAAAAGCCAGTGCATAAGCTTTTCAGCGAGATCGGAGCTTTTGATAAAGCGCGAAAAAGAGGCTCTAAAATCGGCGTTTGCGGCTGCACCGCAAGCCATCTGGGCGGAGAGATTTTTAAGCGCGCACCATTCGTGGATTTCGTACTCGGCGCCAGAAACGTATCTAAAATTTCGCAAGCCGTACGTACGCCAAAATTTATCAGCACGGACATAAACTACGACGAGAGCGAGTTTGCCTTCGGCGATTTTGCGAGCTCTCCATATAAATCCTTCATAAACATAATGATCGGTTGCGACAAAAAGTGCTCCTACTGCATCGTGCCGCAGACTAGAGGCGATGAAATTTCAATCCCCGCTCAAATCATCTTGCGCGAAGCCGAAAGATCCGCCGCTCGCGGCGCCAAAGAGATATTTTTGCTCGGACAAAACGTCAATAATTATGGCAAGCGCTTTTCTAGCGCGCACGAAAAAATCGACTTCAGCGACCTGCTCGTGCGGCTTAGCGAGATAGAGGGCATCGAGCGCATCCGCTTTACTAGCCCGCATCCGCTGCATATGGACGATAAATTTTTAGACATTTTTTGCAATAATCCTAAAATTTGTAAATCGATACATATGCCACTGCAAAGCGGCTCCAGCAAGGTTTTGCGCGATATGAAGCGCGGATATACCAAGCAGTGGTATCTGGACCGCGCGCTTAAACTGCGCCAAAGCTGCTCGGGCGTAGCGATCAGCACCGACATCATCGTGGGCTATCCAAGCGAGAGCGAGGAGGATTTTGCCGAGACGATGGAGGTGTTAGAAGCGGTGAGATTCGAGCAGGTTTTTTCCTTTAAATTTAGCCCGAGACCGCTCACGCCGGCAGCAAATTTAAAGCCGCTGGATGATGAAATTTCAAGCGAAAGGCTAAGCAGGCTACAAAGCGCTCACGCTAAAATTTTAGACGAGATCGCAGGAGCGCAAAAAGATAAAATTTTCGACGTGTATTTCGAGGAGCTGCGAGAGGGCGGTACCGCGTGCGGTAGAAGCTTTTCAAATTTTCTAATCTGCGCGCAAGGCGGCGAGGAGCTACTAGGCAAAACGCGCAGAGTACGTGTCGAAAAGACCGCCAGAATGGCGCTTTATGGAAAAGTTATCGCTTAAAAAGCGGCTGTTTTTCCGCATCGCCGAATATCTCATTTTTATCCTGATTTGGTGTATTTTTTTAACGTGCAGGGTTAAATTTACCCCCGCTAAGCTGCCCGAAAAGCCCTGCATCGTCGTGTTTTGGCACGGAAGGCTAGCGATGATGAGCTTTGCTTATAGGCGCTGGTGGCTGCGGGATTTCGGCAGCAAAAGGCGCGCCAAGGTTATCATCAGCGATCACAAAGACGGCGAGATCATCACGCGCGTGATCTCGCATTTCGGTATCGGCGCGATCCGCGGCAGTAGCTTTAAGGGCGGCGCGCGAGCCCTTATGGGTGCGATCAAAGAGATAAAAAACGGCACCGACGTCATCATCACTCCCGACGGCCCGCGCGGCCCGCTTCACAGCGTCGCCGACGGTGCCGTGATCCTTGCGCAGCGGCTAAGCCTAGGTATTTACGCGCTAAATTACGAAGCGAGCAGTTTTTGGAAATTTCATAGCTGGGACGAGATGGTATTGCCAAAGCCCTTTTCGCGCATAAATTACAGCCTCAGCGCGCCGCTAAATTTAGAAGGACTTGACCTTGAAAAGGGCAAAGAGGCGATTAGGCAACTGCTTTTTGCAAGCGCCGAGAAGGACGTTAAATTTTAGTTTGAAATAATAGTGTTTCGATATAATTGCAATTTTAGGAGAAAAAATGGCACTATTTAAAGCAAAATCATTCCTCGGCGTCGCTAAAAGTGCTGACGCATGCGAGTTTTTTTATAGAAAATTGGGCTTTGGTAAAAGAATTTTGGATGAGAAATCCGATCGCTTTCCCATCGCGCAAGAAAACGATCTGGCTACCTCGCTGGCAGGCTTTGCGGATCTGAGTGATAAAAATTTAATCTCTTGTGTGTTGATAGACGACGAAAATCAAAGGGTGCATTTTAACGAAGATTATATGATTAAAGAAAATAGTATTTATCAAAAAGTCGATGATAGTTTCATAGTGGAATTTCCTCGCGCAAGTGCACAGGCGGCGGATGAGACTTTTGGAATAGAATTTAGCTCGCACGCTAGTTTATTTAAAATTTTATACTTCTTGTTAAAAAATCAAAGCGATTTTGAAAATATGGCGATGTTCGCGCTGAAATTTAATAACCGCGCATGTTTCGTCGTTGCCAACCAAGAACGCGTGCTCTACGCCGATATAATGCGTATCGACGAGGAGATGCAGGCAGCGATGAGCGATACTGACGAGCTATTTTACGAGCTTTTAAATTTTCAGATCGAGACCTTCTATAAATCCGAAAATAGCGAGTTTCTCACTAATGTTTTCATCTACTCAGACGGCACACTTAGCAACGAGATCGGCTACGTGATTTTCACGCGTATCTTCATCAAAACAAATCTGATAAATCTAAATTTCGCCGATTACATCAACAAAATCGCGATGCTGGAAGCCCGCTAGATCAAATATTTCGCTCCGCACCGAGGCGGAATTTTAAAATTTTATCTTTGCAATTGCGCTTGCTTGATACGATTTAGTTGCCTGTTTGCGCCGCATTTTATTAAATTTTATCTCGCGTTACATAATGGAATTTTGACTAGGTAAAATCAATCCGTATTTAGACGGCTTGCTTAAATTTAAGCTTTTTTGCCGCAAAAGGTCCGTCTTACGCCGTAAATTTTATCTTTTTCACGAATCACGATTAATTTTGCGTAAAAAATTTTCTATCAAAGCCCGCCTTTGCTCCACGTCGTCGTTCTCGCTAATGCCCTCTAGCTCACTTGCGTGATGAGCCTTGGGCGGGATATCTTTCAGATACGACCACACCTCATCCTCGCTTAAAATTTTGCCGTGCAGATCAAAGCCCACGTTTAGCGCCCTGCCCGAAACTTCAGCCATATCTGCGTGCAGGTGACCGTAGAGCATCAGCGCGCCATAATGGCAGTTTGCCCACTCGATCATCGGGTAGTGAGATAGAGCCGCTCTCTTATGCGATAGGCGCACAAAGGCGTAGCCCACGATCTGCTCAAACATAAAATTACCGTCCGCCTTGTGCTGGCTTAACAGCTCGTTTTTCATCGCAGCGATGCGCCCATCGTGGTTGCCGAGCACTAAAAAATGTCGCCCGTTTAGCCTGCCAAGTAACTCGCAAGTGTGCGCAAAATCCTTGTGAAAGGACACGTCGCCAAGATTATAGACGAGATCCTCGGGCGTAACGAGCGCATTCCAAGTGGCGATGAGATTTTCATCCATCTCAGCCACGTTCGCGCCTTTTCTAAAATTCGGATATTTTTTCAGCACCAGCTCGTGACCGAAGTGCAGATCGGAGGTAAAATAAACGCTCACAAAAGCTCCTTAAATAGCGCAAGATCCGCGCCCGAAGCAAACAAAAATCCGCGGTTTATCGGCGGGATTTTTAAGGTGCGGCACGCTTCTTTAAATTTCTTTTCCATCGTCGCTTTGATATATGGCGTCACAAAAATAAAATTTTTGCCAGCTCCGATGGCTACCTTGCCGCCGAGCACGCAGTCGGCGCCGTTTTCTAGGCAGCGAGCGCATTCGTTTCGCTGTGCCGAGCTTAGCACGAGTCCTAGCCTCTTGCAGGTAAGACCCACGCCGCGAATCTCGTTTGTACCGCGTTTTACGAGGTAAATTTTAGGCGCAGGATTAGAAATCTCGGGAGTTAAGCTTAACGCGTCAGCCGCCAAAAACTCAAAGCTTTTTTTCACACCGCCAAAGTATTCGTTTAAAAACGGCTCGCTAAATTTCGCGCGAACAAATCCGCGTTTAAACCGGGCCGTTAAATTCGTCTCGTCGGTGAAGTATTTTAGATTTCGCCCCTGCAAAAACCGCTCCAGCTCGCACTTTCGCACGCCTAGAAGCGGACGAGCGATCACGTAGTCATCGCGGGGCTCAAGCTCTTGCATGCCTAGCAGCTCGCTAAGCCCCGCGCCACGCCCAAGCTGCATCAAAAACCACTCGAATTTATCATCAAACTGATGCGCCAAGATCAAATTTTCATAGCCCCGCTCGCGGCAAATCTCGGCGAAAAACTCGTATCTGGCCGCACGCGCCTCGTGCTCGAAATTTGACGCGCCCAGTCGCACGCTTTTTACGTAGATTTGTTTGTTAAATTTGGCTGCGAGCTGCTGCGCCGAATCGACTTCGTCCTTGCTCTGCGAGCGGACGTTATAGTCCACGATCGCAAGGTCAAATTTCACGCCAGCCTCGTCCAGAAGGTAAAAAAGCGCCGTGCTATCGACGCCGTGCGAAAATGCAAGCAGATTTCGACCCGATTTTAGCTTGCGTAAAACGGGCGCGCTTAGCATTTTACGCCTTTGCCGTGATCTTACCCAGCGCCTGGCTGCCCGCCACCTGTGTGATCTCACACCAGTAGCGACCGCCGGTCTCTAGCTGCTCCACGTCGCTTTCGTTGATCAAAATTTCGCCGTCGATGTCCTTGTCCCAGAGTGCCTTTTTTGCGGCATAAAACATTTCGCCCTCGCTGCTTTCGCCCTCAAGCGAGACGATAAATTTTTGCCCTAGCTCCTGCGCGAAGCTCGCCTCGATCGCGGCGCGAGTGATCTTTTCGATTTTACTTAGGCGCTTTGAGATGATTTTAGCGGGCACCTGCTCCATTTCATACGAGAGCGTGTCCTCCTCTTTCGAATATGCAAACGCCGAAACGCGGTCAAATTTAAACTCCTGGAAAAACGCGCAAAGCTCGTCAAATTCAGCTTCACCCTCGCCTGGGTGTCCGACGATGACGCCCGTTCGTAAAAATGCGCCCGGCGCACTTCGCATTAAATTTAAAAGCTCTTTGATCCGCGCCGCGCTCGCGCCGCGCTTCATCAGGCTTAGCATTTTGTCGTTTATGTGCTGAATCGGCATGTCGAAGTAATTTGCGAAAACGGGTGAGTCCACGATCGTGCGGATGAGTCGCTCGTCGGTGCTGGTAGGGTAGAGATACAGCACGCGCGCTACCTTGACGCCTCTAATTTTTTCGATGCGTTTTATCAGTGCGACTAGATCTATATCCTGCTCGTGGACTCTTTCGTCGTCTGCACTCTCGCCGCCAGAGCCCTTACCGCAGGCGAGCCCACTTTGAGCGGAAATCTTATCTCCCGCGCTGCCGCTTGAGCCATCGGAATTCTGCCCGTCGCGAAAGCCCGTAAAATTTAACTCGCCTTCGGAGCCTTTAAAATTTGATCTGCCCTTGTTGCCGCGTCTTAGATCGCGACCGAAGCTGCTGGAATCTTGCGCTATAAAGCTAAAATCGTAAAATCCGCGCGCTACCAAACTGCGTACCTCCGCTTCGATGTCCTCGATACTGCGGCTTTTTAGGCGACCTTTGAAGCTCGGAATGGCGCAGAAAGAGCATTTTTGATTACAGCCCTCTGAAATTTTGATGTAGGCGTGGTAGTTTGAGCCCGTTATCACGCGCGAAGAGGTAAGCGTGGAACTTTGCAGATAGGTTTGCGGGCTGAATAAATTCTGCTTTTTTAAAATCATCTCATCGATTTTATCGTAGTCGCCAACGCCGCTGAAAATATCGACCTCGGGCAGCTCGCGCATGAGCTCATCCTTGTAGCGCTGCATCAGACAGCCCGTGACGACCAGCAGCGCGCCGCTTTTTTTCTGCTCGCTAAGTTTCAAAATCGTGCGGATACTCTCCTGCTTGGCGCTTGCTATGAAACCGCAGGTATTTACGATCATTACGTCCGCACTCGCAGGCTCATCCGTGAGCTCGTAGTTTTGCAAGCGCCCAAGCATGATCTCGGAATCAACTAAATTCTTATTGCAGCCTAGAGAAACGAGATGGAGTTTTGCCATTTTACAGCCAGATATTATCGATCAGGCGGGTTGTGCCGACCTTTGCGGCAAGCAGGATTATCGTATCGCCTTGCTTGATCTGTGAAATTTCATTAAATTTATAATCCACGAACGCTATATAATCGACTGCCAGCGGCTCAAGCACGCTAAGCATCTTTTCGCGGATGATATTTAGGCTGATCTCGCCTTTTTTAATAAGCGAGCTGGCGTTTAGCAAGGAGCGCGAAAGCTTAAGCGCCATAAGCTTTCCCTCCTCATCCAAATAGGCGTTGCGCGAGCTAAGCGCGAGCCCATCGCTCTCGCGCACGATCTCACAAGGGATGATACTTATAGGCATAAAAAAGCTCTTTACCATCTTCTGCACGATGAAAAGCTGCTGGGTGTCCTTTTTGCCCATATAAACGTTGCTAGGACGAGTTAGATTAAAAAGCTTATTTAGCACCTTAAGTACGCCGTCGAAGTGCCCGGGGCGCGTTTTACCTTCCAAAATTTCACTTATCGGCTTAGGCGCTATGATCGCTGGCTCCTCCGTGCCGTAAATTTCATCCGCGCTCGGGATAAAAAGCGCGTTTACATCGAGGCTTTCGCAAATTTTAATATCGCCCGCTTCGTTTTTTGGGTAGCTATTTAGATCCTCGCCGGGCAAAAACTGCGCCGGATTGAGGAATGCGGAGACGATTACGATGTCGTTTTCGTTCCGCGCTCTTTTTATGAGGCTCGCATGCCCCGCGTGCAAAGCTCCCATCGTAGGTACGAAGCCCACGCTGCCGCTTGTCGTCGCTCTGAAGCTTTTTAGCTCCTCTACGCTTCTAATGATCTGCATTGTTCTCTCTTTTCAATATAAAATATTAAGGTTGGTAATTATATCAAAAAATATTAAAGGTATAAATTAAGCGCGAAAGGGTGGTCTATTTAGCGAGCGTTAATCAATAAGTACTAAAATCTACCACGAGCTTTAGCTCTAAAATAAACTTCAAAAGGAGCGAAAATGGCTACTCAAGAGACAAATTTAGATTCTTTGAAAAAAGATATCGACTCTTTAAAAGCGGATTTTAAAGAGATTATGAAGTCTATCAAAAACATAGGCGCAGAGCGTGCGGAGTCTGCTAAAGATAAAATTCTAGATCAGCTAAATAGCAATGAGATCAAAAAATATATAGATGATCTAAGGCTTAAAGGCAAAGACGGCATAGAAAGCGTAAATGATACGATAAAACAAGACCCGATAAAAAGCGTTGCTATCGCTGCGGGCGTCGGGTTTTTGCTCGCTTGGTTGCTGAAAAAATAATGGCCGGCATATCTGAATTTATAGTTTCGGTAGTAGAGCTCGTAGACGCTCAAGCTAGCGATATTAGGCGCTCTTTTTTAAAGAGCGCCAACTCGGTTTTACTAAACATAATTACGGGCGTAATTTGCATTATAGGCTTAGTTTTCTTTTTGCTGGGGCTGCACGCGCTTCTTGAAAAAACTATCGGAGAAATTTGGGCGTATTTTGCCTGCTCCATTGCGGCTTTTTTATGTTCCATTATCGTGTATAAGGTACTTTCGTGCAAAGCGAAATGACAAAAGAGAAGCTAAGACTAGTGGTGTCTATGCTTGAAGACAAAAAAGCCGATTGCAAAAAGTTGAAGCTAGAAGAAGCAAAGCTAAAACTGCTACTGAACGACCCTTTGCCCGATCTCTCTACGGAGCTTAAACTGATTAATCACGGTAATATTAAGCAGGTTTTGATATCCCTAATAGATAAATGCTTAATAATGCCCGCCTTAAATAAAATTTTATAAACAACCTTAATCCAAAATATGTTATAATCACGCCAAAAGCATAAAAAGGTCTTAAATTTTGGATAATTACGAATACACGGAACTTTTAAAAACCCTAAATACTAAAGTCGAAAATATTGCAGGCGTCGTAAAACCGGAGAACATCAAAGCGCGCCTAAAAGAGATCGAGGAGCTTGAAAATGATCAAAATCTCTGGCAGGACGTCGCAAAAGCAGGCGCCATCGGCAAGGAAAAAACTAAAATTTCAAATATCTTAAATAAATTTCTAAATGCTAAAAATGCCGTAGATGACGCGAAGGGCTTATATGAGCTGGCAAACTCGGAAAACGACGAAGAGACGATAAACTCGCTTTTTGCCGAAGCGGACGAGCTAGAGGACAAGATCATAAATTTAGAAATTTCTATGATGCTTAGCGGCGAAAATGACGATAAAAACGCTATCGTCAGTATCCATCCGGGCGCGGGCGGTACGGAGAGTAACGACTGGGCGAGTATGCTTTACCGCATGTATCTGCGCTTTTGCGAGCGAGAGGGCTTTAAGATAGAAGTTTTGGACTTTCAAGAGGGCGAGGAAGCAGGTCTTAAAGATGTCAGCTTCATCGTGCGCGGCGAGAACGCCTACGGATATCTAAAAGCCGAAAACGGCATCCACCGCTTGGTGCGCGTTAGCCCATTCGATAGTGCGGGGCGCAGACACACAAGCTTTTCAAGCGTGATGGTAAGCCCCGAGCTAAATGATGATATCGAGATAAATATCGAAGAGAAGGATATTCGTGTCGATGTGTTTCGCGCAAGCGGCGCAGGCGGGCAGCATATCAATAAAACCGAAAGCGCCGTGCGTATCACGCACATCCCGACGGGCATCGTAGTAAACTGCCAAAACGACAGAAGCCAGCACAAAAACAAAGAAACGGCGATGAAGGTGCTAAAGTCGCGCCTTTACGAGCTTGAGCTGATGAAACAGCGCGAAAAGGACGAAAACGTGCCTAAAAGCGAGATAGGCTGGGGGCATCAGATCCGCTCCTACGTGCTTTTCCCGTATCAGCAGGTTAAGGACAACCGCAGCGGCGAGGCGTATAGCCAAACCGATGCGATTTTAGACGGCGATATAAAAAGCATAATCGAAGGCGTTTTGATTTCACAAGCGAACAAATAAATTTTTTTGAAAGGATGAGAATGAGTGAAGATGGAATTTTGCTAGCGCTAGGATATAGCGTAAACGACGCGACGGTCGCGCAGCTGCGAGGAATTTTATCGAAGTGCGATTTTGAGGATAACGAGCTCGATCGCATCGTGGGGTTGAACGATAAGCTTAAAATTTACGGTGCGCATGTGGCGATGTCGAATTCAAACCCATATTTTAAGATCAAAAACGACGCTACAAATGAGGAGCGCAAGACCGCTGCGGAGGAGATTATCCGCTCTTGGTCGGAAAAATTTAAGCTCAAGCTACAAAAGGTCGCGGGCAAAGAGACCTATTACGTTTTAGGTCGCCAAATTTCAAAAAATTAAGGAGCAAAATATGAAAAAAATTCTAGCTTTGATCGCCGCTGGAGTATTTTTGGCAGGCTGCGT
Organism: uncultured Campylobacter sp.; assembly: GCF_938045205.1. GTDB lineage: Bacteria > Campylobacterota > Campylobacteria > Campylobacterales > Campylobacteraceae > Campylobacter_B. The sequence goes on from NZ_CALIMY010000085.1 coordinate 12,192, forward strand.
TAGCAACGCACCAAAGAGCGCAGTCGATGCGCCAAAGAGCGGCAAATATTCCTTTGCCGACGTTCAAGACGGTATCCGTGCGATGAACTTACAAGGCAGCGTCGTGCAAAGCGATGCGTGCAAAAACGGCAATGGCGCAATGTGTCTAAATTTTGCGGATTCTATGTATTCCAAGCGCGACTATGCTTCCGCCGCCAATGCCTACAACGCCGCATGCACGCTCTCTCAAAATTTCCCTGCTTGCCAGAAGCTCGCAGCGATGTTTGAAAAGGGCGAGGGCGTAGAGCAGAATAAATTCAACGCCATTGATCTATACCGTATCTCGTGCTATTACGGCTACAAGGACGCGTGCGCAAATATGCGCCGCTTAGGATATAACGGCTAAAGCTTTGGGATTTAAATTTTAAAATTCTATTTTAGATTTACTCGCTACGAATTAGCTGCTTTCAAATTCCATTCCGCCGTATCGCGGGATGGAATTTGTTGCATGAAATTCTGTTATCTAGCCGCAATGGCTAAAATTTTCCTTGCCTTCTCAATTTGCTCCATAGCGTTCTCCTTTAAAATTTAAATTTTCTAAATTCTATCTTTTCGTTGAAAATCGACATCGTGCGAGCTAGATTGCTTATATCTTTTTGCATCGTCTGCATAAAATAATCACGCAGCTGCACATACTCCTCTTTATTTGCCATCAAAATATTTAGTATCTCGACCTCGGCGTTTTCCTTATAAAGCACGAGCTGATCGTGAAGACCGAAAAAGCCGAGGCTGCCGTTAAGTAGATGCATATAGGCTTTGGTGGTTAAAATGGAAAAGCAAAAAGTAAAAATTATCGCCACGCCGTTGATCGGCTCTCCCGTCGCAAGCCAACCGAGCAAAAACCAAAGAACAAGAAAGACCTTTATATAAATAGGTATTTTTTGCTTCCAGCTCCATCTCCAATCAAAGCTTAAAGCCATAGCGCCGATTGTATTTATCTCGAACGTTTTACGAATCTTATTTTTATTGTAATATAAAATTTTATCGTTATAAAACACAAAGTATGCACCGTCTCTATTTATAAAATTTGTTACGAATATTACCAAGACCAAAGGAAGGAGGCGAAACATTTTAATGTTTATGGGATTTACGATAGTGGCAAATGCAAGCGCTATTAACAAGCCTACCATAGTAGGAATTATAGAGTACTTCATATAGTCATAATAAGTATGATCTTTGATGATTAACGGATATTTGTCGTAATCTCTGGCTTTGGAATTTTGCTGCAAAGAGTCGCTATCATCCAAGATAAAATTTTGCGGCTCTGCGTTGTTTTCATAGGCAGAATTCTGATCCGCTTTGGCTTCTAATTCGGCTTTTAAATTTAAAGCGCCAGGATTGGAATTTAGGGTTTCAGAATTTGAAGCTTCGGAATTTGGAGCCCTAGAATTCAGGGGTTCAGAATTCAGGATTTCAAAATTCGAGGCTTCAGAATTCTGAGTTTCAAAATTCGTGACTTTAAAATTTTCGCCGTTAGAATTTTGTTCCAAGCCGCGCTTCGGCTCTTGATGTCGCTTTTGTAGTAGCCTTTTTAATTCCTCAAGCCTGCTTTGATCCATTCTTGCCCCCGATAAGGCGTTTTAACCTCGCTTATTTCTGCTCGTGCTTTTCATCTGTGCTAGCTCCTGCGCCAAAAATTCTCCCGTGTAGCTACCGGTCTTTTTAAAATCCTTCGCAAGCTTTTCTGGGGTGCCGCAAGCGACGATCCGTCCGCCGCCCTCGCCGCCTTCGGGCCCCATATCGATGATGTAATCGCAGTTTTTGATGACGTCCAGATTGTGCTCGATTACGAAGACGGAATTTCCCAGATCGACCAAATGATGCAGCACCGCTACCAGGCGATCTACGTCTGCAAAATGCAGCCCCGTCGTAGGTTCGTCCAGGATATATAGCGTATTGCCCGTATCGGTACGGCTTAGCTCCTTGGCGAGCTTGACGCGCTGTGCCTCGCCGCCGCTAAGCGTCGTGGCGGGTTGACCTAGCGAAACATAGCCGAGTCCGACGTCCGCGAGCGTCTTTAGCTTTTGATAAATTTTAGGCACGGCTTTGAAAAATTCGAGCGCTTCGTCGATACTCATCGCCAAAACGTCGGCTATGCTTTTGTTTTTGTATAAAATTTCAAGTGTCTGCGCGTTGTATCTCGTGCCGTGGCAAACGTCGCAGACAACGCTGATATCGGGTAGGAAGTGCATCTCGATCGTGATCTCGCCCTCGCCCGCGCATTTTTCGCAGCGCCCGCCTTTGACGTTGAAGCTAAAGCGACCGATCTTGTATCCGCGCAGCTGCGCTTCCTTCGTCGCGGCAAAAAGCGCGCGGATCTCGTCCATCACCCCCGTGTAGGTCGCGGGATTGCTGCGCGGGGTGCGTCCGATCGGAGTTTGATCCAGATAGATCACTTTATCCAGGCTCTCAAGCCCGGAAATTTTAGCGCCCTTTACCGCGTGTACTTTCCTAGCGCGATTTAGCTCCTCAAGCGCCGTCGGCAGGATGGTTTGCAGCACCAAGGAGCTCTTGCCGCTGCCGCTAACGCCCGTGATGCCGACTAAATTTCGCAGCGGAAATTTTGCGCAAAGACCGTGGATATTATTGATATTTACGTTTTTGATACTTAGCCAAAGCTCCTGCTTGCGGTGCTTTTGGTAGTTTATCTCCTTTTGGTTATTCAGATACAGCGCGGTTTGCGTATTGCTTTTAAGTAGATGCGCGACATCTCCTGCGAATACGACCTCACCGCCTAGATTGCCAGCCCCCGGGCCGATATCTACGACGAAGTCCGCCGCCTCGATCGTTTTTTTATCGTGCTCGACGACGATTACGGAATTTCCCTTTTCTTGCAAGCTTCGCAGCGTCTTGATGAGCTTTTGCGTATCGCGCTCGTGAAGCCCGATGCTAGGCTCGTCGAGCACATACATCACACCGCTAAGACCCGAACCGATCTGGCTTGCGATACGGATGCGCTGCGCCTCGCCGCCGCTGATGGTTCGCGCATCGCGCCCCAGCGTGAGGTATCCAAGCCCCACGTCCTTTAAGAAAAATAGCCTCTCGTTGATCTCTTTTAGGATCGGCGCCGCGATCTGCGCGTCCTTTTCGCTTAAATTTGAAAACCGCTTCTCGTCGCTGAAAAATTCCACGCAGTCTGCGATACTCATATTTATCACATCGCCGATGCCTTTCCCTGCGACCTTTACGGCTAGACTTTCTGGGCGCAGGCGCAACCCGCCGCAGTCAGGGCAAATTTTTTCGCTCATATAATCGTCCAGATCGCTTTCGTTTTTGAGCAGATCGTAGGCGTATTTGATCGCGCCCTCAAATTTACGCACGAGCTTATGCTTTTTCCAGTAGAAATCGATCTCTTTGACGCTGCCGTAGAGGATCAGCTTTTTTTGCTCCTCGCTTAAGTTTGCATACGGGATTTTGACATTTATTCCGTTTGCTTCGCAAAATCCGAGCAAAAATTTATAATAATAGCTCTTGTTGAAGCCCGACATCACCTTGATCGCGCCGCCCTCGATCGAGGCGTTTTCGTTGATGATCTTGCCTAGATCGAGGCTAAATTTTATCCCCAGCCCGTCGCAGCTCTCGCACGCGCCCTTTGGAGAGTTGAAGCTAAACGCGAGCGGCTCGAGCGGCTTGAATGAAATTTTACAATCAAAGCACGCCATATGCTCGCTGTAGTGGATCAGGCTCTGCGCAAGCCCCAGCTCGGCGGCGTTTGCGATCTCCACCTCAAGCTCGCCGAAGCTGAGCTTGAGCGCCTTTTCGACATCACTTGCGATACGGATGGAATTTTCCTCGTCTATGGTCGTGCGGTCGATGATGACCTTGATCGAGTGCTTTTTCGTCTTGCTTAGCTCAATCTCCTCGTCCAGCCGCACCAGCACGCCGTCGATCTGAGCGCGCACGTAGCCCTGCTCGCGCAAGCTTTGCAACATATCGGCGAAGCTGCCCTTTTTCTCGCGCACCAAGGGCGCGCCCAGGATCACCTTCGCACCGTGCGGCAGCTTCATAATCTCGGCGATGATGTCGCTGGAGCTCATCTTTGAGATCGGTTTGCCGCATTTGTGGCAGTGCTGCACCCCCACGCGCGCATATAAGAGGCGCAGATAGTCATAAATTTCGGTAATCGTGCCCACCGTCGAGCGCGGGTTTTTCGACGTCGTTTTTTGATCGATCGCGATCGCAGGAGTCAGACCGTCGATCTTATCAACGTCGGGCTTGCCTACGCGGTCTAAAAACTGCCTCGCGTAGCTGCTTAGGCTCTCGACGTATCTACGCTGCCCCTCGGCATATAGCGTATCAAACGCCAGCGTACTCTTGCCGCTGCCGCTAAGACCTGTAAAAACGACGAGTTTGTCCTTTGGAATTTGCAAATTTATATTTTTCAGATTGTGCTCGCGCGCGCCCGTGATGGTGATGAGATCGTTCATTTTCGCCCTTTTGTGCAAATTAATCTTACATTATAGCTCAAATTGTTAAAATTGCGCTTTTGGAAGGGGCGGCGATGATACTAATCTGCACGGCTTTGCGCTGCGAAGCCCAAGCGATAATCGAGAGTTTTAAACTTACTCGCAGCGGCGATCTATTCGCAGGCGAGCAGATGCTTTTATATATCTGCGGCGTGAGGTTTGGGGCTAAATTTAAAGCGGGCGCGGAATTTGTTCGTCGCGCCGATGCGAACGCGGAATTCGGGCGCGAGCTTCGCAAGGATCGGCGCGGCGCGGATCTAAAATTTGAGCATCGTTTGGACGCGGGTGCGCTCTGCGGCGGCGATGCAGAGGTCGGTTCTGCGCAAAATGCGACTGAAAATTTTGAAATTTTAAATTTTGGCTCCGCGCAGAATTCAGAGCGCTTCGGTGAAATTTTACTTTCGCGGCGCGTGGACTTTACGCTAAACATAGGCGTCTGCGGCTGCGAGGATAAAGGCGTGCAAATCGGCGAGACATTTTATTTTGACGGCACGGCGGCGCAGGAATTTTACGGCGAGGACGGATCAAAATTTTATCGCTCGCAGGTTGGGAGACACAGCGCGCAGGCTCCGAAATTTCAAAACGTTTGCGAGCGGGAATTTTGCGGCGCGAGTTTGAACGGCAAGCTGCTGGCAAATTTAATCTGCGTGAGCGAGCCTAAAATTTTAAACGCAGCGGAGCAGACCGATGAGGCAAATATCGAAGAAATCGAGGCGTGCGGAGAGATAAACGCACAAACCCCAACGCAAGGAACGAACGGTGCGGCAGATATAAAAAATTTCATGCGAGGCGCGTCTCAGACTGCGGCACAAAGTGCGACGGGCGGACGCAACGACGCGACGAATACCGCAGCGCGCGCAATACAAAATACGCCGTGCACGGCAAAAGACGCTACTTGCGGGCTAGAAAATCGCGACATCAGGCTTTACGATATGGAGAGCTCGCTTTTCGTGGGTGCTTGCGAGCGCGCGGGCGTGCCATGGGCGATGATGAAGATCGTAAGCGATCATCTGCGCGGCGAGCGGCTTTGTAAAAGCTTCGTCTATGAGCTCGTAAAGGCGCGCCTGCCGCAAATCCGCGCCGCGATAAAGAGCAAAATTTAACTATGGATGCGTGCGCAAAAAACCGAGCCGAGGGATGAAATTTTGGCTTCATACGCCAAATACGTTGCGAAATTTGAAGGTATTGCAAAGTCGCAGGAGAAACGATGAAAATAAAAGGCTCTTATCTGTATTTTGCCCTCTTGGCGTGCGCATGCATCGCGGTTTGTGCGTATGCCGCGGCAGATCTGTTCGCGGATCCGCCCTTGTTGGTCTTTTTAGCCCTTTTGCTCGCATTTGCCTGTATCGGGCTATGGCTAAAAGACGCTCTAATAGGCGTGCGCTACCTATTTTACTGCGTCTGCGTGCAGCTACTCTTTGCAGCGGTCATTTTCGCCGCCCTTAAATTCCCCGCCATGGCGCAGTTTGTGCGCAGTGCCGAGATAGGCGTGGGCGGTGCGGGCATACCGCTAGGTACCGCTCTGCTCGTGCTGCCCGCGTTTTTCTGCGCCCTGCCGTATTACTACCGAACGGGCGTCAAAAAAATCTTAGCCTGCCGAAAGACTGCGTGATTTTGACCTCGTATTACTACCGAACGGGCGTCAAAAAAATCCCGCAAAAGTTCGCACTCGGCGGAATTTTGATCCTAAACGTCGCTATTACGCTAGCTTATGCCTTCTATTTCGAGCGACTATTCTGCGGCACGATCTGAAATTTCAACGATTTTTAGTGACGGTGCGCGAAATTTAAGTATAATTTGCAAAATTTAAACGAAGCGGAGCAAGATGACGGAGGCAAAAAAGGAGCCAGGCGCGCAGTTTGGCGTGAATCTGGGCGAGCGATCGAGCGCGTTTTTGGGCGCGCTATTTGATAAATTTCACTTTTCATTTCAGCAACGAAAGCAGCTAGCGGAGTTTGCGAGCGATTTTGAGGCGTGGGACGAGGCGCCAATTTATGAGCTGCTTACAAGCGAGCGGTGCGAGCTAAATTTTAATAATGCCAAAAAAGTCCAAAGCGGCGAGCAAATTTTTAATTTCGTGCGCGAAGCCTGGCTGGAGCTTAAGTCGCGCCCGCACTCGTACGCGAGCTTCAAAAGCGATTACGCGCCGAAAAAATTTGAAATTTCATCCTTTCGCGCAGACCGTATCGCTTTGGGCCGCTGTCCGGTGGCGAGCGAAAACACGCGCTGCTGCAATCTGCTGACGCTCGATGCGGTCAATTCGTGCGGCTTTGACTGCTCCTATTGCGCGATCGGCTCCTTTTACAAGCAGGGGAAAATCGGCTTTGACGAGAATTTCGCGGCAAATTTGGCGCGGCTGCGGCTCGATCCCGCGCGCAGCTACCACATCGGCACGGGGCAGAGCTCCGACTCGCTTATGTGGGGCGATCGCTTCGGCATTTTAAGTGCGCTATGTGACTTCGCGGCGCGGCATCAAAACGTGATTTTGGAGCTTAAAAGCAAGTCGAACAATATTAAGTTTTTCCTGCAGCGCGAGATCCCGCGCAACCTCATCGTTACCTTTTCGCTAAATACCCCCGCGATCATAGCGAACGAGGAGCATCTAAGCGCGAGCCTGGATGCGCGGCTAGCGGCAGCCGAAGCGCTCGCGGCGCGCGGCATTTTGGTGGGCTTTCACCTCCACCCGATGGTTTGGTATGAGGGATGGCGGAGTGATTACGGCGCGCTTTTTGAGCGGCTGCTACGCAGCTTCGATCCAAGCGGCGTCGCGATGGTCTCGCTCGGCACGCTTACTTTCATCAAGCCCGTCGTCAAGAAGCTGCGCTCGCGCGGGCTGCGGAGCAAAATTCTGCAGATGCCCCTTGCGGACGCGAACGGCAAGCTGTCCTACCCGCTGCAGATCAAACGCGAACTTTTTAAATTTGCCGCGGACGCGCTTTCGCCGTGGCGCGAGCGGGTGTTTTTATACCTCTGCATGGAGGATGCGAGCCTGTGGCGCGAGGTTTTGGGCTGCGAGTACGAAAGCAACGATACATTTGAGGAGGCGATGAAGGCGGCGTATTTTGCAAAGATACGGCAGCACTAGACGAACTGTTTGTCGCAAGCATCACAGCCCGTATCGGCTCGCATGCGGCGCCGAGAATACGGCGCGAAATTTGCAGCGAGCGAGCGGTTAAAATTTAACGGTGCACCCGGCTTTATAAAATTAAATTTTATAAATCGTGCGGGGCGGGCACAGCGAGCGGCGATAAAATTTTACAAAGCGGCGGCACAGCAAAACGTCCGCAGGCTAAATTTAAAATTTTACCCAGCGCAGGTCGGCGGTGCGGATTGTTTAAACCGCGCAAATTTGGCGGCAAATACAGCGGGTGATAAATTTAGCGCAGCGAAATTTGCTCGGCGCGCCAAGCTTAACGCGCCGAAAGGGCGTAAAAATTTAAAGGAGAAAAGATGAAAGCATTGATCACGGGCGCAAGCGGCGGTATCGGCAGCGCGGTTGCGGAGCTTTTGCGACAAAACGGCTATGAAATTTTAACGCTAGCCTCGCGCTTCGAGGATACGGACGCGCTGGCAAAAGAGTGCCGCGCTCTGGCTGCGGCGTGTGAGGTGGGCGCGCTGATTTTGTGCGCGGGTACGGCGAAATTTGCGCCGCTTGAGGCGATGAGCGAGAGCGAAATTTTAAAAATTTTAAACGTAAATCTCGCCGCAAACATCATCATCACGCGCACGCTTTTGCCAAATTTAAAGCGCAACCGCGCCCATATCATCGGCATCAGCTCGATCGAGGCGCTGCGAGCGAGCCGCTTTAGCGCGGTTTATAGCGCGAGCAAGGCGGGGCTGCGGGCGTTTCTGCTCTGCCTTTTCGAGGAGGCGCGCAAGCAGATCAGAGTAAGCTGCATCAACCCTGACATCACCAAAACGCCCTTTTACGAGGATTTGAGCTTCGAGCCTGCAGATGATGAGGCAAGCTTCGTGGATGCGGGGGAGATCGCAAATTTTACGCTACAAATTCTGCGCACGAAGTCCAACGTAAGCGAGTTTACGATCCGTCCGCAAATCGTAAATCTGCGGAAAAAATCAAAATTTTATCGCGAAGGAGGCGAGCTTGAAAATCGGTAAAAGTCATGTTTTTGTGCTAATTTTGGCGCTTATTATTATTTATGCCGCGTTCGTAAGCGGTAGCGGCGGGTATTGTAGCGCGAGAGAATTTTTTTCAGGCAGGCATGATGAGGAGGATGACGCCTGCATCGCTAAGCTGATAAAGCGAGCGGACGACGGAAATAGTTTTGCAGAAAGTAGGCTTAGATACCCAACTATGGAATATATCAAGCGAGTGTGCGAAAAGGGAGTAGAAAGCTTGGGTGAGCGAGAAAGATTTTATTTCGAGCGTTATAGCAAAGATCGTTGTAGCGCTTGGAGCTTTAAAACACCCAAATCAAAAGACGGCGAAGCAAATGCGACGAGTGGCGGCGGTAATTTAGCGCGAGGCGATACGAACGCGACTGACGGCGAGAGAAATTTAACGCGCGCCGAGGCAAATAACGGCGAAGCTGATACTACGGGCAGCAAGGTGGACAAGACGAAGCGCAAAGGAAATTCTACGGAAGAGCAAAATGCTGGGCGATGAAAATTTAGAAAAATTTTTCTCAAAAATCGACGCGACGGAGTTTGGAATTTCGGCGGGCTCAAAGTTCGCTTCAAAAAATCATAAACTTACAGGAAGCGCTAGAGATGGGAGCGGCGACAAGTCCTTAAAATCACAAGGCGGCGCGGAATTTTGCGGCGAACAGCCATATTTTAGCGGCGCGCAGCAAACTGAAATTTTAAAATTTAATGCCAAGCCGTCGCAGGCGCAGTTTGATGGCGAGCGAGCGCAGGCAAAGATCGAAAATTTCATGCGCGATCTGCTGCAAAACCACGTGCTTTGCGTAAGTGGCGCGGAATTCGCCTTCGCGGAGATCGAGGCGTATTTCACGGGCGCGGATCGTAACACCTACAAGCGCACGTCGCGGGCGGGCGAGATATTTTTTCACAATTTCGGCTTTGACATTTCGTTTCGCAGCGTCCCGCAAAGCGGCGGCGGGATTTTGGTGCGAAGCCTGCGCGTTCTAAGCGGTGCAGAGCTTTTGGCGGGAGGCTTACCGGATTCAACGGGCTGCTTACCCGGCTCGGCAGGCGGCTTGCACGGCTTGGCGGAGAGCGGTTCGTTTGGCCCCGCCGCCCCGCTCATACAAAACGGCGATTTTATCGCGGGTCCGCGCAAATGCATGGGTAAAATTTTAAATCTGCAAACGCGAAATTTAAAATTTTCTTTAAAGTATGCGCCGAAAATAGCGCGTGCAGCGGGCTTTAGCAACCGAATCCGACGAGGCGAGATCGTAAATGAAGCGAATTTCGGTACAAGCGCTAGCTGTGCGACGGGTACAGCGGCTGCAGCAAGGCTTGCAAACGAGCCGCGCAGGCTTACCAGCGAGGAGTTTGAAGCGTATCTGAGCGCGGGCTACACTGCCGCGAAAACATATAAAAAATCGCTGCAAAGATACGAGAGCTAAATTTTGATCAAACGGCGCGCAGCGGACGTGCGGTAAAATTTACTGAGCTTTAAGCGGCGGCGCTATAAAATGGCGCGTCCATCAAATTTAAAGGCGGCAAATGGATCAAAGCAGGCTAGATGAATTAAAAAAGCCACTACAAAAGCGACATCAAGAGCCGAAGCGAGGTTTGGAACAAAATTCTAACGGCGAAAATTTTAAAGTCCCGAATTCTGAAATCCAGAATTCCGAAGCCTCTAATTTTGAAGTTTCAAATTTCGAAGCTTCAAATTCTGAATCCCTGAATTCTAGAGCTACAAATTCTGAAGCTTTAAATTCTGAAACCCTAAATTCCGATCCTGACGCTTTAAATTTAGAAAGCGAAGCGGCTCTAAATTCTGTCTGTGAAAACAACGCAGAGTCACAAAATTTTATCTCGAATGACGGCGGCGCCTTGCGGGAAAATTACAAAACTAGAGATTACGATAAAGAGCCGATAATCATCAAAGACCATACTTATTACGAATTTATGATTTATCAATTTCCGGCGCTACTGGTAGGTTTTATTATATTTTTGACTTTTGCCACCATAGTAAATCCAGTTAGTCTTAAGACTTTTCGAATGCTTCCGTCTATATTGGTTTCATTGTTGACCGTAATTAGGGATAAAGACGGCATGTATTTTGAGTTTAAAAACGATAAAATTCTGTATTATTACAAAAACAAGATCCATAAAATTTTCGAATTAAATAGTATAGGTGCGATGATAATTAGCTTTGATTGCAGACACAGTATGCGGCAAAGGATAAATTGGTTTATAAAAATAGCACTACTTCTTTGGATTTTATTAATTTTTGCCGCCGATACATACGATATGACAATCGGTGAAAGCATAACTGATATATTGTGTATTTTTGTTTTAGCCGCATCAGGAATTTTCGGAGCAAAGGCTATTATGCACCTACGCAACGGCAGCCTTAGTTTTTTCGGTCTTCACGATCAGCTTGTGCTTTATAAAGAAAACGCTGAGGTCGAGATACTAAATATCTTGATGGCAAATAAAGAGGAGTATCTGCAGCTGAGAGATTATTTTATGCAGACGATGCAAAAAGATATAAGCAATCTTCAGCGCACGATGTCGATTTTTAACGAAAAGA